>CANETX010000123.1 GCA_947441435.1 Planctomycetaceae bacterium
CCGACCATCGACCCCGCCTGCGCGCTGATTTCGATCGCCTGCGCCTCAAACATGGCCGCCCCGCGGATGAGTCCGACGAGGCAGTGATTTCCGTCGCAGACGGGGTAGATCGGGTAGTGGCGCTTGATCACGAGTCGCATCGCGTCCATCAGTTTGTCGTCGGCGTTGATCCAGAACGGGTCGACAAGCATCACCGACGCGAGCGTCGCCGCTGGCTCCGCCAACAGGAGATCCCGCATCGTGACGACCCCCTCAAGTCGCCCACCGGCGTCGATGACGAAGGCGTAGGTCACGAAGGTCTTCTTGACGATCCCGCGAAGCAGTTCCACCGCCTGCGCCACCGTGATCGTCCCGGGGAACGCCGCGTGGATCGGCTCCATCATGTCGCTGATGGTCACCTCGGAGTAGTCCCGAGTTGCGTCGTCGGCAGGAGGGTTCGTTACCATCAGGGACCAAGGAGAGTCTAGTCATGTCCGGATTTTCACAGCGTGAAGATGGGTTCGAGAAGAAGTTCGCCTTCGATGCGGAGAAGCGGTTCCGTGCGCAAGCCCGCCGGAACAAGTTGCTCGCAGCGTGGGTCGGAGAGCGCACGTCCATGACCGCTGCCGCCGTCGCGCAGTACGCCGAAGAATTGTCAGCACACGACATCAAGAAGCCCGGCGACGACGATGTGGCCGAGAAGTTGCTCGGCGATCTCACGGCTCGTGGTGTGTCTGCGACGAAAGAGGAAGTGCGCGAGCAGATGACCCGCTGCCTCGCCCGCGCCAACGAGTTGACCGCCAGCGAAGGCTGATCCCTACCCCCAGTTCGAGAGCAGCGCGGTCATGTCGAGTCCGTCGACGATGCCGTTGCCATCAAGGTCCGCTGGACCCGGCATCCCCCATCCCCCGAGCAGGGCAGTCAGGTCGATGCCGTCGACATGCCCATCGCCGTTGATGTCCCCGAGGATCGGCGCGGGGGCGAAGCGGACCCGGTAGTCGAGGCCAAAGAACCCCGGAACGAACGGAGGATCCTCGGGGTCCGGGGGAGGATCGTTGGGATCGACCTCGTCGCAGGGAAATCCGGAACGGAAGGGGCGATCGACATTCGCCGCAGAAATGACGAGCCAGTCCGCCGCAACCGCGCCAAGATCGAGCGATCCCTTCCAGCATGGGGCGATGGCGAGTTGCGCGACCACTTCGAGCGGACCCGTGCAGGGACCCACCAGGGCGAGCGCCAGGATCGGGCACTCCGTCTCAAACGAGATCCGGGTGCGCGGGCAGGCGAGTTGACCGAGGGCGAACCAGTCGGTGTCGCGCGGGGAGTCGCTCGAAATCGACGACTCGAATGTGACTCCACAGAGCGCAGCGATCGCCCCCGAAGCCGGGACGTTGCATCCTTCGTTGAGCCGCTCGTAACAGTGTTCCCCAATGACGACGACGGCAGGATCGGGAACGAAGACGCAGGCGTCCACGCCGCAATAGTCGATCGCCTCGCGCGCGCAGACTTCGTCCCATGAGGGGTCGCAGCAGAATGGGTCGAACTCGCAGAGGAATTGGCAGCACTGCTCGTCGTCGCAGCCGGGGCCAATGTGCGCCACTCCACATGCGCCCTCGCTCGGGCAGTTGAATGAGTCGCAGAGTTCCCCCTCAGCATCGACGCACGCCTGATCCCACTCGACCTCGCAGCACAGGGGATTGAATTCGCAGACCGCTTCGCAGCACAGCGTCCGGATGCACCCGGGAGTCGCGTGCGGCTCTTCGCAGAGTCCCGCGCCTGCGCCGCAGGCTGCGGGAGTGGTTCCCGCAATGCCGCCTTCCCCGACCATCCACTGCGCGAGCCACTCCGCGCGAGCCGCCGGGTCGCGGGTGTCGAACGGCGGCGGCGTCTCGCTCGGCGGAACCGAACCTCCCCCGCCATCGCCGCCAGCGAGCCCTCCCGCCACGTTGCGATAGAGAAAGATCGCCTGCGACGAGATGTCGACGGTGACGACATCGAGGTCACCGTCGCGGTCATAGTCGACGGGAGTGATGGCACGGGTGAACCCCCCTCCGGACATGGTTCGAACGTCGACGAACGATCCGCCTCCCTTCCCATCGACCTCGGCGATCGTGAGATTTCCTGGGAGCGCAGATCCCATGAGCAAGTCGCCGTCGCCGTCGGCGTCGAGGTCCCCCGCCGCCACCGTCCACGAGTTCCCGTGAGGCACGCCGGTCGTCACCGTGTGCTCGCCGAAGGCGCCGCTGCCGTCATTGCGCCAGATCACCGTGCGTTGGGGTGAGTTGAGGACTAGCCCGTTTGTCACGAGGTCCTGATCGCCATCGAGATCGATGTCCACGGCGATCACATTGGAGATTGCGATCGCCTCCCCTTCGACACTTGGGGTGATCCATGATCGCGGACGCGAGAATGTTCCGCGGCCGTCGTTGCGGGAGACCGCGAGGGACTTCGAGCCAATCGAAACTGTCGCGAGATCGAGATCGCCATCGCCATCGACGTCGACCGCCGCGATGCTGAACGGATATGGGATCGCCGTCGCCCATGGCTGCAGCGGAATCAGTTGCGACCGCGCGAACGAGAGCCCCCCCTCGTTGCGCCAGACTTCCATGGACGCCGACCCCCAGTTGACGAGCGCGGCATCCTCGTCGCCATCCCGGTCAAAGTCAGCTGCAACCATTCCGGCAGGATTCCTGCTCGCCGTGAATTCAACCGGAGCGGCGAACGATCCACCTCCGAGGCCGCGGAGGACGGCAAGCCGACCCCGTCCCGCCCTCATGGTTACGAGAAGGTCCGGTTGTGAGTCCCCGTCAAGATCGCGGATCTCGACCCAGTCCGTCTGGCCGCCCACGACAAGGGGCTCTGGGGCAGCGAATCCTCCGGCGGGCGAGCCGCGGATGATCATGACTCGCCCTTCGACATCGCGGCAGCTCACGACGAAGTCGATCGTGCCGTTGCCGTCGATGTCGGCAGCCGCCACGCGCGTCGGATACATCGCCGCCCCCAACGGAATCGATCCGCCACTCACGAGCGTGATCGCCGGGTGGGCAGGAGCGGCGAGCGCCGCGACGGACATGAGGGCGAATACCCGTCGCATCACCTTGAGACTGTAACCCGATGTGGGCCCACTTCAACTGAGTCACTCCTAGGATGTGCTCCCAATGACGCCACGGCGCAGTGCGAGACTCCACCTGCGAATCGCCGCTGCGGCCGCCACGGCCCTCGGGCTCGGTTCGATGTCCGTCCCGCAGGATGCGGACTACAACGCCACATTCAACGCGTGGCTGCTTACCCCCAATGCGCCAGCCGACGCCACGCCAAAGATCATCCGCCGTTCGTATGAGTGGCTCGATGCCACGCCAGCCATCACCCGCCGCGATGGCGTGCGCTACCGCGACGGCGCGATCGCCCCCTGGAAGTTTTCCATCACTGCGTCCATCGACGAAGCGCAGGCGCAGGCGATCGAGCGGCACTTCGGCGCCTCCCTCGATGCCATCCAGTTTGCCTTCACGAGCGAGGAGGAGAAGCGCAAGTGCCAGCGGCTTGAGAACGCGAAGCTCGCCCACCACGGCATGCGCATCGAACCCTCCGCCGACGGGAGTTTCGGCGTCCTCGAGGCGGACTACCAGTGGCTCGTCGATGGGTGCAAGCAGTCGGTGGCACCGATCGCGGCGAGCATCCTCAAGGAAACTGATCGGGTTCTCAAGGAGAGCCACGCCCCTCGCCTCGCAACGACTCGCGACAAGGTCGCCGCGATCTTCCGCTTCATCCAGTCGATTCCCTACGAAAGCGTGGACGACCTCCCCGACGGGAAGGACCGGTGCGGGATGCGCACTCCGCTCGTGACGCTCCTCAAGGGTGGCGACTGCGACTCGAAGTCCGCGCTGATGGCGGCGCTCCTCCGCTCGGGCACCATCGCCGATGTCGTGATCGTCACGCTGCAGGCCCGCGATGGCTCGGGCCACGCCCTCGTGGGGGTTCGCGTCGAGGCCGCCTCGGGTGACGAGACGGTGGCCCACAAGGGATCGACCTATGTCCTCGCCGAAGCGGCCAGCGCGGATGCGGGAAAGGACGGGAATCTCGCCGACCTCGGGGAGATCGGCGAGGAGTGGAAGGACTTCCGCACGCGTCCGTTCGAGATCACCCCCATCAAGTGATGGGGAGCCGCAGGGCGCGGATCAGAAGACGAGTTGCAACTGGACCCGAGCGACCACCTGTCCCGTCGAGTTGGATGTCTCGTCGGTCCGGTAGTCGGTGCCGGTGATGTTCTGCCCATAGACGCCGTTGGAGAAGAGGATGCCACCGGCGGCGTAGCCGACATCCGCGGTCAACTTGACCTTCTGCTTGTGGATGTAGTAGTTGGCACCGATCGTGTAGACCGAGAAGTGCTGCGAGTTGATCGAAGACGCGGTGAACGGCAACCCTGACCCTGACGCGGCCACCGGCGAAGTGCCTCCCGACACATTGAGGTACTCGTACCGGGCCATCACCTCCCACTGGTCGGTGAGTCGATAGGCGGCTTGCGCGATGGCTCCCAGCGAGGTCACCGATGCGGCTGCGTCCGGACGGTCGTAGAAGGTGTTCCCGAGGAAAGCCCCGAAGAGGCTGAACCCGTCCGAGCGGAAGTTGGCATCGGCGGTGTACGAGATCATCATGCCATCGCTGTTGCCGATGTAGTTGGGATTGAACGCGTTCTGATTCCCACCCCGCTGCCAGTTGTACGCCGCGCCGACCAACACGCTTGTCTCGGCTCCGCGCGCCGATGTGAACTCACGGAGGTCCTTCCAGTCACCGGCCAACTTGAGATCGATTCTCCCCGCTGTCGCCCACTCCACGTTGGTGGCGCCACCGACGGCACTCACGTTGCGATTGCCGCCGCCGTCGTTGAAGTTGACGAGCACTTTCAGCAGGTCATTCTGGTACTCAAGCTGCAGCACTTGGAGGAACTTGGTGCTGAAGTACGAGTTCAGGATCGTGCGCTCCGCAAAGAGCAGCGCGGCCCCCGACACCGTCTCCTCGTAGTCGTACTGGCTCTTCACCTGCCCGACACGGATCGCGAATCCATTCCCTAGGTCCTTGCGGATGTACGCGTCCTCCAAGACTGCGGCGTTCGAGGTGGTCTGGACACCTTGCCCAGTCTGGACGACTGCATTGTTCGAATTGAAGGAGAGCTTGATCTTGTATTCCCAGCTCGGGTCGATCACGTGTCCGAGGAATTCAAGTTCCACCCGCCGCATCTCGAAGCCGGACTCGTTGGGGACGACCGGACTCCCCGGCGTGGCAATCTGATTCTCTGGGGGTTGGTAGTTGTACGCATATCGAGCCTGAATGATCCCCGCGAACTTCAGGCTGAAGTTGCCATCTGGACTCGCGAGATAGAAGTTCTTGTCCCATCCTCCGGTCGCCCCCGTCCCCTGCAGGCTTGCTCGCGTCTCCGAGTCGGCAAGGACATCCTTCACGAACTCGCGGATCTCCATCGCCCGGGCGTGGGTGAGCCACTTCTCCCCCTGCGCGCTGCGGAGCGCGGCGATCTCCGCGTCATGCCGCGCCTCCATCGCCGCCATCTGTGCCTTCAGTTCGGCGATCTGCTTCAGCGCGTCGACCTCCTGGCGAGGCGCCGCCCACGCGGTGGAAGAGGCCACCACAGACCAAGCGGCAAGCGCCGTCGTCAGGCAATTTCGCTTCATTCTCTTCTCCTTCTAAACCAAGTTCACGTGATCAAGGGGTCCGAGCCAC
>CANETX010000124.1 GCA_947441435.1 Planctomycetaceae bacterium
ATGCACGCGTCGTCGGGCTACCGCGGTTCCGGTTCGCCCGGTTTCACGACTTCATCCAGGTACTTCTGAAACTCCCCCATCCGGTAGGAGATGAAGCAGAACGCGTGATGCAGCGCGAACCACTCGATGTCCGTTGGGTCCTTCGTGAGATCAGAGCGCAGGCGATTGAGTTCGGCGAGGACAGGTTCGACCTTCATGGGCGCGAGATTACGCCCATCAAGTGGCTCCCAACTGAACTGATGGATTGGAGCCCTGATAGGGCGTAGAACCAACAATTCAGTGGCGAAACGCAGAAGAACCCGCGCCGCAGTTACGCCGCCTTGCAGGTCCCCGCGACGCCGTCGCGCGTCACGATGAACAGGTCTTGGGTGATCGGATACGGCAACCGCGAGTAGTCGCGTGCGATCCGGGCCTTCACCCGGTCGAGGAACTTGTCTGGCCCGTAGGAGAGCGCAATGAACACATCGCGCGCCGGGGTCGCGACGTAGAAGTCGCCCTTGAGCTCCTTCGCGAGCCTCTCGTGCAACTTGGACAGCAGGAGCCGCGCGGCGTCGTAGCCGTCCTTCAAGGACAGCACCGCCGCGCGCCCGCCATCGTGGCTGGCGATGACCTGCACCTGGAGGTCGGGGGCGTACGCGCCGAGGTTCTCCCGGGCGATCTCCTCGAGATCCTCCGCGCCGATTCCCCAGCGCACCATCTGCTCGGTCGAGATGCTCACCGTCATCTCCGGCATGTCCATCACGAACACGATGACCGTGCCGTTGACCCACGGAAGGTGGGCGATCGACTGGCGATCGACACCGTCGAAGATCGACTCCGGCTGGATGCGCGGCATGATGCGGTGACGGGCAACAGCGAACGGGATGACCGTCGCGCCGAGCGAATCACCCTCGAAAATCCGGTCGAAGTAGTTGCGAACGAAGTTCGTTCCCCGGCTCGGGTCCTGCTGGACCATCCGGAAGAGGTTGTCGAGGCCAATCGCCTTGCCGTCCACGGCCACGCGCAGCGGCGCAACGACCTCGATCGGCCGGTGCAGGTACCAGCCCCTCATGAGGCGCCCCACCATGTCGGTGAAGTCCTGTGGTTCGGCTGGAAATCGTTCACTGTTCGAATCGCCCATCGCCTGTCCTCCTGGTAGGCCGGGTATTGGGACGGCCTCCACCCGAAACAATCGGATAGATTCACGAGTGATGCCAACCCTCCGGCCGAGAATCAAGGGGAAAATGGCCCCATGAAATCACTTGACACTGGTCGGTTCTTTGGTCGGCGCGACGGGCGAGCACCGGGCGACCTCGCCATCGGCGCGCGCGGACCGCTCCTCGTCATCGCGGGTCCGTGCGTCCTCGACCCATCCGAGGCCGTCAACCGGGAGATAGCGGAAACGCTGCGCGATGCCTGCGCATCCGAAGACCTCCCCTTCATCTTCAAGGCGAGTTTCGACAAGGCCAATCGCTCGAGCGTCGCGAGTTCGCGCGGTCCCGGAGTCGAGCGCGGATGCGCCGCACTCGCTGCGCTGCGCGATCGACTCGGCGTCCTTGTCACCACCGACATCCACGAAGCTGCGCAGGCTGCCGTTGCCGCAGCGGCAGTCGATCTCCTCCAGATTCCGGCGTTTCTCGCGCGGCAGACCGACCTCCTCGCCGCCGCCGCCGCGACCGGCCGACCGGTCAATGTGAAGAAGGGCCAGTTCATGGCCCCCTCCGAGCTGGGCGGGGTCATCGGCAAGCTGCGCGAAGCGGGCGCCAAGGAGATCATGCTCACCGAACGCGGGACATTCTTCGGCTATCACCGGCTCGTCAACGATTTCGTCGGAGTCGCTGACATGGCTGACCTGGGAGTACCCATCTGCTTCGACGCGACCCACTCGACGCAGCGTCCTGGCGAGGGCGCCGAGAGCGGCGGGCAGGGCCATCGCGCTCCACTCCTCGCGCGCGCCGCAGTTGCCGCGGGTGTCGATGCGATCTTCCTCGAGTGCCATCCCGACCCGGCGCGCTCCCCCTCCGACCGAGCGACGATCCAGCCCCTGGCGTCGATGCCCGCGCTCATCAAGCAGCTCGCGCGGATTCGCGAGGCGCTGCTCGAACGTCAACTCACGCCATGAAGCCATGATGATGCCATGAAGTGCGATCTCTGCAACAAGCAGGCCGTCGTCCACGAACTCACGGTGAAGGATGGCGTGACGACGGAGATGCACCTGTGCTCGGAGCATGCCGTCGAAGCAGGATTCTCGCTCCCCAAGGAGAAGCCCGTCGCGCAACTTCTCGCCTCCTACTTGGCTGCGTCCGCCGAACCGCCGCAGCCCCGCGAGAAGCCGCAGAAGTGCGCGGCCTGCGGGCTGACTTTCGGGGCCTTCAAGAAGACCGGTGCACTCGGTTGCCCGGCCTGCTACGACTCGTTCATGCCCACGCTCGGACAGATCATCGAACGCGCGCAGGCGGGGGCGAGCGCGCACGTCGGGAAACGTCCGGGCGGCAGCGACGATCTTCGTCGGGTCCAAGCGCTACGTGCCAAACTCATGCATGACCTCGAGGCCGCCGTCGTCGCCGAGCAGTACGAGCGCGCCGCCTCGCTGCGCGACGAGATCGCCAGCCTCGACGCCGGAGCGCCGTGATCCTCATGAGCGTCCCCTTCACCGCTGCCCTTTCGCAGATCGGCCCGGAGTCCGACGTCATCGTCACGAGTCGTGTCCGTCTCGCCCGCAACATCGCGGGGTTCCCATTCACGAGCCGGGCGAGCGCAGTCATTCGGCAAGAGATTCTCCGCGTCGTCCAGCAGGCGATTGAGCGTTCGCCGCTCGGTGCCGCGAGCGCTGACGCGCCGACCGCGCTCGCCTGGACGGATCTCCTGAAGACCGCCCCGCACACGCGCACGCTCCTCGCCGAGCGTCACCTCATCTCGCGCAACTTTGCCGACGGCGATGCCCCCCGCGCCGTCGCCCTCTCACGCGACGAGCACTCCTCGGTCATGGTCAACGAGGAAGATCACTTGCGGATCCAGTCGCTCGCCGCAGGCGGTGCGCTCTCGGACGCCTTCGATGCCGCCTTCGCCATTGAAGAGGCGCTCTCGGCGCGGCTCAACTTTGCCTTCCACCCGCGCTTGGGCTTCCTGACCGCCTGTCCGACCAATGTCGGCACAGGCATCCGCGTGAGCACAATGCTCCACCTTCCCGCGCTCAAGTTGTCCGGAGAGATTGACCGGGTGAAGCGAGCGGCGGAAGACCTGCATCTCGCAGTCCGCGGCTACTACGGCGAAGGGTCGGAGTCGATCGGCGACTTCTATCAAGTGTCCAATCAGCTGACTCTGGGGGCTTCCGAAGACTCCGTGCGCGATGACTTCAGCCGCAAGATCCTGCCCAAACTCATCGGGTACGAACGCGATGCGCGGGAGGCGGTCCTCTCGCACTCGCGATCGAGCGTCGAAGACAAGGTCTTCCGCGCGACGGCGATCCTTGCATCCGCCCGTCTCCTGTCGGCGAACGAGGCGACGAAACTGCTCGGCGCCGCGCGATTCGGCGTCACATGCGCACTGGTGCGGGTACCGCTCTCGACGATCCAGCGACTCCTCTTGCAGGTGCAGCCAGCCCATCTCGGACTCATCGACCCGCGCGCCTCCGAGAGCGAGGAGGCCGAGAAGGAAGTGCGCGCGACACTCGTGCGTCAGGCGATGGTCCTCCCCGCGACCTGACTCGCGCGGCGCGGTACGTCATGTGTGCAGAAGAGGCCCGAATTGGGCCGATTCGCCACACAAGACGAGTGTTCATGCGCGAGGCAGTGCCCCGGGATGCCCGCCGTGGTCAGGCGCGGGCCACCGCGTCGGCGAATGCGGCGCCAGCGAAGTCCTTGACGGTCAGCCCACCCGCATCGTGCGTGCTGAATCCGAGCGTGACCTTCGAGTAGAGGATCGAGATGTCCGGGTGATGCTGGGTCCGTTCCGCCTCTGCCGCGATCGCGTTGACGAAGGCCATGGCAGCGACGAAGTCCTTGAAGAGGAAGATGCGCTGAATGAGGTCCCCCCGACGCGACCAACCGGGGTGTGTGCCGAGCGCATGAGTGACTTCCAACTCGGTGAGTTTCGCGGTCATGGACCCAGAGTATCCCCGAGTGCATCGCGAGGACTAGACTTACCCTCCCGTGCCGATCCCGTCGGAACAGCAGTCGCTTCGACACCTCTACCCGCGAGTGGCGGTGCTCTCGACGCAACACGATGGCGTAGCCGAGCAGGTGTCGAGAGCGCTCTGCAGCAAGTTCCGGCTCGATGCGCAGACCGTCGACTCGCTCGATCCAATCGACCAAGCGATGTTCGTCCGCGAGGCGGAAGCTGTCGTCACGATTGGCATCCCCGGCGGCGCATCCGAGCAACTCGCGGGAGTTCGCGAGGCCATCGCGCAGGCGATCCCCGTGCTTGCGCTCGACGGATCGTGGAATGGCTCGGATCCCCTCCCCGCTGGCGTCTCGTTCGCGATCGACCCCGCGCAGGGGCCTGAGCACCTCGCGACCGCGCTGCACGCGCTCATCTCGCGCCAGAAGGAAGTGGCCCGATTGCAGGGTGAGACCGTCGATGCGATGCGCTTCTCCGGAAGCCTCCGCCATGAGATCAGCGCCATGCAAGGTGAACTGCAGCTGGCCGCATCGGTGCAGCGCGAGTTCCTCCCCCGCTCCCTTCCCACCGTTGTGGGAGTCCACTCCGCCGCGTTGTGGCATCCCGCCTCCTATGTTTCTGGGGACATCTACGCGGTCATCCGCATCGACGAACACCACCTTGGGTTCTTCGTCACTGACGCCGTCGGCCATGGCGTCCCCGCCGCGCTCCTCACCCTCGTCATCTCCCGAACGCTTCAAACCAAAGAGATCCTCGACACCGGCTACCGAATTCTCGACCCAGACGAGTCGCTCTCGCGGGTGAATGCCGACATGATGACTCGCGTCGGACGCACGACCCGCTTCGCGACGGCGGTATACGCGGTGCTCGATACGCGCACCTTCGAGTTGAAGATTTCGAGCGCGGGACATCCCCCGATGATCCGCCTCGCCCGCGACGGCACGATGGAGCATGTGAAGGTCGACGGCGGCCTGCTCGGCGTCTTCGCCGAGGAAGTGTTCACCCAGAAGTCGATCGAACTCGGCGAGGGCGAGAAGCTGCTCTTCTACACCGATGGGTTCGAGCAGGCGTTCCCTGAAGAGGGCCACGATCCCGCAGCGCCGAGGCTGCCGAATCGACGGCACTTCGATGTCTTCCGGGAGTTCGCTTCGGACCCATCTCCCGACGCGTTCATCGCGCACATCGAAGAGCGCCTCAGTGAAGAGAGTGAGGACTTCCCCCAGATCGATGACCTCACCCTGTTGTGCGTTTCGAGGATGCGTCCCGAGTGATGGCGAGATGCCGCGCCACGGCGGCGTCGACGAGCCGAGCGATTGCATCCTGCTCAAGATTGACTCGCGCGCCGGGGGCCAGGCTTCCCGCCGTCGTCCGCGCAAGCGTTTCAGGGATGATCGCCACCTCGAACCAGCCGTCGCCGCAGTCGGCGATGGTGAGCGAGATGCCATCGACAGTGATGGATCCCTGGGGAACGAGCGCCCAACGCTCGCCGCGACCGCACTCGATCCTGATCCGGTGCGATCCGCTCCCGCGCGTGACACTCGCGACCACGCCCACCGAATCGACATGACCCTGCACGATGTG
>CANETX010000125.1 GCA_947441435.1 Planctomycetaceae bacterium
ATCCGTCTATGCGGATGGACGAATCATAGCGACATTGGCCCGCGGTTCGCTAGACTTTCCACCGATGCGCATGACCTTGTTCACTCGGGCTTCCACTGCCGCCGCGATCCTTGCTGTGCTCGCTGCGGGTGTGGCGCTCGACCCACGGGCGGATGGTCCCACCGTGAAGGGATCCCCCTATCCCCTTCCCACCTGCCCCGTGACAAGAGACGTGCTCCCGGAGAGTCCGACGATCGTTGTGATGGAGGACAAGGAAAACTCGCTGCTCGACGGCCGCGAGATTCGCTTCTGCAGCCCCGCCTGCGCCGACCACTTCAAGGCGGATCCCCAGAAGTTCCTTCCCGCCATCGATGCGGCGATCATCGAACAGCAGCAGGCCACCTACCCGCTGACCCACTGTCTGGTGATGACGGACAATCAACTCCCCAAGCCCGGCGAGCCCGACTTCGACAAGGTCAAGGACATCGTCGTTCTGAACGAGATGATCCGGACGTGCTGCGCGGGCTGCAACAAGAAGATCAAGAAAGATCCGCTGGCCTACCTCGCCAAGGTCGAAGAGGCCGTCAAGGCAGCGCAGCGCTCGGACTATCCGCTTGCGAACTGTCCGGTCTCGGGCAAGGCGCTTGATGCCGAGTCGGCAGAGATCGTGATCGGGGAACGGCTCGTGAAGGTCTGCTGCCTCGGGTGCGGCGACAAGGCGAGGCAGAACCCAATGGTGATCTTTGCGAAGCTCGACTCAGCCGCAGCGGCGAAGGCCCGGACCAACGCGCCGAAGGTCCCAGCGACCCCGGCGACCCCGGCGGCCCCGAAGTAGTTCACCGCCGCGTTACTTGCGAACAAACAGCGCGCCGAAGAGTTGCGGGCCGCGCACATCCACGAGCGGTGCGATCCGATGCCATCGGCGCAGGGTGAGGGTGCCGGAGCGTGTCCACGCCCGCGCCTGCTCCTCCGTAAACCCAAGATGACGATGGCCCATCGTCGCTCGGTACGACGAGCGATCGTGCGCCACCATGTCGATGACCAGGACTCGGCCCTTGGGCTTCACGCACCGCCCGATCGCGCGGAGCGCACCGGCGGGATCATCGAGATGATGGAAAAGGAGCATCGCGACAGCCGCATCGAACTCCGAGTCCTGCGCCGGCAGGTTCGTGACGTCCCCCCGCCGAAACTCCACATTGCGGACTGAGTTGAGCCGCCGCTTCGCCGCCGCAATCATGGACGGCTCACGGTCGATCGCCACGACCTTCGCGACGGCGTGTGCGAGCCGCTCCGCGACTTCGCCTGTCCCGCAGCCGATGTCCGCGACGATCCACTCGGGATCAAGGAGCGCGAGGAGTGCCTCAAGGCCACCCGCCTCGCCAAAGAGTTCTCGGCGAATGACATCCCATTCGCCACCGACCCGACCGAAGAATCCCACGGAGTCCGTCTTGCGCTTGGCGATGACGGCTCGAAGGCGGGCGTCGTCCTGCGCCGACTGCGCCGTCCCGGCAAGGGTCGCCCGCGTGATCGACCACAGCGACTGTGTTGCGGAGTCCACGGAAGCAAGGTCGGCCCGATACAACTTGGTCGTGCCTTCGACTCGCCGGGCGACGAACTCCGCTTCGTAGAGTGGCTTGATGAGTCGGCTCGCCGTCGACTGGGGAATCTGCAACGCTCGTGCGATCTCGCCAACGGCAAGTTCCTGTCCCTCGAGCGCTCGCAGCACGCGGAGCCGTCCCGCGTCACTGAACAAGGCGAGTGTGTCGACCCAGCGCTGGGGTGTCGGCGAAGAGGCCGCCATCGAGTTCAGAGTCCCGGAGGCAGCGCGGTCTGCGCATCGGTGGGAATACCGGCCGCCATCAGCGCCTGCCTGACGCGTGGATCATTCGGAGAAATCCCATAGGCCTGTCGCAGCCGTCGAATCGCGTCGGGTTGGTTGCCGAGCCTCTGCTGGAGGAGCGCCAACTGGAGATATGGCATGACCGTGCGCGGCCGCACCACTCCCGCATCGACTTCGATCGCGGCGCGCAGCGCGGTCAGCGCGCTGTCGTCGTCCTTGAGCGCCTCGGCGTACTTGGCGAGCGCGAGATACGGCTCGGGCGATCCAAGCGATGCCCCTGCCCCATTGAGCAGTTGGTACATCCGCTTCGTGTCACCCTGCGCACCCAAGACGCTCGCGAGCGCGTCGATCACCTGCATGTTGCCGGGCGAGCGGTCGTTCGCAGTCTCAAGGCATCGACGAGCCGTCGCAAGATCGCCGAGATTCGCTTGCGCCACTCCGTAGCCGTACTCGGCCTGCCAATTGCCCGGCGATCGCTCGACGACTCCGGCGAAGGCGTCGGATGCCTGTTTCCAGTCACCGAACTCCAGATAGTGGTTCCCGAGCCTGATCGAATCTTCGGTCGACCTGACTCCCTGGCAACCCCCGAGTGCAGCAAGCGAGATGAGAAGAACGCCGGCGATCCTTCGCGCAGTGTGATGACGGTCCATGTGCGTAGAGTGTACGAAGTGCAACCCTTCGAGGCTGATGGTGACGTCTGGCGGACCTGCGCATTCCTCGAGCACACGACCGCATCGGGGGCGATCCACTACGACTGGCTTCTCGATCGCGGCATCGGGCAGGGAAATCCGGATGACCGGCGGCTGCGCGCATTCCGGTGCCGCCTCGCGCCGGGCAATCTTGCAGTCGGTGCCGCCGTCGCGATCGAGACGATGGACGATCACCGACTCTTGTACCTGTCGATCGACCGACCGTCGCCCCTTTCGGGGGGGAGGGGGATCGTGCGACCGATCGCGCGTGGGGAGTGGCGAACACTCGCCGGGGCGGGATCCGAGCGCATCGAGATTCGCTGCGACGGCTCCGAGGGTGTGTTGACCTTCGACCTCACAGATCACGACCTGACCCGCGCTCCCCTCCCCGGGAACAGGTGATTTAGGTGCCCGATTCGGTCGTGGAAATCACCTGTTGGGGGGGGTGGCGGGGGGGGCGACGACCGCCGCGGGCAAGTCGGCGAGGGGAACGACCGTCTGCGATCCCGCGTCGAGGTCTTTGACAGCAACCTGCCCCTCAGCGAGTTCCGCGCCGAGGATCACCGCGAATCGCGCGCGGCACTTCCCCGCTTCGCTGAGCAGCTTGCCGACGTTGCGCGTGGTCTTGTAGGTGTGCCGCACATGGAGCCCGCGTGCGCGCAGGCTCGACGCAAGGCTCGGAATCAGCGCCTCCGCCTCCGGAGCACCCGCCGAGATCAGGAACACATCCGTTCGGGGAAGCAGCGACGCACCACCATCAGGAGGAAGCTTCCCTCGATCCTTGAGTACGAGTCCCAAGACCACATCGCCCATGCCGAAACCCACCGCAGGCAGGCTCGGCCCTCCGAAGAGTTCGATGAGCCTGTCATAGCGGCCGCCACCGGCGATCGCCCGCTCGGCTCCCGACGCTTCGTGAATCTCGAAGACCGTTCCCGTGTAGTAGGCGAGCCCGCGCACGATCCCGAGATCGATGTCGCACCAGGGACCAAGTCCGGCTTCTCGCAGCCGTCGCGCGATCTCGGCGAGCGGCTCCGCCGCAGCGCTCTCGCAGCCGAGGGCGCGCCCGATCGCGGCGGCGTCGCTCTCCATCGGGAGCTTGGCCTTCGCCAGCGCAGCGAAGCGGTCCGCCGCGCCTGCCCCAAGACCGAGTGTCGCACTTCGAGCGCCGAAGTCCGCGGGATCCATCTTCTCCCGCCGATCGAGCAGGGTGAATGCCTCGGCAAGTTGGTCTGCGCGCGCGCCGAGGGCGATGAGGGCCGCTCCCACAACGCCGCGGTGACTCAGGCGCACACGCACATCGGAGGGTGAGAGTCCGAGCCGTTCCATCGCGACAACCGCCGTCGACAGCACATCGACATCGGCCTGCGCCGACTCGAGCCCGACCATGTCCACGTTCCACTGGATGAACTCGCGCAGCCTCCCCCGCTGCGGCCGCTCGGCGCGGAAGTGTGAAGGGATCGCGAACCACTTGACCGGCATCGCGAGGCCACCCGCGCGCGCGGCGACCATGCGCGCCAATGTCGGCGTGAATTCCGGACGCAGCGCGTAATCGTCCTCGCCGCCAGCGCGCCGGAAACTGAAGAGTTCGTTGACGATCCCCTCGCCGCTCTTCACCGTGTACAGCGAAAGGTGCTCGAAGGTCGGCCCGTCGATCTCTTCGAATCCGTGGATGACCGACGCGTGCCGCCACGCCGACTCGATGTGGCGACGAACGGCCATCTCCTCGGGGTAGAAGTCGCGGGTCCCCTTGGGAGCCTGATGAGAACCTCCTGCGGCCATAGGGGCGAGTGTAGGAACTCAGGTGCGCGCGGGTTTCGTCTCGCGCGATCGAAGCGCCGCCCACACCGCGAGCACGCACCACAACGCGCAGTACCAACCGATCGCGTCGGGCAAGTGCAAGCGCTCTTGCAGCCATGTCGAGAAGACGGGGGCAGTCCCCGCGAAGCAGGCGATCGAGAGGCCATATCCGATCGACACGAGGCTGCAGCGCAGTTCACTCGTCACCGATTCCGCAATCATGACCCCTTGCACGCCGAAGATGATGCCGATGGCGATCGTCAGGGGAAGTTCGCCGACCCAGAACCTGATGATCGTCGCGTCGAGCATCGGAAACACGGCCGTGATCCATCCGAACATCTCTCCTTCGCCAAGGAGGAGCGCCACCGCGGGCCACGCGAGGACGGCGCACGCAATCCCTCCCCACACGGCGACAGTCCTTCGGCCAAAGCGGTCGGCAAGCAAGCCTCCGAGCACGATCGCGAACGCCTGCAGTGCGAGCGTGACCGTCGTGATCGCCTGCACCGCGGCCGCCCCCTCCGCCTTGTGGGCGACCGCCGCTTCGGGTGCGTACACAAACGCGGTGTAGAAGAGGACATTCGCGCCCGTGACGAGCGCGATCATCCACAGGATCGTGCGCAGGTGCGTGCGCAATCCGCCACCGTGCTTCCACGAGACCGGTGCAGCGGCTCTCTCCTTCGTCTCGGGAATGCGGCGGCGAAGCCAAAGACCACCCAGAGCGATGGGGAGCCCAAGCAGGAACGGCACACGCCAGCCCCACGCGGCGACACCCTCGTCACCGAGCGAAGCGGTCAGTGCCCAACTGCTGAAGCCCCCGAGGAACATCCCGGCGAGTCCCCCGACAGTTGCAAGACTGGAGAAGACTCCGCGCCGTCCCGGCGGCGAAACCTCCGTGAGGTAAGTCATCGATCCCGTGAACTCGCCGCCCACGCTGAACCCCTGCGCCATGCGCAGCACGGTCAGTGCGACCGGTGCCCAGATGCCGAGCGTCGCATGCGTGGGCAAGAGCCCCACCAGAAGACTTGCTATCCCCATGAGGCAAATCGACCAGACCATCATCGCGCGGCGTCCCGTGCGATCTCCGACCCGGCCGAGGACGATCGCCCCGAACGGCCTCATCAGATAGCCGACGGCGAAGACCCCATACGCACCGAGCGTGCTCGACACGCGGTCTTCGGAAGGAAAGAAGAGCGGTCCGATCGTCGGAGCGAGATATCCGTAGACCGCGAACGTGTACCACTCGAGGACGTTGCCGATCGTGCCCGCGACGACTGCGCGTCGCGCATCCCCCTGCAGGCTCGAAACGCCCGCCGTCACCAACCCGCTTTCACCACTCCGG
>CANETX010000126.1 GCA_947441435.1 Planctomycetaceae bacterium
GCCGAGTTCCTCGGGGATCTCGCGGGGATCGAAGAGCCTCAGGAGAAGCGGCGGCGGATCGGTCACCGCTTCATCGATGTCTTCAAGAACGCTGCGAAGTCGATCGAGGGCGAAGTCAGGTTCCTCGCGCAGGGAACCCTCTATCCCGATGTCATCGAGAGCGGACACGGCCACGCAGGCACGGCGGCCAACATCAAACTCCACCACAATGTCGGGGGACTGCCGGAGGATCTCGGCTTCGAGCTCATCGAACCGCTGCGGCAACTCTTCAAGGACGAGGTGCGCACGCTCGGAGAAGTGCTCGGGCTCCCGGCGCACATCGTGTGGCGCCATCCATTCCCCGGTCCCGGGCTCGCGGTGCGATGTCTGGGCCATGTGGATGCTGAGAGGCTCCGCGTCCTGCGCGAGTGCGACGAGATCGTCCTCGAGGAGATTGTCGCGGCCGACCTCTACCGGAAGACCGATCAGGTGTTTGCCGTGCTCCTCCCGATTCGTAGCGTGGGCGTGATGGGCGACGGCCGGACCTACGACTCGGTAGTCGCAGTCCGTGCCGTGACGACGCAGGACTTCATGACGGCCGACTGGGCGCGGTTGCCCCATGAGGTGCTGGCGACGATGTCCAGCCGGATCATCAATGAAGTCAAAGGGGTCAACCGGGTCGTCTACGACATCTCCAGCAAGCCCCCCGCGACGATCGAGTGGGAGTAGCGGCTGCTCGCGGCGGCTATTTGGCCGCGCCTCGGTCACCCGCTCCGGCGGCGCCTTGGCCGAGGCCGTTCGGCATCGGCGGTCCATTGCTGTCTCGCGCGCGATCCCAGATGTGATTGATTCCAGCGGCGTTGAAACCATTCGCGCCGAAGTCGGTTCCTGCTGGATACCCATAGAGATCCGGATAGACGTCGGAGTACGAGTTGTAGTTCGTCCCGTTGTAGTAGCCGCCGCCACCCGTGCCGAGATTGCCCATGTTCACGTTGTAGTCGTTGCCCGGAGGCGCGCCGCCTGCCGCGTTGTACGACCCTGCGCCGTAGGCCCCGGCATAGAAACCACCCTGAGCTCCGGCGTAGGACCACGGTGTGTTCGCCCCTTGCGCGTAGGGCGCGTCGACCCCGGTACCGCCCGTGTTGGCGACTTGGCCGGTTCCGCCCTCGTTGGGACCGTTGCCTTGGCTGAAGCCGTAGTTGAAGTTGAGACCCGTTCCGTGGGGGACCTTGTCCCACGCCTCATGCATCTCGTCGATGTGCTTGAGGTAGACCTGCTGCTGCGCGTTGAGGGCATCGTTGGCGGCCTTGTAACGGTCGACTTGTGCCTTGCGCTTGGCAGCGGCGTATCCCGGCGCCCACTTCTGGTAGCCGACGAACTCGTTCTTCGACTGGAGGTACGCACTCAGGACGGCCACCTGCTGGAATCGCGAGTTCTGCCCGTCCCAGGCCGAATGCGCCTGCGTCGTCGAGGCCGAGACTTCGCGTGCGAGGAGCCCGAGGTCGGTCGAGGCCGGTGCCGGGATTCCATTGAGCCTCTCCGTCGTGAGCGATGCCTGGTAGCCCTGAAGGAAGCTCGTGACGGTCGGCAGGTTCGCCTTGCTGGTGAAATCCGAGAGGCCATCGGAGAGGTTCTTCTCCTTCATGTAGGCGTTCATCGCGTCGATCCGGTCCTCGGAGTTCGTCTTCGCGTTGCCCATTGCATCGATCATCGCGTGCAGCGCGTTGAGCTCCACCGTGAGGCTGGTCGCGGCACCGACTGACTGCGGTGCCGCCGCAGTGCCATCTTGAGGCGTGGCGGGTTGGGCGGCGGTGGTCGCCGCGGCAATGGCGGTGACGAGGAAGACCGAGAGGGGTGAAGGAAGCATCGTCCTATACTAGCCAAGGCGGCCGGAGAACATGCCAATCGCACACGAGGCCGATCCAACAATGACACCAACGATGTCGAGGCGCAGACTCTTCGAGCGCGTGCTGGCCGCGCTCGGCGCGCCTGCCGCACTTGCACTTCAAGGTTGCGTGCAGAAGGGGCAGCCCCACGCGGCTGATCCCGAGCCCCTTGCCCCTTCCGATGCTCCCGCGCCATCGACTCGCGTGGTGGGCAATCGTCTCAGTCTCGCGCAGTGGTCACTCCATCGAATGCACAAGAGCGGGCAACTCGATCCGATGACGTTCCCTGCGTTCGCGCGCGAGACGTTTGGCTTCAGCGGTGTCGAGTATGTAAATCAGTTCTACGTGTCGATGCCGCGCGATGGGCAGTGGGTGAAGGAGTTGCGCACGCGGGCCGAGGATGCGGGGGTTGCGAGCCTCCTCATCATGGTGGACAGCGAGGGAGCGCTCGGAGACCCGGACGCGGTGGCCCGGGTCGCCGCAGTCGAAGGCCATCGCCGATGGCTCGACGCCGCAGCGGGCCTCGGTTGCCACTCCATCCGAGTCAACGCCCAGAGTGTCGGGACTCCGGACGAACAGCGTCGACTTTGCGCCGACGGCACTGCTCGCCTCTGCGAGTATGCGGCGGCTTCCGGCTTGGCCGTGATCATCGAGAATCACGGGGGAATCTCCTGCGATGGAGCATGGGTAGCGTCGATCGTTCGGTCGGTCGGCCTGCCCAATTGCGGGACGCTGCCGGACTTCGGCAACTTCCGCTGCGCGGACGGATCGATGCAGGATCGCTATCTCGGTGTGGAGGCCATGATGCCCTATGCCCGGGCCGTGAGCGCGAAGAGCCACGACTTCGGCGAGGATGGCCAGGAGACCGCAACGAGTTTCGAACGGATGCTCAGGTTGGTCGCCGCGGCGAGATACGAGGGATGGATCGGAGTCGAGTACGAGGGGAAGGTGCTCAGCGAGGTCGACGGGGTCCGCGCGACCAGCGCACTGCTTGAGCGATACGGATGTCGCCTGTGAGTTTCGGCGGCTGATTCCTATACTCGGCGAGACCATGGCACACTCGATTGGCTCCGCTCACTCGACTCACGGAGCATCCATCCCCACCGGACAGCAGCGCGTGACAGCCATCCTCGTGACGGGTGCGGGGGGAGAGATGGGACATGGCCTCCTGAGCGCGCTCGATGAGCAGCGCAAGACGCGGGAACTGTGTGTGGGTGAAGGGGCCGGGGTTGGACCGACGATCATCGCGGTCGACATTCGGGAACTGCCCGACGAGGTTCGTCAGCACTGCGACCACGCGTACGTGGGGGACATCTGCGATCACGCGCTTCTCGAACGGTTGCTCGCGATGTACGAGATCGCGGAGATCTACCACCTGGCGGCACTCCTCTCCACGCGGTCGGAATTTGCCCCGGAAACAGCGCATCACGTCAATGTCGGAGGGACCGTGAATCTGCTGCACTTGGCCGCAGAGCAGGCTCGGTCGCATGGCCGCACGGTCAAGGTGTTCTTTCCGAGTTCGATCGCCGTCTATGGACTGCCGGATCTCGCAACCAAGTTGCGCGCAGGCAAGGTCTGCGAAGAGCAGTGGTGCGAGCCGCACACGATGTACGGCTGCAACAAGCTCGCTGGCGAACACCTCGGCCGGTACTACGACCACCACTACCGCAAGCTTGCGAAGGACCGCATCGACCATCCGATCGACTTCCGCTCCATTCGATTCCCCGGCATCATCTCGGCCGAGACGCTGCCCTCTGGCGGGACGAGCGACTATGGACCCGAGATGATCCACGCCGCTGCCGCAGGCCGGGCCTATCGCTGCTTCGTCCGCCCGGACGCGCGGATTCCATTCATGACCATGCCTGAGGCGATCGAGGCAACGCTCGAACTGATGGCCGCCCCCAAGGAGAGCGTGAAGCGATCGGTCTACAACGTCGCGAGCTTCGCGCCCAGCGCCGACGACTTCGCCCGGCTGGTGCGCGGAGCATTTCCACACGCACAGATCGAGTTCGAACCGGACCTCGGCCGACAGGCGATCGTCGACTCGTGGCCCACCGACTGCGACGACACCGCGGCACGACGCGACTGGGGATGGACCCCGACGCACACCGTTGCCAGCGCTTTCAGCGACTATCTGTTGCCCAGGATCTCCGCGCGATATCCGCAGTCGACGGCGCACTGAGGGGTGCGGAGGGATATTCTCGCGAGGATGACCGCCACGCTCGCACCCACGTTTCCTTCGCGCACCCAAGAGATTCTCGACGCGCTCGCCTCGAGCGGCCAGTTGAAGTTGCTGCAGACGATCGAGGGGCCGATGGACGCCACCGTTCGGTTGCGCGGCCGCGGCGAGGTCGTGTGCCTCTGCTCAAACAACTATCTGGGGCTCGCCAACCACCCTGAGGTCGTGGAAGCGGGAATCGCTGGCCTTCGGCAGTACGGCGCGGGCACCGCGAGCGTCCGTTTCATCTGCGGCACCTTTGACTGCCACGAGCGGCTCGAGTCGCGCATCGCCGAGTTCTACGGCGTGGAGGCTGCCTACACCTTCACGAGCTGCTGGAACGCCAACGAGGCGATCTTCCCGACGCTGTGCGAAGGAGGCGACATGATCGTCTCCGACGAACTCAACCACGCCTCGATCATCGACGGCATTCGCTTGGCGGCGTCGATCAAGAAGGGATTGCTGCGCTGCGTCTATCGGCATGGGGATCTCGCCGCGTTGCGCGAGCGGCTCTCTGCGGCACGGGCCAATCCGGAGGTGACGGGGACGATCTGGGTCGTGACTGACGGCGTGTTCTCGATGGAAGGGGACATCGCGGATCTCCCTGGGATCCGGATGCTCTGTGACGAATTTGGCGCGCTCCTCGTCGTCGACGACTCGCACGGCACGGGAGTCATGGGGCAGACGGGACGGGGGACCCACGAGCATTGGGGGCTCGCCGCGACGCGCATCGACTACTTCACGGGCACGCTCGGGAAGGCGCTCGGGGGTGCGGCGGGTGGGTACATCGCTGGGAGCCGCGCCGCCATCGACCTCATCATGCAGCGGGGGCGTCCGACGCTTTTCTCCAACGCGCTGCCCTGCTCGGTGGCCTGCAGCGCCGAGAAGGCCATCGAAGTGCTCATGCGCGAGCCGCAACGAGTCGCCAAGCTCCGTGACAACGTGACCTACGCCCGCGCGGCCATCGCCGCGGCTGGATTCTCAGTACTGAAGAGTCCAACCGCCATCTGCCCGATCATCGTCCATGACACGGCGAAGGCCATCCGCATGAGTCGGCAGCTCCTTGACCTCGGCGTGTTCGTGATCGGCTTTGGATTCCCCGTCGTCCCCGAAGGCCACGCCCGCCTGCGCGTGCAAATCTCGGCCGCGCACGAGCGCGCCCATCTCGATGCGCTCGTGGCTGCGCTCGGGAAACTCGAGCGCTAACAGTTCCATTACGGCTTCGTGTTGCCCCTCGGCCGGCGCGCGAGGCAGGCGAGCGCGAGCGAATGGACGATCCGCCGCGTGGCGATGCTGAGAAGCGCGGCTATCACAATGGCCCACAGACCGCTGCGCGCCTCCGTCTTGATGAAGCGATCCCCTTCGAGGAGGAAGAGCACTACGGCGAGGCAGAAGACTTCGAGCATCGACCACTCGGCGACGAACGCGACTCGGTGTCGCCTTGCGAGATGCTGCTCGGGCGTCGCCTTCGCGAGCCAGTACCACGCCTCGAGGACGATGGTCGCCGCCGGCGCCGCGATCAAGCCGATCCC
>CANETX010000127.1 GCA_947441435.1 Planctomycetaceae bacterium
CCGAGTCCTTCTCGGAATGGCGCATCCATCGCGCAGCCGAGCCAGAGGGGCCAATTGAGATTGGCCGGTGGAGGCGAAGGGGCCTTGAGTCCGCCGTAATAGAAGTAGAACGAGCCGTCGTCGGGTGGACCGTCGATCCAGACATGCGCTTCGATCGCCTTGCCCAGCAGCCCTTGCCGCAAGATGTCGACAGCGTGTTGGCGACCGGAAGGTCCCATGCGTTGATTGCCAACCTGCGTCACCAGTTCCGGATGGGCGCGGACGGCGCTGTCAATGACGGCGACTTCCGAGAGTTGCTGGACGAGTGGCTTCTGTCCGTAGACATGCTTGCCCGCTGCCATTGCGTTCGCCATGATGACGGCATGGTTGTGGTCGGGAGTGCAGACGACGACCGCGTCGAACTTGTCGGCATGCTTGGCGAAGGCCTCACGCCAGTCGACGCAGGTGAAGGCGCTGGGAAACTCGTGCGCGACCGTCGCGAGGGCATCCGAGTCGACATCGCAGAGTCCAACGAGTGCGACGTCAGGGTGCTTGGTGAGTTGCTCGCGGTCGGCAGGGGCGATCGTGCCGCCGACGCCGACTTGCAGGATCTGCAACTTGCTGCTGCGCGGGCGGCGCAGGGGAACTGCGGCGGTCTTGGTGGCGGTGCCACAACCCACGAGATTTCCGATGGCGAGTCCTCCGAGGAGGAACGACGACTGCTGGATCATCTGGCGGCGCGTCACGATCATGCGCGCAGCCTACGACTCTCGCTGCTCCCCGGGTGGGTCAGCCCCAACTTGAGAGGAGCGCGGTGGCGTCGAGTCCATCGACGAGACCATCCCCCGAGATGTCGCCCCACACCCGACCGGGGGTGCCGACGGTCCCCCAACGGCTGATGAGCACGGTCAGATCCGCCCCATCGATGCGGCCGTCGAGATTGAGGTCAGCCACTGTGCGTCCGCGGAGCGCCGTGTCGAAGGCGCTGATGATGCCATGTCCCTCGACGAATAGGGGATCGGGATTGAGGACGCCACCAACGCTGCGCGACGCTGTCGCCATGAGCGCCGCGCGAAGTTGCGCGACGGAGTAATCGGGCCGCGCGTGGAGGATGCAGGCAGTCGCCGCGGCGACGAGCGGCGTGGACAGGCTCGTGCCGCTCACGCCCGCGGTGCCTGTCGTGTTGGTCGAGTGCACCGTCGCGGTCGCGACACCGCACGCGAGCACCTCGGGCTTGACGCGGCCATCGGCGGTCGGCCCGCTCGACGAGAAACCCGCCATCGCTCCCGCGACATCGACGGCGCCGCAGGTGATCACATCGAACGCATCGGCCGGGGCAATGATGCTGCTCGTCGCGGGATCGGCATCGTGGCCCGAGTTGCCCGCCGCCGTGATGCACACGAGCCCGTTCGCCGTAGCGATGTTGACGGCGATCGTCGTGACGGCGGTGAGTCCATCGAGATCGGCCTGCGTGTACCAGTCGATGTAGCCGAGGGAACTCGTCGCGAGGTCCGCACCGTGCGCCTCGATGAACTCGAGGCCGGCGGCGTAATAGTCCTCCTCAATGGGAGTCTCGGTCGCGTAGTCCTCGGTCTTGGCGAGGACGAACTTCGCGTCGAAGGCGCCGCCCACGACGGTGCCGGGCAGGTACGCGCCAATCGTGCCGAGGATCCAGGTCCCGTGCTTGTGCTGGTTCGGGTCGTCGCCAGATTGGATGCCGGTGTTGCCGTCGTTGTTGATGAAGTCCCACTCCGCGAGCACTTCCAGCGGGTGTGCGGGATTGGTGAACGCCTCGTGGACTCGGTTGAATCCCGTGTCGAGGATGCCGATCGTGACCCCCGTCCCCGTGTGGCCCCACTCGTGCAGCGCGACGAGATCGATCTGCTCCAGCTGGGCTTCCGAGACGCCGTAGAAGGTCCCGGCGATTCCGCCGTCGCCGTTGGTGGGAACCTCGTCAGGAACCCTCATGCGTCCACGGCGCACCGGCTCGACCCGCAGGACGCCGGGGATGCGTCGCATTGCCGCGACTTGCCGCGCGGTCGCATCGGCGCTGACGGCGCATAGCCATCTGCTTTGGGTCCTGACATGCACACCTACCGACTCGACGAGCGCCGCGCACTTCGCAGGCAGCGGCACATCCCGCGTATCGAACAGCCCGGGCTGCGTGCGACGGAGCGCCCGACGGGCGATCGCGCGGTCGGTGAGGACCGTTTCGCGGACATTGGTCGGTGCCAGGCGTGAGTCTTCGAGCCACACCCACACCGGGGTCGTCGGTTCGGTCAACGCGGACAGAAGCACGGCGGTGATCGTGGCGATCAGCATTCGGGAAGTATGCACGAGGGACGTGCTCGTGCCACCGCAAAAAAGAAAAACCCCGCAGGGAGTGCCTGCGGGGTGATGCGTTCGCGTGAGTGCAATGCCGACCTAGCGATCCCAGCCGATGCCGTCGAAGGCGGCGAGGTCGCTGGCCTTCATGAAACTGGGGTAGTAGGTCTGTCCCGAACTGAAGGCGGGATCCATGATGCCGATGTTCGCGCTCTGCTCGCGGAAGTGGCTCGCCTGATAGGGCGATCCGTCGCTCATCGCGTACTCGACCGTCACATAGTCGGTGATGTGGGCGTCGTTCGGACTGTTGTAGGCCACGAGTCGCGCTCGCGCCGTCCACTCCGCGAGCGTGTCGGGGTTGTAGTCGCCCGTTCCGTCCGTCTGCTGGAATCGGAACAGATCGAGTGCCGTCGACTCCTTCGTCCAAACGCCTGCGGCGCTCACGAATCCCATCGCGTGGCCGACCTCGTGGATGAGCACATCGGTGAATGAGTAACCCGAGATGCCATTGGTGGGGTCGTAGTCCCAGCCGAACGAGGTGTTGAACTGCATGCTGGCCGCAGTGCCGGTGACCGAGCCGATGGTCGCGAGATAGTTGGCGCGGGTGAAGTAGATCTTGTCCTCGGCGGTGATCGTCGTTGCA
Source organism: Planctomycetaceae bacterium (assembly GCA_947441435.1). Taxonomy (GTDB): domain Bacteria; phylum Planctomycetota; class Phycisphaerae; order Phycisphaerales; family SM1A02; genus F1-60-MAGs104. The sequence goes on from CANETX010000127.1 coordinate 2,948, forward strand.
GTTCCGCTGTAGCGGACATTGATGCGAGTCCCAGTCGGGAGCGCCGCCTGCAATGTGTCGTTGGCATCGGCACCCGCGACCAGACCTGCTCGCGCAGCGGTGTAGGTCGCGGTGGTGTAGCTGGGCGATGTTCCGCCAAGGACGCCTGACCCGAGTGCCGCGAAGGAGCAACTGATGGTCACGGTCACCGAGTCGGTGAACTGCGCCTCGAGGTACTCCTCGGCTCGTGTGAATGCGGGGATGGCAGCAGCGGGCACGCTCGAGGCCAGAGTGAAGACCAAATTGAACGGCGCGGCAATTCCGTCGCGCGGAGTGTCGATGACCGTCACGTTCGCGGGATCGTCGACCTGCGCGTGGTGGTCGAGCGCCACTCGCTCGAGCAACTTCGAAGTGACCGCCGCGGGCTTGCTGCCGCACATCGGCTGCCAGACCTCGATCCAATCGGTAAAGAGTTCCTCCCCGCTGGCGTTCACGGTGGCCCACTCCGACGGAAGGTCATAGATGAATGATGGTCCAACGGTCCGGAGCGAGTCAGCGGGATGGTCAGGGAGGTCCTTGGAACCGGCCAAGGACACCGTGACGGCAGCGAGTGCGGCCGCGAGTGCGAGTCTCTTCTTCATGACGCAGATTTCTCCAGTATGGGGTTGTGCCGATGCGAGAGGGGACCCGCGCCGTGAATACTAGCCCGGGGTTCGCCGGTGCAGCCGAAAAAATCCAAACATCGGGCCGACGCAGGTGGAGTCGAACTTGTGCGTGCCGTCCGAAATCCAGAGGAACACTGGGGTTCCCTTCGGCGACGGGTACAGGGTTCCGCGGTCTCCTTGCGCCGACCCTTCGGGGTCGCAACCATTCAGCGCGCGGATCTCCGCCATCGTTCGCTCCTGCCGATCGAATGTGACGAGCGGGTCGTTGCGCTGCGCGACATGCATCGCCGGAAGGGGCGGGAGGTTGATGCCGCGCCGCGCGTACGCCGAGCTTGGCGCGACCGCGGCGAGGCGATTCCCGCGCGCGCTCCAGAGGAGATAGGTGAAGCCGCCGCCGTTGGAGTGGCCCGTCACAAACACGCGCTCGGGGTCGCCACCCAGCTCCGCTGTGACGGTCGCAAGCATCGCATCGAAGAACTTGAGATCGCGGTCGCCGAGCATTCCCGCGATCGGCTGCCAACCCGAGCGCCGTCCGTCTGGATCAGTCAGGGCTCCCGGCGTTTTCAATCCCTGCGGGTAGACGAAGGTCGCTTGAGGCCAGTGCCGCTCGGCGTCATAGGAACGTCGCACCTGCGCCGAGTTCCCGCCGTGACCGTGAAAGATGAAGACGACGGGTGAGAGATCCGCGGTCGACGGTGTTGTCGGCGGGACAACGAGCGCTTCGCGTTCGACACCGTCGATCGTCCAAGTCTGCCGGGTGGGTACGGTGGTGGACGGAGAAGTCGGTGTCGGCGCCGTCTGCGTGCAACCGAGCAGCGCCGCGACCGTGAACCAGCGTGCGACGCCGAACGGTCGGATCGGCACGTGCATTCAGCTGGCCGCGGCGTTCTTCCGGTCGCGCAAGACCAATGCAATGAGCCACGCCGCGAGCGTCCAACCGACCACCTGTTCGAAGAGCGCATCGCGGACCCAGGACGCGGGGTAGGCGTACCACAGCCACTCGCTGTAGGAGTGCGAGAACCAGACGGCGACTGCGCACATGCCTCCGGCGAAAGCGGCGTGGGCAGGGGGCAGGCCAACCTTGGCAATGACGAGCGCAGCAAAGAAGCTCGCGATCGTCCCGCCGAGGAGTTCAAGCAGCAGCGTGCTCGGCGGCATCATCGCCTTGACCTCGCGTTGGTAAACCATGATCCCGACGGGACCCTCCGCGAACTTCGCCTCGATGGCCTTCATCGCCGCCTCGTCGTCGCCGGAGCCATGGTCGCCCCAGAATGGAAACGCATAGAGACCGGGCTCCGGGTTTCCCTTGCGCAGGACGGCCATCACTTCGGCCTCATTGGGAAGTGCCTTGAATGAGCTATCGCTCAACTGCAGGACCATGTGGGCAAACGCCCCCCACACGAACCAGACGATGCCCGCGACGATCGCCGCGAGAACGAGCCGAACAGGTGAGGTCTTCATCGAGCCGATGCTATGGGCATGCTCCCCAGTAGCCCAAGAGGATGCCGAGGTCGATGCCATCGGTGATGCCGTCGCCGGAGAGATCTTGTGCGGCCGAGCCCCACGCGCCGAGCATGATCCCGAGATCGAGCGCATCGACGACGGTGTCGCCATTGCGATCGCCCGTGCAGGCCGATGCGCACTCCATGGCGAGCACGCCTGTGCCGCTCGTCGTCCCTGGGGCGCCGACGCGGACATACCACACGCTGCCCGAGGTCACCGCCCACGACGCAAGGCTCGTGCTTCCGGAGCAGCCTGCGTAGTTGTCGGAACAGGCGCTCACGGAGGATGCCGCGGTCGGGCACGCTGCCCCGCCGTAGACGGCGATGCGCGTGTCGAAGTTGGCGGTTCCGCAGGTGCTGGCGGTGGCGGTCCCCGTGCAGTTCGCGGTGTAGCGGAACCAGACATCCTTGTTCAGCGCGACGCCGCCACCCTCATTGCACCCAGTCGGGAGGTTGAGCGTTGCCGTCGTGGCTCCCATCGTGTTGAAGGAGTA
>CANETX010000128.1 GCA_947441435.1 Planctomycetaceae bacterium
ACCGCAGGCGTCAGCGCCTTCGTCAACAACACGCCGCTGGTGGCCATCCTCACCCCCGCGTCGATCGAGTTTGCGAAGCGCGAACGCCTCTCCCCTTCGCGACTCCTCCTCCCAATGTGTTTCGCGACAACGCTCGGCGGAACGCTCACGCTCATCGGAACGAGCACCAACCTCGTCGTCGCAGGGCTCGTCGAAGCCGACGCGAAGGCTGCGACCGCGGGACTCGCCCCCATTGGCTTCTTCGACTTCACCATCATCGGCCTCATCGTCGCCTCTGTCGGCATCGCCTACTTGGTTCTCGCCGCACCGGCACTTCTTCCCGAGCGCGTCGGCGTGCTCGAGCCGTCCGCCGACACGCGTCAGTACACCGCGCGCCTCGCAGTCGCCATGGGCGGCGCCATCGACGGCAAGACCATCGCCGCCGCAGGGCTTCGCCGACTCGCTGGCCTCTTCCTCGTCGAAATCGAGCGCGCTGGCGAGTCGATTACTGCCCCCGGTCCCGACCAAGTGCTGCGTGGTGGTGACCACCTCGTCTTCGCTGGTGCGGTCGAGGAAGTCGCGGCGCTCCGTTCGATTCCCGGACTCACGGCCATCGACGACGGCGGCACTCCGGCAGCCCGCCGCGGCACACGCCTCGTCGAGGCAGTCGTTTCCAGTTCCTTCCCCGGCCTCAACCAGTCGATTCGCGAGTTCGGCTTCCGAGCTCGTTACGACGCAGCGGTCATCGCCGTCGCCCGCGACGGCAAGCGCGTCGCCGGTCGCATCGGCGACATCGTCCTCGAAACCGGCGACACGCTCCTCGTCGAGACGAACAACGCCTTCCTCGCGCGCAACCGCACGAGCCGCGACTTCTATCTCGTCAGCGGCATCGCTGGCGGCGAGTCCCGCCCCGAACGCGCCGGCATCGCGCTCGTCATCACACTCGCCATGATCGGAGCCGCCACCGCAACGGGCAACATGCTCGGCCCGGCACTCGTTGCCGCGATCGCCATGGTCCTCACCGGTTGCCTGCGCGCCTCTGATGCGCGCGCATCGATTGACCTCTCGATCCTTCTCGTCATCGGCGCAGGCATCGGGCTCTCGAAGGCCGTCGAGTCGACGGGCGTCGGCGCATCCATCGGCACCTTCATCGTCGGCATGGGTGGCGGATCGATCATCGCCAGCCTCATCTGGGTCTATATCGCAACCGCCGTTCTCACGAACTTCATTTCGAACGCCGCCGCAGCCGCGATCGTCTATCCACTCGCGATCGGCACCGCCCTGCAGGCCAACACCGACCCAACACCGTTCGTCTACGCGGTCCTCTTCGCCGCGAGCGCGGCCTTCGCCACACCGATCGGCTACCAAACGAACTTGATGGTCTACGGCCCAGGCGGCTACCGATTCACGGACTTCCTTAGGTTCGGCCTGCCTCTCAACGTGATCGTGTTCATCACCACGATCGCCGCACTCGTCTGGAAATTCGGCCTCGGGGGATCCGCATGAGCAACACCGTCCCCCATGCGGCACTCTCTCCAGCTCGGCGCGTCGAACTCCTCGGCACGCGCGGGTGCACCGTGTGGCTCACCGGTCTTCCCGCTTCAGGAAAGACGACGATCGCCCTCGCCCTCGAAGTGTCGCTGCTGCACGAGTGTGTCGCTGCCATCACGCTCGACGGCGACACGCTGCGCCATGGGTTGAGCGCCGGACTCGCCTTCGACGCCGCAGGTCGCGCCGAGGCGGTCCGCCGCGCAGGTGAGGCCGCGCTCCTCATCGCAGAGTCGGGATCGATCGCGATCGTCAGCCTCGTCAGCCCCTATCGCGCCGACCGCGATCTCGTCCGCGCACGCCATCGGCTGTCGCAAGTCCCCTTCCTCGAGGTCTTCATCGATGTGCCCCTCGAGATCGCCAAAGAGCGCGACCCCAAGGGCCACTACAAGAAGGCGCTCGCAGGCGAGATCCCCTCGTTCACCGGGGTGAGCGATCCCTACGAGGCACCCATCCAACCCGAACTCCACCTGACGACCAACACCATGAGTGTCGCCGACTCGGTGACGCTCCTGCACCGCGCCGTTGGCCGCGCGACCGCTTCCTAGGATCCATCGATGCGCTGGTTCTGGATCGCGATGGGCGTACTCGCGGCACTCGCGCTGTTCACGACACTACGCACGAGTGACCTCGCCGACCATCCGCTGCCGGCGGTACCGGGAACGCCGCGCCCCGCCGCCACTCCGCCCACCGCCGTCACATCCGCCGTCACCACCCCCACCCCCGCAGACTCCGTCAAACGCATCGACTCCCGCTCCATCCGTCTCGACGACACCTTTGAGATCACCGGTGCAGGCTCTCCCACCGATCCGTTCAAGATCAGCTGGCCGCTCCTCATGTCGCCGCAACGCGTCGACGACCCCACTGCCGCCGTCGATCTCCCCGCGTCGATCAAGGCACTCGACGGCGCGACCATCGAGATCAGCGGATATCTCGCGCCGCCGGTCGCCGTCGACGAGACCAAGGAGCTTCTCGTCCTCAAGAACCGCTGGGATGGCTGCTGCATCGGCACGCCGCCGACCCCCTACGACTGCATCGAGGTCGCGCTTGCCGAACCCGTGCGTGTGCGCGGCAAGCACCTCATTCAATATGGATCCGTGCGCGGACGATTGCGGGTCGACCCCTATCTCGCCGGCAAGTTCCTGTTGGGCCTCTACCGCCTCGAAGATGCGCAGGTTTCTGGGTTCGGCGACTAGGTTCCTCGGGTAAGTTCGCCGTCGTTCCACCATGACCGCCGCCCCCACGACCACCACGACTCGCGCCGCAATCGCAGCTCCTCATTCCGAACTTGGTTCCTTTGAAGTCGTACGTCGCCTTCCCGTCACGACGTGGGCGCTTCGACCGCACGGTCACGTCCCCGCAACAGAGCCCTGCAACGAGACGGCCGCGGCGATGCACGCGCTGGGAACACTCGCAGGTTGGCTCGAGGCAACGCCATGGTCTACGAGCGTTCAGCAGGAACTCTCCGCGCGACACGCCAACCCAACAGGTGTGTCGCCGCGCATTACGACGGCGTGGCTTGGCATCCCACCAGATCAACAAGACCGATTCGCCACGGTCCCTCCACCGCCCTCATGGCTCACGTCGATCCTCAGGGGTTGGGAGTCTGCGACAGCTGCACATACTGCGTCGCCACTCGAGAGCGCGTCCTGGACCCTCTGGCTCTTCGTCACCACACAGGCCTACGGTCCTGCGAGCGAGATGCTCGGCAGTGCTCACGCCGCGCAACTTGTCGCGCGTGGCTTCGGACTTCCCACTCCTCTTGTCTCGGGGTGGCCAACGACCGACTCCGCGCGCACGATCCTTCAGCGCCACCTCGCCAACGCCCTCGACGCAGAGCGCTACTCGCGATGGCACCGCGCGTGGCTCACACAACTTGCCATCGAAGCGAACGTGCTGCTCCAAGCATTCCGCGGCCTTGCCGTCGAGCGTGCTCGGCTCATCGAGGCCGCGTCTTCGATGCGTGCTCCGCGCCACTGCGTCCTCCTCGCCGAATCACTCGTGGCCAAGCCGCGCACATCGGTTGCAGAAGCGGCCACGCGCATGGATCTCACCTTCCGCGCTGCACAGGCGATCGTCGACAAGTTCGTCAGCGACCAGCTCCTTCGCGAAACCACTGGTCGCAAGCGCGATCGGCTTTACCAGTGCGACGCGATCGCTGCGATCCACAACAGTGTGATGGGCGTCTCGGGCGTCTGATGCGCTAGGGACGCGACGTCTGCGCCGCCCCCTGCGTCGCAGCTTGATCGTCATCCTTGATCTGCGCGGCGTCGCCACCGGGCGAGTCCACAGGAATCACGACTCCCGATGAGTCCTTCGCCCCCGTTCGGTAGAACCGTGCGACATAGCGATAGAGAAACTGCCCCGGCTGCACGGGTGCCCACGATGACACTGGACCTGTCGGCGAGAGGCTCGCCCTCACGACGCCAGCCCCCGCGGGGCCATCACCCGGATCAAGCCCCTTCGACCACTGCACGAAGTTGGCGCCGACTGCCTCGGCAGCCTTGAGCGCTTCGGGCTCGCCGAAACTTCCCGCGCTCACGAACGTCGAGGTGCCGATGAGTCCAGCCCCGCTCGGGCGCGCCGAGACCGCCCGCGACGACGCGACTTCCGCGAAGCGATCCCCCTGATAACTCACGAGGAATTGGTTGTTGCATCCGGTCAGTGCAACAATCGCGGCTGCAACGATGATGATCTCCCGCACTCCCTTCATAGGATCGATCCTACGCCCAAGCGCGTTCGCAAGATGACCATCAAGACATGAAGACATGAAGATCGGCCCACTCCAACTTGAGACACCATTGCTGCTCGCTCCCATCGCGGGCCACTGCGATCTCACATTCCGAATGCTCTGCCGGGAGCAGGGGGGCGTCGGGCTCGCGAGCACGGATCTCCTCAATAGCCGCGCCATCCTCATGGGTGCCCGCCGGACCCTCGAACTCGCTGCCACCAATGAGCATGACTCCCCCTGCGGCATGCAGCTCTACGGCAACTCCGAGGATCCACTTCCCGAAGCGGCGTGCTGGGCGATCGACCACGGTGCCAAACTCATTGACATCAACATGGGATGCCCAGTCGACAAGGTGGCGAAGAAGCATGGCGGTTCGCTCCTTCTTCGCGACTGCCTCTCAACCATGCGGCTGACCGAGCGCATCGTCGATGCGGTGCGCGCTCACTCGGGAGGAACAATTCCCGTCACCGCCAAGATGCGCCTCGGGTGGGATCCCGAGCACTTCGTCGCTCCGCAACTTGCGCGCGATCTCGAGTCCATCGGAGTCCAAGCGGTCACGGTCCATGGACGATGGACGGTCCAGTTCTTCTCCGGCAAGGCTGACTGGGGACGGATCGGCGAAGTGGTGCGTGCTGTCCAGATCCCTGTGATCGGCAACGGTGATGTCACGGAGCCTGAGCATGTCGTCGATCTCATGCGCGCAACCGGCTGCGCGGGGGTCATGGTCGGCCGCGGTGCGCTTCGGACTCCGTGGATCTTCCGACGCGCAGCCGCGCTGCTTGCAACCGGGGTCGTCTCGGAGGAACCGTCGCTCCTCGAAAAGTGCCAGGTGGTCGCCCGCCACATCGAACTCCTACAGAGGTATGCCCCCTGCGAACGCCACGCGCTCCACGCCATGCGCGCCCGGATCGCGTGGTACGGGAAGACGATGGGTCCGATAAAGCCGCTCAAGGAGTCGATCCGGCTCGCCGAGTCCCTTGAATCAATGGCAACCGCGACCGAAAACTGGATCCAACAGCTCGACCAAGGGGTGGTCCACCAGAGTTCTTCTGCGATCTTGACACAACTCTAAAAATCTTGCAATTACCTTGCGCTTCAAAAAACCCGGGTCATAGTCTTGGCAGTTGACCCCGCCTCGCGGCGGTCGCTTTGGGATAGGGATCGGATTGGTTGTTCGCACATCAAGGGAAAATGGGAATGGAAAAGTCGCTACATCTCATCGTTGGTGCTGTCGTCGCATCTGGCCTGACGGCAATCGCGTCATCCGACGTCGTCGCGCCAGCCTTCCACTTCAGCCTCTCGACCGTCGGCAACACCGGCGTCACGCA
>CANETX010000129.1 GCA_947441435.1 Planctomycetaceae bacterium
TCGCTCGGCGGGTAGATCCCCGTCACCGCGTTGAACAGCGTCGTCTTCCCCGCGCCGTTGGGGCCGATCACCGCGAAGATCTCCCCCTTCTGCGCCGTGAAGGACACCCCTTGGACGGCAACGAGTCCGCCGAACCGCACCCACACATCGTGGCAGGAGAGTGCGCTCACGAGCCACTCCTGTCCAGCCGTGGCGGGAGCAACCCGGCAGGCTTGACGCGGACGGCGATCACCAGCGCGAGCCCGAAGATGAGGAACTTCCAGTTGTTGGGAGACAGAAGCACGTTGCCTTGCCCGCCGATGTCGTGAGCCGCCATCCATGCGGTCGCCTTGGCAAGGACGATCGAGTTGAGGCCGACCATGACGAGCGATCCAACGAGCACTCCGGCCACGCCGCCGATCCCGCCGACGATGATGATGCACAGCGCGAGGATCGAGATCTGGAAGTCGTAGTTGTTGGGTTCGCCGGTGGAACTCAGGACGCTCGCCGACAGCGCGCCCGCAAAGGCGGCCAGGGCCGCTCCGGTCGCGAACGCGACCAGTTTGGCGCGCTCGACGCGAATGCCCATCGAGCGCGAGGCGATCTCGTCCTCGCGGATGCTGAACCACGCGCGGCCGAGGCGCGACCGTTCAAGGTTGCGCACGGCGATCACAACAATGACCAGCAGCGCGAAGAGGAGGTAGTACCACTTGCGCTCGTCGTCGGCGGTCCACGGAGCTCCCCCGAGTGCGGGCGACGGCAAGGGGTTGATCCCCTGCATCCCCTTGGTGATCGAGTCCAGATTCTTGAGGACATCCTGCACGATCTCGCCGAATCCGAGGGTCACGATGGCGAGGTAGTCCCCGCGAAGTCCGAGGGTCGGCGCGCCGAGGATGAATCCGGCGAGGGCTCCAATGGGGACGGTGAGGGCGAGTCCCCCCCAGAACCCGAACTGGAACGGGTAGATCTCGCAGGTGAGGATCCCGAACGTGTAGGCGCCGACCGCCATGAACGCGGCGATGCCGAGATTGAGGAGCCCGGCGTAACCAGTCACGACATTGAGACCGAGCGCGAGGATCGCGTAGATGAAGACGCTGCGCACCGCTTCGCTGAGCGCCAGTTCGGCCGGGAGCACGAGATCGAGCAAGGGGATCACCGCCGCAATGGCGAGGATGATCGTGATGGGACCGATCCGGCGCACCATCTCAGACCTTTTCCTTCCGCGTCGACCCAAGGAGCCCGCTCGGGCGGAAGATGAGGATGAGCACGAGAATGCAGAAGACAATGGTGTTGGTCCATCGCGTCTCCAGATACTGGTCGCTCATGGACCGCACGAGACCGATGGTGAGTCCCCCAAGGACTGCGCCGGGCAAGCTTCCGATGCCTCCGAGAACCGCCGCCGTGAAGGCGTCGAGTCCCGCGCGCGTCCCCATCTGGAAGCCAATGGTGTTGTTGTAGAGCGCGTAGATCACGCTCGCGAACCCGCCCAGTGCGCCACCGATGAAGAAGGTCGCGCCAATGACCCGGTCGACCGGGATGCCCATGAGCGCCGCCGCCGTCTGGTCCTGCGCCACCGCGCGCATCGCACAACCAAGCCGGGTCCGCTTCACCATGAGGGTCAGCGCGACCATCAGCGGGATCGTTACGGCGAAGACCAGCACCTCCGCGGGAGTGATCCGGATGAACGCACCGCCGAGCAGGTTTGTCTGCGGGATGATCGCGGGAAAGTCCTTGGGCGCGGCCGACGCAACTCCACCGGCGAAGACTTCCATCGGCACTCCCCCCCAGAAGAGCCCGAGGTTCATGCAGATGAAGGAGCATCCGATTGCGGAGACGAGCAGCGAGAGTTTCGATGAGCCGCGCAATGGGCGGTACGCGAGGCGATCGAGCGTCCAGTTGAGCGAGCCACAGAAGAGCGCACTGCCGATGAGCATCGCGATCACGCCGATCGTCTGCCCGCCGGGCCCCCACGCTTCCATGCCGAGCGCCCCCAGGAGGGTCAGGGCGAAGAACGCGCCGAGCATGAAGACATCGCCATGGGCGAAGTTGATGAGCTCGATGATCCCGTACACCATCGTGTAGCCGATGGCGATGAGCGCAATGATCATCCCGTTTGAGAGCCCGGTGATGACCTGCTGAACGAAAACTTCGAAATCGATCATGCGCGGAGAAAGCCCTGGTCGTTGCTCATCGGGCGTTCAACGGGCGGATCAGTTTCCAAGGACCTTCGAGAACTCGAACTTCCCGTCGTGCACGATCTGGCCGCTCATGACCTGGCTGGATGTGTCGCCGTTGGCGTCGAAACTCCACCTGCCCAGAACGCCGTCGAAGTCTCGCGTCCCTGCAACGGCCGCGAGGATGGAGGCGCGATCCTTGGTCTCTGCCTTGGCGATCGCCTGCAGGATGACTCGCGCACACTCGTATCCATAGGCAGCGTAGGCCTCGGGATCAGCGCTGTACTTGGTCTTGTAGGAAGAGCAGAATTCCGCACCCTTGCCGGTGAGTTTCTCGGGAGGGAGTCCACCGAAGGTGATGTAGGTGCGGTCATTCAGGTTCTCTGCGCCAGCCGACTCGATGAACGCCTGCTCGAAGCATCCGTCGGGAACCATGTACTTCCCCTCGAATCCACCCGAGCGCAGATCCTTGGCAACTTGTCCTGCATTGCTCTGCGTGGTGCCACCGAAGTAGACGAGATCGGGTTGCGTGGCCTTGAGCTTGGTGACGAGCGAACGGTAGTTGGCAGCCTTCGAGTCGATCCCCTCGAATCCGACGACCTCGATCCCCTGCTTCTCAGCCTGCTTCTTGAACACATCAGCGATGCCCTTGCCGTAGAGCTCGCGATCGTGCAGGATGAAGACCTTCGTAACGGCGAGGTCCTTCGCCCAGTTCGCCGCCTGCACCCCTTGGAGGTCGTCGGTGGGCACGACCCTGAAGTAGTTGATCGTCCCCGACTTGCGGTAGGCCATGGGTTCATTGGCTTCCCCCAACCCGGGCTTGGTGAGTCCCGGATAGGTATTCGCCGGACTCACCATGACGAGACCGGCGCGATTGAGGATCGGGATGGCGACTTTCGCCGCACCCGAGTTGAAGGTGCCGATGTAGGCGACGATCGACTCGTCGCGCGCCGCCGTGTTGGCATTCTGCGCTTCGACGGCAGGATCCCAGTTGCCTCGCTGCGGACTGGCGTCGTCCATGTCCTGATAGGTGATGGTCCAGCCATCAACCGTCCCGCCGACCTCGTCGATGGCGAGCTTGATTCCGTTGACGATCGTGGATGTCTGCGCGTTCGCGCTCCCCGTTCTCGGCAGGCTCGAGACAATCTTGAGCGTTCCCTTCGGTGCGTCGGCGGCCTGTCCCCAAGCGGGCGCCGCGAGGGGAAGAAGGGCAAGAGAGACGAGGATGCTGCGCGAGATTGACATGATCAGTTTCTCCAAGGAGCCGAGCTTCGCGTGACGCCCCGACAATGGGCCTCCACACACTCGGAGCGTATCGGAGACTAGCCCCGGCCGCCGCTCTCGCGCTCGCACTTCTGTGCGACCGCGAGGATCACTCGCGCCGCCTCGGGACCGGGATCGTGCCCCCCGAAGAGTCGAGCGACCCCCTCGAGGTCACGAGAGATCTCCGCGCGCCAAACGGAGTCGCTTGCCAATCGCAGCGCCGCCTCGATGATCGGCTGTGACGATCCCGAATGGGGAACGAATTCGGGGACAATTCTCCGGCGCGCCAGGATGTTGGGAAGAAGCCGGTCGCGTGCCGTGAGCACACGATTGCCGATCGCGCACGAAAGCGCCGTCGCCCGGTAAATGCCGATCACCGGCTTACGCGCGCGGGTGAGATCAAGAGAGACGGTCCCCGAGACTGCGATCGCGAAGTCGCACCACCGCGCCGTCGCGTCAATCTCCCCGACAACCATGGAGCGCCTGCCGATTGGTCGCCCCGCTGTCATCTGCTCGAACCTCCGCCGCACTCCTTCGTTCGCCGCACAGACTGTTGCCACGGCGGCCGGGTGCTTCGCGGCGATGGCCTCCCAACAATCGAGGAGGACCGCCGCATTCCGATCGACTTCGTGGAGTCGCGAGCCCGGAAGGAGGAGCACCCGCGGCGCGCCCGACGCCTGCTCGGATGCGGGCGACCATCCGCCGACTGTCTCCAAGTCTGGCGCGTTGATGACAGGGTGACCGACGAAGGTCGCCGCCACTCCGCGCTCACGAAACCATGACTGTTCGAAGGGCAACAGGCAGATCACATGATCCGTCAGCCGTCGCAACTTGCGGATGCGCCAAGGCCCCCACGCCCAGAGCTGCGGAGCAACAAGATGGACGACCTTCGCCCCCCGCCGCTTCGTTCGCGCACACAGGGGGAAGTTGGCCGCAGGAGAGTCCACCGGAATGTGGACCGTGACGCCGTGTTCGCGAGCGAAGCGGTCCACTTCCTGCGCAATCCGCCGCACGGCGAACACCTTGCTGAGCGCGCGAACCCCCATGGTTCCATCTTCCGCCGTCCGCCCGCGCATCTCCGCACCGGCGCGAGCCATGCGCTCGCCGCCCCACGCGACGATCCGCGCGCCCGGATCCATCGAACGAATCGCCGCGATGACGGGCGCCGCGTGGGCATCCCCCGATTGCTCGAAGGCGGTGAAGACATAGATGCGCGCATCGCCCGCCACGCATCGGAGGCTAGCACGCGCGACTTCGCGAGCGCGATAGCATCCCCCCTCCTCACGGACTCACTCCATGCTCAAACGCACTCACTTCTGCGGCGATCTTCGGCCAACTCATGCCGGGCAACGTGTGACCCTCTGCGGATGGGTCAACACCTACCGCGAACAGGGCAAGGGGCTCTTCTTCGTCGATTGCCGGGACAAGCAGGGACTTGCGCAGATCGTCTTCGGCACGGAGTCGAGCGATGTGCAGATGCTCGAAGCAGCCCGCGGCCTGCGCAGGGAGGATGTCTTCGGCGTCACGGGAATGGTGCGCGTGCGCACGGGTGGACCCAATCCGAAACTCGCCAGTGGCGAGGTGGAACTCGTCGCCGAGTCCTTCGAGCTCTTCAACAAGGCGGAAAACCCGCCCATTCTCCCCGACGAATATGAGGCGGAGAAGATCGGCGAGGAGATTCGCCTCAAGTACCGCTACATCGACCTGCGCCGACCTCGCATGCAGTCGATCCTCAAGACCCGGTCAAGGATCACGAAGGCGACGCGCGACTACTTCGCCGCCAACGGATTTCTTGAGATCGAGACCCCGCTCCTTATCAAGAGCACCCCGGAGGGTGCGCGCGACTTCGTCGTCCCGAGCCGCCTCCACCCCGGCCACTGGTACGCCCTCCCCCAGAGCCCACAGCTCTTCAAGCAGATCCTGATGGTCGCAGGGTGCGACCGGTACCTCCAGATCTGCCGATGCCTGCGCGACGAGGATCCGCGCGCCGACCGCCAGGCCGAGTTCAGCCAGATCGACCTCGAGATGAGTTTCGTCGAGCGCGAAGACATCATGTCCATGATGGGAGGATTCGTCCAAAGACTCTGGAAGGAGATCTTTGATCTCGACATCGCCGCGATTCCGTCCATCACGTGGGCCGAAGCAATGTCGAA
>CANETX010000130.1 GCA_947441435.1 Planctomycetaceae bacterium
CGGCACTGAGCGAGCGACGCCGCGTCGAGCGCCGTCAAGGGAGAGAGTTCAATCGTCGCTTCCAGCGATCCATCCTCGGCGGCCCGGGGGACGCCGACGCCCGCGCGTTCGAGCCAACGCGCCGCGCGCTCCGACTGCGCGGCGCAACTCGTCTTGGGAGAGTCCTCCCCGGTCGCGTTCTTGATCGGAGCAAACTCCTCGTCGCGCCGCGTTTCATAGACGAGCGATTGCGTCGCCAGCGGGACTGCATCGAAGATGAAAGACTCGAGCTTGATGGCGTTGGGCTGCGCAGGATCGATCAGGGCACCCGTCGCGGGATCGACATGCGGGACCTTCTTGAGCGCCCGGTGGAGGGGGAGCCGTCCACCGTCCGCAGCGAGCCGTTCGAGAAACGAGCGCGAGAAGGCGTGGATCGCGATCGACCCCGCCCAGTGGAGGAGCGCGCCGCCACCGGCGGTCGCTTCGGCAAGATCACGCGGAAGATCGCTGTACTCGAGCACCATTGTGCGACCGCCGCGTCGACAGAAGATGCCGACCTTCTCGCTCGGATCCCGCTTGGCGACGACCTTGCTCGAGACTTCGCCGGAACTGCTCGCGTGGGAGGCGTGCAGTCCAAGGAACAGGGGATCGACGGCATGGACGAGTGGATTGTCGACTTGGAAGTAGGAGAGTGTGTCGATCCCCGCCTCGCGCATCGCTTCGAGCGCTCCTGTCGCGGCGAGTGCACGGATCGCGCCGCCGTGGCCGTCCGGGTTCAACGCGATCGACCCCGGACTTGCGAGGAGGATCTTGCCGTCCAGCGAGAGCGATGGAAGCGTTCCCTGCATGAGGAGAGTGACGGTGTTGGCGCCGAGACCGAACCACGAGTGCGCGGCGAAGAACCGCTCCGTCTCGAGGTGATTGAGCGGACTCGTCATGATGTACCAGCGCACCATCCCACGCCATCGCGCGCGCGCCGCGAGAATCGACTCAGCAAAAACCTGGAAGAGCGACTTGCCTGCGATGGGTGTCGCAGCGAACGTCCCCTTGGGTCCTTCCCATCCAAGTCGCGTGCCCTGCCCGCCTGCGACGGTGAAGCAGGCGACTCGTCCTTCGCGCACCATCGCCTCGCCGAGTTCGCGGTACTGCTCCGAGCCCTCGGGCTCGTGACGCACGACCTCGGCGGGTTCGATCGCCAGGGATGACTCGCCTTCCGGCGCATCGCCGCTTGCCGACTCGATCGCTCGCCCGAGCGACTCGAGAGGAAGGCTGTCGCACTGCAGCAGGAGGCGTCGTCGCTCCACGTCGTCGAGGCGTCCCCAGAACGCAAGGAGATGGCCCTGTCCGAAGGCCTCGAGGCGATCCCTGACTCGTCGATCGTCCAGAGACACGGTGCGCTCAGGGTCCCCGCTCGTCATGCCTGTCATGCCAGTCACGCCCGTCATGTCGGTCATGCAGAGGGGGCAGCGGGATCGGACCACCCCTCGGGGCGATGCCGCACGATCTTGCCGGTGAGGAGATAGATCGTCTGCTCGCAGATGTTGGTCGAGTGGTCGGCGATCCTCTCCATGCTGCGCGTCGCACCGGTGATCCGGAAGGCGAAGCGGACGCTGATGGCACCGAGCGCGACCTGCTCCTGCGCGTGCATGGTGAGTTCGTTGCGGAAGCGGTCGACGGTGTCATCGAAGAGGAGAACTTGTCGCGCGAGGTCGGCGTTGGAGGTCGCCAGCGCACGGTTCGAGTCGCGCAACATCCCGAGGACGCTGTTGGCCATCACCCGAAACGTGGAGGGCATCGGGTCCGGCAGCTTCTGGTGGCCGATCACCTGCTCGGCGATGGAGACGCCGCAGTCGGCGATCCGTTCGAGTTCGTTGTTGACCTTGACGATGGTGAGCACCTTGCGGATCGCGGTCTCGTCGATCTGCCCGAGCATGAGAAGCGGGATCGATGCGCGTTCGATCGCGACATCGACCGCGTCGATCGCATCGTCGAGTCGGACCACCTCGCGGGCCTTCGCCTCGTCGTGGTCGAAATAAGCCTCGACGGCCTTGGACACCATCGACAGCACGCGATCTCCCTGCGTATGCAGATCGGACTGCAACTGGAGGAGGTTCGCGGCGAGGCTCGTCACGCGTCTAGCATAACGGTGTGCCGAGGCTGAGCGTGAACATCGATCATGTCGCGACTCTGAGGCAGGCGCGACGCGGCATCGACCCCGACCCCATCGTCGCCGCCCGCGAGGCCGAGTGTGGCGGCGCCGACGGCGTGACCATCCATCTGCGCGAGGATCGGCGCCATGTGCAGGATGCCGATGCGCTCACCCTGCGCGAGACGCTGCGCGTCGGGCTCAACTTCGAGATGGCCACCACGAGAGAGATGGTCGACTTCGCCATCGCGCTTCGGCCAGACTCGGCGATGCTCGTTCCCGAGGGTCGGACCGAGATCACCACCGAAGGGGGGCTCGACATCGTGGCGAGTCCCGACGCGATCGCTGCGGTGATTGCCCGGCTGGCAGGTGCGGGGATTCCCGCGAGCGTCTTCGTCGATGCCAGCGAGGATCAGGTCCGCGCCGCCGCACGGGCGGGGGCGGGAATCTGCGAGATTCACACGGGTGCCTACGCAAACGCGTTCGCGGAGGAGGGTGGGCTTGGTCCCGCCGCTGCCGCCGAACTCAAGGCCATCGCCGCAATGGGGAGAGTGGCGATCGACCTCGGCATGAAGTTCAACGCTGGACACGGACTCAACGAAGCGAACGTGCGCGCGGTCGCGGTCCTCCCGGGGATCTACGAACTCCACATCGGCCACGCCATCGTGAGCCAGTCGATCTTCCACGGGATGCGCGAAGCGGTGGCGCGGATGAAGCGCCTCGTCGAGCGCTAGGGGCGAACTTTCGGCTCGCTCTCGACCACCTGAAACTCGAAGGGATCCTTGGTGCAATCGATCTGCACCATGAAGAATCCGCCGCGGTGGGCGCGCACTGCGGGCCACATCACCCGACGATCGGTGTCGGGAAGCGGGAGCGACTCGACCGCGTCGACGCCAACCCACTCAAGCCGCCCTTCGTCGAACTCCATCGGACCGACCTTCGCGTGGTCGATCGGTCGCGTGGACTCAAAGAGGAAAATGATCCAGTGATGCTCCCCTTCGTAGGCGCGTTCGGAGACGATGCCCATGAGCCTGAGATCGGGATAGTCGAGCGTGAGCCCCGCCTCTTCGCGCGTCTCGCGCAGCGCGCACTCGTGCGGGGACTCGCCGCGCGTGACTTCGACCTTGCCTCCGATGGGGGAGCAACGTCCGGGGTTGGGTGGCTTGACGCGGTGGAGAATCAGGAGGCGATCCCGATCGTCGTACAGATAGACCAGGACGGCAACCTTGAGCGGGAGCGCGCCCCCGACACTTGTCGGCGAGAGCGCTGAACTCACGAGCCGATCCCGACGGGGGAGGGTGACGCAGCGGTCGTCGTGCCGATGGTCGAGCCTCCTGAAATCCCGACTGCCGCAAGAAGCGACGCCACGGATGCGCGCGGAGCTTCGGCGAGACGAACGAGCGGCAGCCGCAACGCTCCCGAGTCGCGACCGAGCAACTCCATTGCGTACTTGAGCGGCACGGGATTGACATCGAGCGAGAGCAATCCGCGCGAGAGGGGAAAGAGCGACTCGTGCGACTTGCGAATGGCGAGCAGGTCTCCACCGGCGATCTCCCGGCAGAGTCGTGCGACCATCTGAGGAACCAGATTCGAGACGACGCTCACCACGCCTACCGCACCCACCGCCGCGAATGCCGCCGTGAGCGAGTCGTCGCCCGAGAGAATCGTGATGGCGCAACGCTTGCGGATCTCGCTCGCCGAGTCCATCGATCCCGTGGCCTCCTTGATTGCCACGATGTTGGGATGGCGCGCGAGCCGCTCCACAGTCTCGGGAGTCATGGTCACCGCCGATCGCCCGGGAATGTTGTAGAGCATGATCGGCAGGTCGGCGCTGTCGGCGATCGCCATGAAGTGGCGGAACAGTCCTTCCTGCGATGGCTTGTTGTAGTAGGGAGAGACCTGCAGCGAAGCGTGCGCTCCGAGCGAGGCGACGAGCCGGTGAAGATGGATGGCGTGGGCCGTCGAGTTGCTGCCTGCCCCGGCGATCACCTGCAGGCCAAGCGGCGCGGCGGTGGCGAGGGTCGTCTCGACGACTTGGGCGTGCTCGCTCTCGGTCAGGGTGGGCGCCTCGCCGGTCGTCCCGCACGGGACGACGCCGCGCACGCCACCCTCCGCCTGCAGCCGGACGTTGGTGGCCAGCCGCTCTCGATCGACGCTCGAGCCGTCGTGAGAAAATGGAGTCACGAGTGCCGTGTACGCGCCTGAGAACGAGATCATCGTCGGAGTCTACGGCGAGACGCTCCGACTACCGCCTGTCGGAAGCTCTGCGGCCGACGCGCACTCGTCGCAGAGTGCCTCGGCGGCCTCGGTCGAGCCCGACTCGGCGATCACTCGAATGATCGGCTCGGTGTTCGATGCGCGCAGGTGGACCCATCCTCGCTCGAGGTCGATGCGAATCCCGTCGGCGGCGTTGATCCGCGCACCGGGGACGGCGCCGAAGTGGGCGCGCACGCTCTCAAGGGCCGGTGCGATCGCCTCCTGGCCTCCTATCGCCGCGAGTTCCATCTTGCGCTTCACCATGGAGAACCGCGGGATGGTCGCGGCGAGCGCAGCGAGCGATGTCCGTGCAACCGCCAGCGACTCGAGCACCAGCGCCATCGCCGACAGCGAGTCGCGCACCCAGCAGACGTTCGGCCAGATGAGCCCTCCGTTGCCCTCGCCACCAGCGATGCAGCTGCCACCGCGGATTCCCGCGACGACATTGGCCTCGCCGACCGCTGTCCTCACGACTCTGGAGCCCGGGAAGCGCGCCACGACCTCGTCGATCATGCGCGACGTCGAGAGATTGGTCGCAATCGATCCACCCCCCTCGCGTTCGAGGAGCCGCATCGCGCCGAGCACGAATGTGTATTCCTCGCCGATGAATCTCCCGGTGTCGTCCACGAGCGCGAGGCGGTCGGCATCGGGATCCTGTGCGAAGCCGACGGCCGTTCCGGGTCGCTCGCGGACGGCCCGCATCAGGTCACCGAGGTTCGCTTCGAGCGGTTCCGGAGTGTGGGCAAACTTCCCCGTGCGCTCCGCATTGAGGTGAACGACCTCGCAGCCGAGCGCATCAAGCAGCATCCTTCCCGCGCGCGCGCCGCTGGCGTTGACGCTGTCGAGGACGACCCTGAAACCGGCGCGCCGGATGCGCTCGACATCGACGAGGGCGAGGACGCGGCTGACATGCAGTTCGTCGCCATCCGCGCGAGATCCGATGCGCCCGATGCGAGTCCCCGCGCCTGCGTCCCCCGCGCGGAATCTCTCGATCACCTGTGCGGCCTGTTCGGCTGGCAGCGCCAGTCCGTCGGCGTTGAGCGTCTTGAGGCCATTCCACTCGATGGGATTGTGGCTCGCTGTGACAGCGATGCCGCCAGCAGCGCCGAGGAGGCCGATCATCAGTCCGACGGTCGGA
>CANETX010000131.1 GCA_947441435.1 Planctomycetaceae bacterium
GCGGCCCTCGACGCGTCGGAGGCAGCAGTGGCGGCGCGCGACGAGGCATCCGGATTCGCCGAGTCTGCGCAAGGATTGGAGAGCGAAGTCGATGCGATTCATGCCGAATCGGTCTCGTTGCTCGAGGACGCAGACCACGCGGAGTCGGCAGCGCTGCAGCACGCCTCGAGCGCGCAGGCGAGCGCCCTTGCGAGTCAGACCGAAGCGGGACTTGCTGCGACCGGCCTCGCTGCCTCTGTTGGCTCCAAGGCGATGGAGCTTGCGGCAGAATCGATCCAACTCGCATCCGCCGCGGTCCAGTCCGCCGCCGATGCGCAGGCGATGGGACAGTCGATGCAGTCCGCTATGCAGGGTGCCGCGATCGGTGCCGCGCAGGCTGCAGCGCAGTCGGCAACTGCAGATGCTGCCGAAGCGATAGCTGCAGCGGGGGAGGCGCGCGGACTCGCGACCTCAGCGCATCTGCACGGAGAACTCGCCGGACACGCCGCGCTCGCAGTGTCGTCGAGCGCTTCGGCCCGAGGCGCGCGCAAGGAGGCGGAAGTCGCGCGTGATGCCGCGATTGACAGTCAGCTCCTCGCCGAGCGAGCGATCGGGACGCACGATCAGGCGGTGATCGACGCCGGAGGGCGATACGACGCTGCGGACGCCGCGGCGACCTCCGCGCAAGTCGAACGGGATCGGGCGTTCGTGTACCGCGATGAAGCCGTGGCGCACAGCGAGATCGCGCACAGCGTCCATCAGGCCGGGGAACATCCCGATGGAGTGCTCGTGTGGGCGCGTCTCTCGGATGATGCCGCCTCCAACAGCGAATTCGCATCTCTGCACTCGACGGCGTGGTGGGTCGAGAGCGCGTCGCATGCCAATCAGGCGCTGTCGCTGGCGGAAGACTCTGCGCGCGCGAAGTACGAATATGAGACGTCCCTCGACTCCGCCCATCTCGCCGTCGGGGACGCCGCGGCGGCGAGCGGCGACGCGATTGCGTTCTCGGGAGCGTCCGCGACTGCCGCGAACGCTGCGGCTGCGCTGGCGCAGGCCATCGCGACGACTCAGGCGGCGAGCGCGATGAACTTCGCCTTGGCCGCCAGAGATCAGGCGATCCTGCAGCGGGCAGCGGCCGTCGAAGCGCATTCCGCCGCAATTGGCGCCGCGAATGCCGCGCGTTCGATGGGTGAACGCGTGTTCTTCGGTCGCACCGCAGAGATCGCCGCGCAGGCGGTCAGCCGAGCGACGGCCGCACGCGGATACGCAGACGAAGCGATCGCGGCAGCCACCACTGCCCGCACGGCAGCCGACGCGGCGATCGGGCTCGTCCCCGGAGCGCGACGACCGGCCCAGTGAGTTCGTTTGGCCGACTGGCGGGGGACTCGTGCTGACGCGATAATGCACGAGTGAGGCGATTCTCTTGGGTTGCAATGCTGTCGGGAGTCGCCGCCACGCTCATCGTGGCTCTCCTCTCCCTCGGCGGGGTCCTTGACTCAGCAGAACTCCGCAGCATCGACTGGCGATATCAACACTCCCGCAGCGCCGCGGAGCCGTTGAGCGACGAGATCGTCCTCGTTGGACTCGATGATGCGTCCTTCGGACTCGTGGGCCGGTGGCCGTGGCCGCGCGCCGTCTTCGCTTCGGCAATCGACGAACTCGCGCGTGCGGGGGCGACGACGGTGGCGCTCGATCTCCTCCTCAGTGAACCAGATCCCGCGAAGGGGGGTGACGAGGCGCTCGCCGCTGCGCTCGCACCTGTGCGCGCTGTCCTGGGCGTGAATGTCGGAGGCCAAGTCTCGTTCGATCCGGCGTGGAAGTCTCCCGAGGGGTTCGAAGAGCTTCAACGCCTCATCGAGGTGCTCTCCCACGAGATCGACATGGCACCCGCCGTTGCGGCGAAGCAGGCGCGACTGAGCGCCCCACGCGAACAGCTCTTCCTCGATGCTCCCCTTGAGTTCAAGACGATTGCGGCTTGGCGCACCATCCACCAACTCAGTGGTGCGGGGTCGATCCCTCCCCTCGATGACGTGGTGCTGGCGCTGACCCAGGGGCGGACGCAGCGCGAAGGCGCGGACTTCGACGCCATTCGACGAATCGACGAGATGTGGGAGCGCTCCCGAAGTTGGAAGGCATTGGAAGGGGAACTCTCCGCACACGCGGGGCAACAGGCGTCTGCAGACGAGCACGCACATGAACCGCCAGTTCCGGTGCTGGCTGAAATCGCCGACGCGATCGGCGTTGCCACGAGCGATCTGTTCGACATCGATGGATCCAAGCGTCGCACCACGCTGGCGTGGCGCGTCCCGAGGGGGATGTGCCACCAATTCGGGATTGCGGCGGCCATGGCGCACCGTGGTTGGTCTGTGGACTCCCCCCAAACGAGGGACGGCGCAGTTGTGCTCGGGGAGGTGGAACTGCCGCTCGACGATGGACGGATCACCCTTGACTGGCCAACCTCCACCTTCGAGGGATTCTCCGCGATGGCGGGATTCGACCGCGACCATCGAGCCGCGATTGCCATCGGCGCGCTCGTGAGCCTGTCGCGCGAACGGGCCAAGCTCCAGCGAATCGAAGCAGATCGCGATCGCACGAGGACGGCGCTGCTCGCCTCGGTCCCTTTGTTTGCCGACGTCCGCTTCGCGGCCATGTCAGGAGATGACTTCGCTGCAGCGGTCGAGGAGAGCACGCTCGATGACGTGCTGAGCACCACGGAGCGCGAGTCAGCCCAGCGGCATCTCGCTGCGTACCAGGCAGCGGCCGATGGGGGAGCGGCAATCGCCGATGCCTCGGCCAAGTTGCGCGCGATCGTCGAGGGGAAACTCGTGTTCATCGGATGGACGGCAACGGGGGCGCTCGCCGACCAAGTTCAGACTCCGCTCGACCCCAACACCCCGGGAGTCTTTGTCCACGCTGTCCTCGCGGACATGGTGCTGACGGGGCGCGCTCGCCACGCGGCACCGGGTTGGGTGCTCGGCGTTGCGATCGCCATACTCGGGACGGTCGCCTCGGTTCTCGCTGCGGGGTCGCCGACGCTGGTGAGCACCGTCGGGTCCGGCGCGCTCCTTCTGGGCTGGGGATGGTTCGCGACGCGATACGCATTCCTCGACCTCAGGATCGTGGTCCCGCTCGTCGGACCCTTCCTCGCGCCGCTCTCCGCATGGGCGGCCTCGACCGCGGCAGTCGCGGTGGTCGCGAGCCGCGATCGTGCGCGGATCACGAGGCAGTTTTCCGCACGCGTCTCCCCGCAGTTGGTTGCCCAGCTTGCCCGCGATCCCAATGCCCTCACGGTCAGCGGGGACGAGCGCCGCATCACCGTGATGTTCGGCGACCTCGCCGGATTCACGACGATTGCCGAGCAGCTCGGGGGTCCCGGCGTCGTGCGCACGCTCAATCTCTATCTCGGGCGTCTCGCCGACGAACTCGTCAAGCGCAACGCGTATGTCAACAAGTTCCTCGGCGACGGCTTCATGGCCTTCTGGTCGGCGTTCGCACCGGAGCCTCGGCAAGAGGCACTTGCCGCCGAGAGCGCGGTCGCCTGCCAACGGCTGATGAAGGAACTGGCGAAGTCCGCCGAGGCGGGGGGGCCGGCGATCTCGGTGCGTCTCGGGATCGCAACCGGGATGGCTGTCGTGGGCGACTGCGGGGCGCCCCCCAAGCTGAACGACTACACAGCCATCGGCGATGTCGTGAATCTCGCGTCGCGGCTCGAGAGCGCCAATAAGCAATTCGGAACGGGGATCATCATGGACGCAGCAACCCGCGATGGGATGATCAAGTCGGGAGGCGGGGAGGGAATTCGACTGCGCCCGCTGGGGGTTGTCGTGGTCGTCGGCCAGAGTGTCGGCATCGAGATCTTTGAAGTGGTGGGGTCCGACGCCGACAGCGCGTGGATCGAGGCGACGGCGAAGGCAGTCGCCCAGTTTCGTGCGGGGGACGCGGCCGCATCCGCGGATGGATGGCGCGACTTCGAACGCACGTTCGGCGAGTCGAAATTGTCCCGCGCCTATCTCGCAGCGATCGATGCGGGGGATGCCGCCGATGGCATCTTGCGGCTGCGGGCGAAGTGACGATCAGCCGAGCCGTCGGACGAGGATGGCCGTGCGATCATCGTCCGTTCCCGGGGCCTTGGTGTGCTCGAGAACGTGACGATCGAGTGCCGTGAGGATGGCCTGGCACGAAGCGCCACGCATCGACCGCACGAGGTCCTGAATGGGGAGTGCCCCCCAGAGTTCCCGCGTGGGACTCATCGCCTCGTAGTACCCGTCCGTCAGGAGGAGCAAGAGGTCGCCAACCTCAAGCTGCAGCCTGCGGGGTGGACCGACGAAGAGGTCCGGAACGGGGATGCCGAAAGGGGGAGCGTCGGTTTCGAGATCTTCGAAGTCGTCGGTGGCCGCTCGATAGACATACACCGGACCCTGACCCGCGCTGAAGCACTCGATGGTCGCAGTCGAGAAATCGAGCCGTCCGATCCACGCCGTGACGAACCGAGAGGGGGGAAGATCGTCCACGAGCTGGGCGCTGATGTTGGCGACGGCCGATCCGAGCGACGCCCCATTGCGGAAGGAGACCCGGAGCATGGCCCTCGTCTGCATCGACGAGAGAGCTGGACCGACGCCGTGGCCCGTCGCGTCAGCGAGCAGCATCCCCACGGAATCACAGGGCTCCTCGGGGGAAACAATCGTGCCCTCTTGCAGTCCGAAGAGGTCGTAGGCGTCACCGCCGCACTCCGTCGCAGGCGTCGAACGGCCGACGATGTCGTAGTTCGCGTTGGTGGGAAGCGCCCTGGGGAAGGAACTCTCCTGGATCTCGCGGGCGACCGAGAGTTCGCGTTCGAGCTGGACCCTTGCGAGATGATCCTCGATGAGTTGCGCCCGCCTCAGGGCGATTGCGGCGTTGGACGCGATGCCTGCCGCGAGGCGTTCATCCGCCACGCTGAACTGTCCGTGTCGCGTATTGAGCACCTGCGCGACGCCGACGAGTCCCCCCTCATGGTCGATGAGGGGAATGGCGAGGATCGACTTCGTGCGGTATCCGGTGGTGCGGTCGATTTCCTGATTGAAGCGCGCATCGGCGTAGGCATCGCTGATATTGATCGTCGTACGTGTGCTGGCGCAAGCCCCTGCGATCCCTGCCGTGTCGGGGATCCGGATCTCCTTGGCCTTCTCACCTCCCATGCCGTGTGCGACGTGGATGACGAGTTCGCTCCGGGCGCGGTCGTGGGTGAAAACCGTCGCCCGGTCGGCATCCAAGAGGTCGCGCAGCGCATCGATGATGACCCCGAGGATCTCGTTGAGTTCCGAGGAGCGGCCGAGCCTCATGGAGAGGTCCAGCATCCGCTCAAGCGCCTGCTCACGGTTGAGTCCGTCCGCGAGAGGTTCGGGCTTCGTCATCAGGAGAGCCGCAGCGGAGTCAGTGCGCCGCGGGGGTCGCTGCGCCCGCCGCCGAGGACGGGGTCATCTGCGGATAGAGGAGGATCCGGTCGTGGCACATGAGGATGAGATCGTCTGAGCCGTCCCC
>CANETX010000132.1 GCA_947441435.1 Planctomycetaceae bacterium
CCGCCGAGCTCCCGACGTTCGTGTGCAAAGAACAACTTGGCAACTTCCTCTCCCGTCTCCTGGGCCAACTTGTCTTCGACTTCCCGCCGACCCGCGCTGGTGGAGGTGAGCGCAGGATCGATGTCGAGCAACTGACCCCTGACCGCCTCCGACCCTGCCGATGGCCACAGACGCGATCCGCTTGTCACGTCGATCACCTTGACCAGCACGATCGCCTCGGGAGATCGATCAACACCCGAGCCGACCAGCGAAAACTGGTCGACCTTCACATAGACCACCTGCTCGACTCCGAGCGACTCGCCGAGGCGTTGGATGGACATGGAGCGGCCAGCGGTGTCGGTCTTCCGCGACAGTGCGATCGCGTCGCGAGTGGAAATCACCTCGGGAACAAGGTCCTGCTGGAGAAGCGATTCGGCAACCGCATCCCCCAGCGTCGCGCGCATTGCCACTCGCGACATGTGGTTCGTCGTGTCGTCGACGATGATGACCGTCTTCTTCTTCGGAAGTTCGTACGCGGCATCGGCCTTGGGCGGCCCCCCGAGGATGTAGACCGTTGGCGTGATGATGTTGCAACCCGACAGTACCGTCACCATCAAGGCCAACGCGATTCGTCGTGTGTGCTTCATGGTCATTTCCTCTTGATGCCCCGATCCGGGTACTTCTTCTCGATGTGGTCGTAGAAGAGATACGAGATCTCGTCGACGAACGTCTTCTGCAGCCCAAGTTCAATCTCGCGCGCGCCCGCCTGTTCGCGCCCCACTCCTTCCATGTCGGGGAACTTGGAGATCACCTGCAGTTCCTCGGCGTAGGAGTCGGGGTCGATTCCGTCGCGCTCGGCGACGCCGATGTTCGCGGCAGCAACCCCTTCCCAGAGAAACGCGTTTCCCTCGGGATTGAGCCGGTACTCGTACATGTCGATCACCACCACCCGGTCGACATCGAGTTCCTCCGCAAGGTCCGCCAAGGGCGTCGTCGGCCATCCCGGGTTCTGGTGCATCCACGCGACGCAGTGGCGCGGATCCAGGACGCGCGCGCCAGCGACATTCTGCTGGATCTCGTTGGCGACATTGCCGACCACATTGGGAATCGCCGTCGGATACTCGTAGGCGGTCGACATCATTGTGTGGGCAAGGACGGCAACGCTGCGGTTCTCGAGTCCGCGATACTTCGCGAGGACCTCGATCTCCTTCTCCTTCTCGATGTTCGCGCCGATCACCGACGCGAGCCCAGCGAAAATGCAACCACTCATCGCGGTCGTGGCGAGGGCGCAGGCGAGGACCATCACGGATCTCAGTTTCATGGAAGCACTCCGTTCACAGCTGCAATCTTGTACGCCCACGAGGCGAGAAGGATCCCGCCGACGATCCACCATCCCCATGCTCCCATGGAATCGCCCAGTGCCGAAACGAGTCGCGATCCGGTGAGTGCGGCGTACGCGCAAGCGACTGTCAGGCCAGCGGTTGCGACGGCGAGGAGGAACCCAGCCGGCTGCGCGCGAAACGAGTCGACGAAGCGTCCATCGGCCGCACAAGCGAATGCCGTCGTCATTCCGCAACTCGGGCAGGGAATGCCGACCGTCGCGGGCCAAGAGCAGGGTGCGATGCCCAGTTGGGTGTGTGTCCCGAATCCCTCCGCCGACGGAGTCAGCCAGGCAGCGATACCCAGGAGCGCACTTCCGGCGACGGTCACCGCCCCCATGGCGCAGCGCGACTTCCACTGAAGGCGCGCGTCGGTAGATGGCTGTGCCGGGAGGCTCGGAGAGAGAACCGCCATGAGGGGGGGAGATCGTAGTCGATCGCCCGCGCAACCGACTAGCCTTTCACGATGGGTCGAGCGTGGATTGATGGGCATCTCGACCTTGCATATGTCGCGGCGAATACAGGTGATTTGAGGCAAGAACCATCACTGGAGTGCCCACGCAGCGTGAGCCTCGGGGGACTTTCCCGAGGAAGTGTCGGGATCGTCGCGGCGACGCTCTTCGTAGAACCGGGGGAGGAAGCGCGCGGGAAGCCGTGGGGCTACGCCGACCACGACGATTGGGAGGGAGCCAATCGTGCCGCGCTGCTGCAGATCGCTTGCTACGAACAGATGGAGCGCGACGGCCTCGTGCGAATTGTTCGGACGCGCGCCGACCTTGAGGCGACGGATCGCCTGCGGCTCGTCATCCTGATGGAGGGAGCCGATCCGATCCGCGACGCGAAAGATGCTGCGCGATGGCATGGGCTCGGCGTGCGCATGGTCGGACTCTCATGGGCGCACGGCTCGCGTTTCACCGGCGGCAACGCGCGACCCGGACGACTGACCTCCCTCGGACGCGATCTCGTGAGGGCGCTCGATGAACTTTCCATCATCCATGACGCGAGCCACCTCAGCGATGCGTCGTTCGAGGACCTGTGCGCGACTACGACGCGCGTGGTCGTCGCTTCGCACTCCAATGCCCGTGCACTCATGAATCCCAGCGAGCGACATCTCAGCGATGCACAGGTGCGCGAGATTGCCAGGCGCGGCGGCGTCGTCGGGCTCAATCTCTACGGAACATTCTTGGCGAAGGATCGGCCCGCAACGCTGTCCGACGCCGTCGCCCATGTCGAACACATCGCGCAAGTCGCAGGAACTCGGGCCATCAGCGCGCTCGGCTCCGACCTCGATGGCGGATTCGGACCCGAAGTTGTCCCGGAGGAACTCCGCTATCCCGATCGCTACGGTGCGCTCACCGACGCGCTCGCGAAGCGTGGCTGGAGCGATGCCGACTGCGATGGACTCGCGAGCGGCAACTGGCTGCGGGTCTTTCGCAGCCAGATTCCCTGAGGTTTTCTCAGCGCGACCGGGCGGTCGCGGGATCGTTGAGGTCGACGCGCACGCGCACCGGGCCCGCTGCGCTCTGCGCCGTGACGACCGTGTGCAGCAGGACGCCTGTGCGATGGAGCGAGATCGCTTCGCGAGCATCGTCGAGGACGAGGTGCTCCACGACTGTCGGACCGTCCCCCTTGAGAGCAGGGTGCGCCGCCCGAAGTAGCCGCCAGTTCCCCCGCGCCCAGTTGAGCGCTGACTTCAGTGCGTGTGGATCGGCCGCCTGGGCGATGAGATGAAGCGCCCCCTCCTGATCGCAACCGAGCGCAACGCCGGGGGCGTCGGGACACTCGAAGGGAACTTTCGACAACTCAGGAAAGAGGTCGATCCCGTCGGCCGCCGCAACCACTCGGGCGGGGCGCGACTTCGGCGCCGACTCGACCGGACGCTGCACGGGCACCGGTTGTTCGTCGATCACCGGCGCTGCAATCGCAGGCGCCGCGAGCCGCGTCGGATGCCCCTCCATTGCCAACTCGATGAGTTCCGCAGCACTCGGTTCATCGAGCGCGCTGAACATCGAAAGGGGGACAGGACCAGTCGACTCGACTCGTTCGACCCGCGGCGCATGCATCGCCAAGTGCGGCCGGACAACGAGTCGACTGTCCGAGGCCCATGCCGCAAGGCGCGTCGCCGAATCCTTCAGGAGATCCTCCGCAGAGCCGACCAACGCAAGCCCGACCGCCATCGAACCGAGCCCGCCCTCCCGCGCCGCCGCATCGATGAGTTCGATCTTTCGTCGAAGTGCGGCGAGCGCTGCCTCGTCGGTGCCACTGAGGATCACGATCGGGCATCCGCTGGCAACGATGGCCGACGCCTCCGCCCGCGAGTCGACACACAGCACCCAGTTTCGCGTGATCGCTCCCGCCCGCTCCATCCACGCGGTCGCATCTCCCGGGAGCGCGCGCCCCTGTCCGCGGAACAGTTCCCCGCGACTCGCGGCGCCATCAAGACGCACCAGAGCGACCGGCCCCTTCGTGCGCGCCATCTGATCGGCGAACTGCGCGATCCAGATCCCCGCGAGTGTGGGGACGTTTCCGACGACGAGCAGCGTGGGCGGGTACACCGCATCCCGGCGCTGGCGCGCCGGTTTTCCCGGAGTGAGAAACGCTCCTGCAAGCGCGTCAAAATCGTCGGCGGCTCTTGTCATGGCGTAGTCGTTGGCCTCGGCGCCTTCAATCGCTGCGCCACTTCGGTGAGTCGGCCATCGCGTCCGGAGGATCCCGGCGGAGGCTCGATCTCGACGACCGGAGGTTCGATTGATCGCGTGTTCGTCCGAGGGGCGCTCAACTTGGCCATCAGCGCATGATCCGGATTCGACGGATCGCTTCCCGCAGGGATGCCACCTTCGCGCTGGCTCACGATGGGCTGCGCTTCCAACCAATCGGCGAGCCGCTCGAAGTCCGCGCGCGCTTCTGAGGTCGGCGCATACTCCGTCACCGCTTGCCCGAAACTCGCCGCTTCGCGGAGGATGTCGTGCTCATGGATCACAGTCGGGACCACGTCGGTGCCGAAGGTACGGTCGATCGCTCCCAGAATGTCCTGCGAAACGCGGGATTCGGTGCGCACGAGTGTCGGCAGAACGCGGATGGCGATCGACCGCTGCAGTCGAGCCGCGGCCGCCCGCACCGTCGCGACCTGACGCTGCGCGGCGCGCAGCGCGAAGAACCCCGTCTCGACGGGAATGAGCGCCTCATCGCAGGCGCGCAGCGCGTTGAACACAAGGAGTCCGATGTGCGGCGGGCAGTCGATGATGCACCACTCGAACTTGGGGGCGAGGCGGTCGAGCAGTCCGGCGAGTCGCCGATCGCGGTCGGGGGCATCATGCAAGGGACCGTGCGGAGCCTCGAGCATCGCGAGATTGACGGTGCACGGAGCGACGACCAACGAGTGGGCTGGTTCCCAGAACAGCCCCTCGTCGAGGAGCTTCGTGCCGCTTCCCTGAACGAGCGCCTCGTCGATCCCGTGCTCGATCCGCTGCGCGGGGATGCCCAGTGCGAGCGCCACATGTCCCTGCGGGTCAAGGTCGATGAGGAGCGTCCGCTTCTTCCTTGCTGCAAGCACCGCCGCGAGACTCACAGCGGTCGTGGTCTTGCCACTGCCACCTTTCTGGTTCACCACTGCAACAACCCGCATCACTGGATATCGGTCCCTCCCATCGAACTACTTGAGAGTGCGGTCGACCGCCGAGTCCCCCACTCACGGCATGATCGACTCGACGCCGCCGACGAACAGCTCTTCGGCGTGGTCGGTTACGACTTCGACCCCGTGCCCCTGTTTCGGCAGGATCAGGATTGGGACCCCACCCCTGCCCTTCTTGTCGCTGCGGGCGGTTTCCAGAAGGACTGCGGGGTCAAGTCGGCGCGGAAGGGCCGTCGGGAGACCAATCGAACCGACCCGCTGCCGGACGGCGGCTGCCTCTTCCGCGGTCAGTCGCCCGGAGGCCCG
>CANETX010000133.1 GCA_947441435.1 Planctomycetaceae bacterium
ACGTGTTTTTGCATCCTTTTTTACGTGGCCTGGATGCTCCACGACGCGCGACGACAGGCCATGACGAGCCGGTCGAAGCCAGTTCGGCCCCGATTGTCAAAGAACTACAAGAGTGTACGGGCAACGATGGGGGGAGGTTGATGGGAGAGAGGGGTATTCTCGTTTCGATGATGGCTCAGGCAGCGACGTTGGTGTTGTTGATGCTCGCCGCCTGCGCCGATCCGCCGGTTGAATCCAAGGAGCCTCCCGTCGTGCCGCCGATCCACTCGACCAATTCCCGCTCCGGGTACGACATCACGCCACTCTCCCGGAATCAAGTCGAGGAGCTCGCCAAGAAGCTTGATCCGGAGGCATTTCGAGTGACACAGAAGTCGGGGACTGAGCCCGCGTTCTGCGGCAATCTCACCGATAACAAGAAGGACGGGGCCTACTGCTGCGTGGTGTGCTCCCTCCCGCTTTTCTCGAGCACGGCGAAGTTCCACTCGGGCACCGGCTGGCCGAGCTTCTTCGCACCGTTCGACCCTGCGCATGTCTCCAGCACGACTGACTCGTCGCACGGGATGGTCCGCACGGAAATCAACTGCGCGCGATGCGGCGCGCACCTCGGCCATGTCTTTGGTGATGGGCCAGAACCCACGGGCAAGCGGTATTGTCTCAACAGCGCTGCGCTTGTTTTCTTTGAGAAGGGGACGCCGCTGCCGGGGGCTCCGACCAGCACCAACCTGCAGGTTGCGTACTTCGCCGGAGGCTGCTTCTGGGGGGTCGAGCACTCCTTCCAACAAGCGCCCGGCGTCGCGGCCGTCGAGAGCGGATACATGCAAGGGAAGACTGACAACCCGACCTACAAAGATGTGTGCACCGACGAATCCGGCCACGCCGAAGCCGTGAAGGTGCTCTTCGACCCGAAGTTGATTTCCTACCGACAACTGCTCGACGGCTTCTTCCGGATGCACGATCCGACGGAACTCAATCGGCAAGGCCCGGACGATGGATCGCAGTATCGAAGCGGCGTCTACTGCTCGGATGAGGCGCAACTCAAGGAGGCGCGGAGTTTCCTTGAGGAACTTCGCACGTCGGGGAGATGGCCCCAGCCGATCGTGACCGAGATCGAACCCGCGAAGAAGTTTTTCGCCGCTGAGGAGTATCACCAGGACTATGTGGAGCGGACGGGACGCGTCTGCCACACCGGCAACCCGTGGCCCGAAGTGCTGGGGGAGAAGAAGTGATCGCGCTCACGCTCGTGTTGGCCGGGGATCTCTCGCAGGCACTCGCGCCGCGGATCGATCCGTCGAGTTTGCGGAAGTGGCACGACCTCTTGGGCAGCGAGCCGCATGTCGCAGGAACCGATGGCGATGCGCGGGAGATTCGGAGGCTCTCCATTGCGTTCAAGGAGATGGGACTCGAAGTCGAGGTCGATGAATTCTGGCCCTATCTCGCGCATCCAGTCTCCGCCCGCGTCGAGATCGTCGAGTCTGGCTCGCCGCAGGGAACGCGCAGGGGAGTGCTTCCGATCATCGAGAAGAACCTCGCCGAGGATCCGGCCGCCGCGCATCCGGGGCTCACCTGGGGATGGAATGCCTACAGCGGTTCTGGTGAGGTCGAGGCGGAAGTTGTCTACGCGAACTACGGAACTCCCGCGGACTTTGCCCGGCTCAAGGCGCTCGGCGTGGACGTCTCCGGCAAGATCGTGATCGCCCGCTACGGCGCGAACTTCCGCGGATACAAGGCGCGATTCGCGCAGGCCGCAGGGGCGGTCGGGCTCCTCATGTATATCGACCCTGCGGACAGCGGCTTCAAGAAGGGTGCGGTCTATCCCGAGGGGACTTGGGCGAATGACACGTGCATCCAGCGCGGCGCCGTCGGCACGCTGCCCTATCCCGGCGATCCATTGACGCCGATGATTCCGGCGACAAAGGATGCCGCGCGCGTCGATCCTGCAACGGTCGACCTGCCGCGCATTCCGGTGCAGCCGATCGGATACGGCGCGGCCGGGCAGATCCTCGCCAAGATGAAGGGGCCGGAAGTCCCCGATGAGGCATGGCGCGGTGGTCTGGAAATGCCTTACCGGCTTGACGGAGGCAAGGACCTCCGCATCAAGATGAAGGTCGAGCAGAAGCGCGAGGTCCGACCAACCGCCAATGTGATCGCTCGCCTCCGAGGCACCAAGCAGGACGGATCGTCCGTCATCATCGGCTGCCATCACGATGCGTGGGGATTCGGGGCGGCGGACCCGCTCGCGGGGACGATCGTCCTCATGGAGTGCGCCAAGATCTTCGCCGCCGCCGCGCGCGAGGGGCTGCGTCCCGAGTGCGACATCGTCTTTTGCGCGTGGGGAGCAGAGGAATACGGGATCATCGGCTCGACGGAGTGGGTCGAGGCGCGGCGCGACCAACTCGGTGGCGTCCGCGGCTACATCAATCTCGACATGGCCTCAATGGGGCCCAATCTCGGGGTTGGGTCATCGCCATCCCTGCAGGCGGCGTGTGCAGCGGCTTCCGGCCTCGAGCGCACGAAGGTCGGCAATGTTGGCGCCGGGAGCGACCACATCGGATTCGTGTTTCACACGGGAGTCCCATCGATCACGATCGGGGCCTCCGGTGCGCCGGGCACCAGTTACCACTCCAACTACGACACGACGGCGTGGTACCGCAAGACGATCGGCGAGGACTACGCCAGCGCGTCGACCGTCTCGAAGGCGACGCTCGAGATTGCATCGGCGCTCTCGCAGTCGAAGGTCACTCCTGTGTCGGCCTCTGATCTCATCGCCGAGGTTCGCGCGGCGTGCATCGCGCTGGCCAACGCGAACTCCGATCTGGCGGATCCTCTCCAAGTTGCGCGATGCGCCGCTGCGGCGAAAGTGTCGGAGTGCTTCGGGGCGTGCCTCAGTGACGCGACCGCCTTCGATCAGGCAGTTCATGACGCCAATGGGTCGAGCGAGTCGGTGGCACCGAGCATCGCCGCCGAACTCGATCGCAGGGCCCGGGAGCTCGATCGCGCCATGCTCGACCCCCTCGGGGTCCCCGGGCGACCGTGGTTCCGGAACTTGGCGCTCGCGAGCGACCGGAACTCTGGCTATGCGGCCACGGCACTCCCGGCCTTGGCCGAGGCAGCCACCCCTGCAGAGGCCATTTCTGCAGCCGATCGCCTCTGCGCGGCGGCGACCCGGATCGCAGCAGTGCTCAAGGCGCGATAACCGTTCTGAGGCCCCTCCCCGCTTGTTTTTGGTCCGTTTCGATGTACCGTCTCTCTGCTCAACGCGTATAGATCGCCAACAAAGGAACCCATGCGAAAGACACTCATCGCCGCTCTCGCTCTTGCCATCTCCTCAAGCGCCTTTGCGGGCACGACCGCAATCAAGCCGAAGTTGGTTCTTGCCTCGGGGTTGACCTACCCGACCTTCCTCACCGCCGCACCCGGGGACGAAACCAGGCTCTTCGTGATCGAGAAGCGTGGACTCATCCGGATCATCGACATCTCTACGGCGACACCGACGCTCCTGACAACCGCGTTCCTCAACATCGACGCGCTCGTGACTGGCGGCGCAAGCGTGAGCGACGAGCAAGGGCTCCTTGGGATGGCCTTCGACCCCGACTACACCAACAATGGTCAGTTCTATGTGTATTATACGACGACACTGAACATCGTCGCGCGGTACACCCGCAGCGCGACGAATCCGAATGTCGCCAACGCGACCGGCGTCATCATGATGAGCTGGGCCGATCCGTACACGAACCACAATGGCGGCATGCTGGCGTTCCGCCCGGGGACGCGCGACCTCTACTTCGGCACAGGCGACGGCGGCAGCGCCAACGACCCGGCGGGCAACGCACAGAACCTGTCCAGTCGACTCGGGAAGATGCACCGCATCACGCCGACCGTCGGCGGCGTCTCGCCGTACTACACGATTCCTGCCAACAATCCATTCATGGGTGGCGGAACCACCGCTGACGACACGATCTGGTCGTACGGACTGCGAAACCCGTGGCGATGGTCGTTCGACCGCGACAACGGCGACATCTACATCGGCGATGTCGGTCAGAACGCCGTCGAGGAGATCGACTATGAGGCCGTGACTGCGGCTGGTGGTCGCAACTACGGCTGGCGCTGCACCGAGGGAACGAGTTGCACCGGACTCTCGGGCTGCACCTGCAATGGCGCGACGCTTACGGCCCCCGTGCGCACGCACACGCACTCGGCAGCTGGTGGCTACTGCATCACCGGTGGCTATGTGTATCGCGGCTGCGCGATGCCGGACATGCAGGGGATCTACTTCTACGCTGATTACTCGTCGAACAACTCCTGGTCGTTCCGCATGGTGGGTGGGGCGGTCACCGAGTTCGTGACCCGCAACACCGAATTGCAGACGGCAATCGGCGGCCAAGCAGTCAACCAGATCGCCTCCTTCGGCGAAGACGGCAACGGCGAGCTTTACATCGTCGATCACGGCGGCGGCATCTACAAGATCGTCCCGGCCAGTGGCGAAGTGACCTGCCCGGAGCCGAATCCCGCCGACCTCAACGGCGACGGTGTCGTCAACGGATCGGACATGACCATCATCCTCTCGTGCTGGGGTGCCCCCTGCGCCGACATCAACGGCGACGGAACCACGGACGGCCAGGACATGACGGTGGTCCTCTCGAGCTGGACCCCCTGATTTCGTCCTCGATCACTTGGCAGCGGCGTGCGCGGAAGACTTCCGCCGCATGCGGATGTTGATCATTTCGATGCCCAGGGAGAAGGCCATCGTGAAGTAGATCGCCCCCTTGGGGAAGGGGATGTGCACGGACTCGAGAAGCAGGGCCGCGCCGATGAGGACGAGGAAGGAGAGCGCGAGCGTCTTGAGTGTCGGGTGGCGCTCGATGAGCCGCGAGACGGCTCCCGAGAACACCATCATGACCGCGACCGCCAGGACAATGGCGGCAACCATGATCGTCAGGTTGTTCGCCATGCCGACAGCGGTGATGACCGAGTCGATGGAGAAGACGATGTCCATGATGCAGATCTGGGTGAGGATGGCCGCGAATCCGCGCCTCGTCGACATTGGGATCGTCGGATCCTGCGGGGCCTCGACTTGGTGATGCATCTCCAGCACCGCCTTGA
>CANETX010000134.1 GCA_947441435.1 Planctomycetaceae bacterium
GCGTAGACCGAGCGGAAGTCCGTGGTGAACTTGAGGTCGCCGTTGTCGAGGTCGGTCAGCGACGGATGGTCGCCGTGCAGTCCTCCCTTGATCGGTGCTCCGATCACGAACATCGGTGCGGCAGTGCCATGGTCGGTGCCGCCGGACGCGTTCTGCTTCACCCGGCGGCCGAACTCGCTGAAGACCATCGTCACGACGCGCTTGTCATTGCCCTGTGCCTTGAGGTCGTTCTGGAACGCACTGAGCGACTCCGAGAGTTCGCGCATGAGATTCCCGTGCGCACCCTGCTGGTTGCTGTGCGTGTCGAACCCCGTCTGCGTCACGTAGTAGACGCGCGTGCCGAGGCCGTCGCGGATCATCGCACCCACGGAGCGCAGTTGATTCGCCAACCTCGTCCCCGGATACGCAACGAGTGGCGTCCTGCCGATCGCCGTGCGAATCCGGTCGCTCGACAGTTGCGCATCGAGCGCAGTCCGCATGAGGAACGCCGCCTGCGATCCCGCATCGACTCCCGGCAGCTGTCCCGCACGGTTCATCTCGTCGTAGGGGCGCTCCATGCCATGACCCCCATGCGGCAGATCCTTGCCCATCCACTGGAACAGCCGTGCATCCTCGAATGAAACCGGTTTCGCCGACCCGCCGATCATCGCCAAGGGCGCCGTGCGTCCGATGGCGACTTGCGCATCCGCGGCGGGGGATCCATTGCAGGTGCAGTCGACATAGCGGCCGATCCAACCATCGCCGCGGCCGTTGCGGTTTCCGGTGTGCCAGATATCCATCGACGCGAAGTGTGATCGATTCGGATTCGGATAGCCGACTCCCTGGATGACGGCGAGTCGGCCGTCGTCATACAGCTCCTTCAGCCCGCGCAAGTTCGAGTGCAGCCCGATCCCAGACTTCTTCTCGAGTTCAAGCGCGCCGTTGTCCTTGCCCGGCAGCGCGACGCCGATCTGCGGCCGCGCCCGGTAGTAGTCGTCGGAACCGTAGGGGACGACCGTGTTGAGTCCGTCGTTGCCGCCGCTCAACTGGACGACGACGAGGATGCGGTCTTCGGGAACTCCGGCTTGGCTCGACACGCGCCGATCCTGCGGCAGCATCCCGAGCGCGGACTTTTCCACGAACCACGGAATCGTCGAGACGAGCGAGGCAAGCGTGACTCCCTGCTGGAGGAAGACTCGGCGCGAGAAAGGTGTGGTGGGTTCCATGAATGACATGAGGGCTCCAGTATCTAGCAGAGTTGGTATTCAGGCATGGCGGTGACGAGGCAGAGTGCGCTCACGAGCCGCTGCCCCTTGAGATCGCCTCCGAGAGAAGCGACAAACTCGGTGAATTGCTTGCGGCGCTCCGGGGGCGCGTCCACCGCAAGAAGAATTGACAAGAGTGCATCGGAGGCCTTGGACGAGTCGCCCCCCGTGCGCGCCGCGATTGCCGCCTCGAGGGCGGCGGTCGGCCACTCGGCAAGGCTTTCGTCCCAGTCGAAGGCGTCGGGACGCTTTCCGGTGATGAGATAGACGGCAAGGTTCTGCCGAACGAACAGCGTGCTCGTATTGATCCACGCGCGGCCGCACTCCCATCCCTTCACGCTCGGGGGCATGAAGAGGCTCTGTCCCATCAGGTCGGTCGCCGAGTTGAGGGTCGAGAGATCGCGCGGCGGAACGCCGAGTTCGCGGATGGTCTGCACCGTCAATTGCACAGGACTCTTGATCGACGCGCCGCGGTTGTCGGCGTCATAGAAGTGCTGGCTCCGAAAGAGCATCCTGAGCATCGGCTTCAACTCATACTGCTGCTTGCGCAGTTCAGAAGCGAGCGCCTTGATGACGGGTGCCATCGGTTTCGTCGGCATTCCCGGGGCATCGTTCACGAAGAACCGGTAGAGCTTGCCGCAGAGGAACTCCGAGGACTCCTTGCGCGAGAGGATGATCCGCGCAAAGTCATCGCCATCCCACGCTCCCGTCTGCCCGAGGATCGTCTTGGAGTCGTCGTCGTGACCGCCTTCGTTGAACGCGAAGGTGTCATCGTTGAAGGTGTACCCCGTCAGCGCCCGTGCACCTTCCTTGATGTCCGCTTCGGTGTACGCGTTCCCTTCACCCAGCACGAACAACTCCATCAATTCACGCGCGAGATTCTCGTTGGGGCGCCCTCGTCGGCTTTCGTCGTTGTCGAGGTACTTGAGCATCGCCGGGTCGCGCAGGATCCGAAGCACGAGATCCGCGAAGTTCCCCGTCGCATGGCTTCGGAAGAGCTGGTTCTGGAGGAACATGTGGTAGCTGTCCTCGATCGTCCGGTACCCAGTCGCGAAGTGCCCGTGCCAGAAGAGGGTCATCTTCTCTTCGAGCGGGCGACCAGTCTCGATGATCCGCTTCAACCACCACTTCTGGAGTTCGCGCGCCTGCGTCCGGTCGAGGCCATCGCGCTCGTTGCGCATCTTCTGGACCTGCTCGAGCATCGACTCGTCGTTGGAGCGGCGTGCCATCGTCACCATCTCGCGCTCCGCCGGCGTCGCGGGCCTGCGGATGTCTTTGTCGAACGCACTGTCCTCGATGGCGAGCGCGCCCACGGACTGATAGTCGAGGAGATAGTCCACCGCCGCGCTCGGACCCATCGCCGCGAGCCGATCCACCTGTTCCGACGTCCCCCCGAAACCGGCACGGTTGAGGAGGTGGCGCGCCGCCGAAGCGTCGAACCGCGACTTGTCGAGGGGTGTGAGGGAGAGATTGGTCATGCGCGAAGCGGCTCCTTCCTCCGTCCCTTGTCCAATGGTGCCATCAAGAGGACAACGAGCAAGGCAAGTGGGAGGGAAAGCCAGACTGTCTCATGGCGGATGAACCCCAATTCGTAGCAGGGGAGGCTGGCGGCGATGGCACCCCACCCCCACAGGGTCGGCACTGAGCGCAGGCGGAACACCAGGAAGAACGGGAAGAGAAGGCCGTAGAAGCCGAGCCATCGGAGGTAGACCGCTTCGGAGTGGACGACCCAGCCAGTTGCGAGCGCTGCCAACGCAAGGAACAGGATTGCGCCGCGTGATGATCTCCGCGCACCTTCGAGCGGCGTCAACCCCTCGCGGGCGTGAACTCCGATCGTGAACATGAGCTGCACCGCCCACAGGATGGTGAGCGCCCAAGGAATGGCCGCCGAGATCGGTGCGGGATCCCACAGCGTTGCGATCCCGGCAAGCGTTGCGGCAAACAGGAGGCCGAAGATCCCAAACGCATGTCGGCTCGGCGACTCTTCGAGCGCCCGGTGGAAGGTGAGATCGAGGTAGGGACAGGCGAGGAACCCAAGCGCAATGACGGGCGCCAGAAAATAGAGATCGGCTTCGGGGAGCGAGCCCTGCATGGGAAGCGACGCGAGCGCCGTTCGTCCTCCATCGAAGATGCAGCCGGCCGTCACGGCCGCCGCGACCAGCGACGCGAGGATCCACTCGCGGCTCCCCCATCTCCGCGCGAGGAGGAGCGCACCGATCACGACGGCGAGTCCGATCTCCCACGGGAGCATCCATCCCGCGAACCACGCCTGGAACGCGATCGTCGCCCACGAGAAACCCTTCGTCCATCCGCCGAGCCGCTCGCGCAGCGCACGTGCATCGTCGCGTCGAAGGATGTAGCCAAAGGCCGCGCACCCAACCACGTTCGGAATCGCGAAGGCGAGGAAACCGACAGAACCGTATTGCCACATCAGCACGAAG
This sequence comes from Planctomycetaceae bacterium, assembly GCA_947441435.1. GTDB lineage: Bacteria > Planctomycetota > Phycisphaerae > Phycisphaerales > SM1A02 > F1-60-MAGs104. The sequence continues at coordinate 3,686 of CANETX010000134.1, forward strand.
GGAAGAAACATCCCGATGCACCACGTCCAACTCGCGCTGAGGAAGAACCCCCAGCCGATGGTCGCGGCCGCCGCGGGTCTAGTCATCGCCGCGCTCGATGTTGCGCGGCCCCTTGCCCGCCTTCTTCTCCCACATGCCATTGCCTGCGCGTTCGTACTTTGTAAACCCGAGACGGTCGAGATTCTTGTTGGAGAGCCGTTGCGCATCGCTGCCGAGCTGCATTTGGCTCGCCACCGGGAGTCGGCGCACAGGGCGGCCGCTCTCGGGGTGCGCGGTCAGCGTTGGCTCATGCATCGACTGAAAGACCTCGAAGCGATCCCCGTCGCTTCCGTCCTCGTTCACGACGCAGTAGAGGTAGGTCGGCATTCCTAGGAGAGTGTAGGAACGAGGCCGCGCACGAGATCGCGCGCCGCAAGGATGTCCTCGTCGCGGCAGGATCCTCCCTCGCGTTCGATGACGAGATCGACGCCGGCCGTGCGCGGAAGGAACTCGCGCCACTTCACGGACCCCTTGCCGACGGGGGTTTCCGTCCCCCAAGTCCCCGGCTCCCGCGAGCCAATCGCGTCCTTGATGTGTACCTGCCTCACCCACGGGGCTAGCCGCTCGATCGCTTCGATGGGATCTCCCATTCCGTAGAGGATCATGTTGGCGGGGTCGAAGTTCACGCCGACGCTCGGGCGGTCGAGTTCCGTGAGCGCCTCGACGAGCGTCGTCGCCGACTCCTGTCCCGTCTCGAGGGCGAGCGCCACGCCGCGTGAGGCGAAGAGATCCGCGATGGTCCGGAGCCGATCGAGCATGGTCGCGCGCAGCGGATCGCTCGGCGGGTGGGGAAGGAACCCGGCATGGAAGGAGACGAGGGAGATGCCAGATCGTTCGGCGAGGTCGGCGGTCGCGAACGCGCAATCAAGATTGCATCCCCAGTGACGGTCGCTTCTCACTCCGCCAGTCTGGGCGATCGATGCGAGCGTCGAATAGTCCTCGCCTGCCATCGCCAGCATGCCGCTGACGATCTCGATCCCACCTGCGCGCAACTCGGCGATCGCCCCCTCCCATGCGGCCTCTTCGACGCAGGGAATGAGCGCCAACTGCACCCTCGGAATTCCCAAGGAAACAAGGCGTTTGATGAGTTCCGCGGGCGAGGCAGGACGGAGGCTCCACGAACAGACTGCCAGTTTCGCCATGCGTCGATCCTTCCGTGCTCGATGCTACCATTCGCCGCGCTTTGGCCCCACGATGAGCACCCTCAAGTCCGAGCATCTCCCCCTGACGATCGCCGAGAAGTTCGAGGCGTTCGTCTCGCGCCTCTCGACCAAGAACAATTTTTGGCATCGGGTCTGCTCGCTCATCTGGCTTCCCTACGCCTTCCGGTCGGGGATCACGA
>CANETX010000135.1 GCA_947441435.1 Planctomycetaceae bacterium
CACCCCCACGCCTTCCGCGTCATCGCGCTCGACGCATCTGGCACGGGCAGCGCCAGCGAGGCGACTCCGGCGGTCCACGCCCACGCCAACTTCTTCATCGGCGCGAAACTCCCGCTCTTTCTCGGCATCCTGACCGTCAGCGGATGCGTGATTGCCTGGATCCTCTTGGCGCGCTCGGGTCGCCCGCTCAAGATCCGCCGCATCGCAGCGCTCGACGCCGTCGACAACGCCGTCGGCCGCGCCACCGAGATGGGTCGACCGATCCTCTTCATCGCCGGCATCCAGGACATGGACAACATCCAGACGGTCGCGGGCATCACCGTGCTCGGCCATGTCGCGCGCACGGCCGCCGAGTACGACGCGACCATCGAGATGCCGACGAGCCGCTCGCTCGTCATGGAAGCCGCGCGCGAGACGGTGCAGGCCTCGTACCTCTCGGCGGGCCGCTCGGACTCCTACAACCCCGACCTCATCCGGTACATCACCGACGAGCAGTTCGGATTCGTCGCCTATGTGCAGGGACGCATGGTGCGCGAGAAGCCCGCCGCATGCTTCTACCTCGGGTGCTTCTTCGCCGAGAGCCTCATCCTCGCCGAGACCGGCAACTCGATCGGCGCGATCCAGATCGCTGGCACCGCCGAGAGCAGCCAGCTCCCATTCTTCGTCGCGGCTTGCGACTACACGCTGATCGGCGAGGAGTTCTTCGCTGCCAGCAGCTACCTCTCGCGCGAACCCGACCAGATGGGATCGCTCAAGGGCCAGGATGCCGCCAAACTCATCGCCGCGGCGGCCATCGTCATCGGCGTGACGCTCGCAACGCTCGCCGCGCTCCTGCCCGACGGCGCGATGCCCGCGGCGCTCTCCTTCTTCAAGGGACTCTTCGGCTCATGAGGAACGCACGACGATGAAGCGCCTCGTCCCCATGTGGATCGCGATCATCGCGGGTTTCGCGATGCTCTTCTCCGCGTTCTTCCCCGCGACCGAGAGCCTCGGAGAGATCTTCGGCGACGCATTCAATGTCATCGCGGCCATCGCCTTCGTCCTCGGCGCGGGCAGCCTCGCCAAAGTCAATCTTGAGAAGATCTCGCGGAAGGATCAGGGCTGGGGCTACGCGGTCATCACGCTCATCTGCTTCGTCGCGACGCTCGTCGTCGGCCTTGGCAAGATTGGCGCGCACCCCAATCCGAACTTCGCGGCGCTGCCGTGGTCGGGGGAGATTCAGCAGGAAGGGGCGGTCTTCCAGTGGATCTACGAGTTCGCGCTCGTGCCCATCACTTCGACGATGTTCGCGCTCTTGGCATTCTTCGTCGCGAGCGCGGCGTTCCGCGCCTTCCGCGCCAAGAATGTCGAGGCGATCCTCCTCCTGGTCACCGCGTTCATCGTGCTGCTGGGCCGCACATTCGCGGGCGTCGTGCTCACGGGGTGGCTCCCCGACTGGGCGAGCGGACTGCGCCTCGAAAACCTCTCCGTCTACATCATGCAGGTCTTCAACACCGCAGGAAATCGCGCGATCATCATCGGGATTGCCCTCGGCGTGGCGGCGACGAGCTTGCGCATCCTTCTCGGAGTTGACCGCTCATGGATGGGCGGGGGAGGCGACAAGTGAAGCGCGGGTTCATCGGCATCCTTGAGCGTCTCGATCGCCGCTGGATCTTCCTCGCCATGGCGATCGCCGTTGCGGGGCCCATCATCTATATAGGGATCACCGGGAAGACGCTTCCCGAGACCGCGACCCCGGCCGCGCGCGCCGTCTTCCACGCGATCGAGAAGTTGCCCGCGGGCAGCCGCGTGCTGTTGTCATTCGACTTCGACCCTGCCTCGGGCGGCGAACTCACGCCGATGGCGACGAGCCTCGTCCGCCAGTGCGCGGCGCGCGGTCACAAACTGGTCTTCATCGCTCTCTGGCCGCTCGGCGCACAGATGGCCGACGACGCGATCCGCCGTGTCATCACTGCGGACTATCCCGCGCTCGTCGAAGGGCGCGACTATGTAAACCTCGGCTATCAGGCGGGCAACGAAGCGGTGATGAAGGTGATGCTCACCGACTTCGTGAAGGCCTTCCCCAAGACCCGCGAGGGAATGGCGACGGGCGCTGTGCCGGTTCTCTCGGGGGTGACCCGCGTGGCTGACTTCCCGATGCTCATCACGATCAGCGCGGGATATCCCGGCGCGAAGGAGTGGGTGCAGTACGTGGTCTCGTCCTCGGGCGGCAAGATCACGATGGTCACGGGATGCACCGGCGTGCAGACGCCGCAGCTCTATCCGTACTACCCGGGCCAGCTCGCGGGACTCCTCGGCGCCATCAAGGGGGCCGCCGAGTACGAGTCGCTCGTCAACGCGACGCTTGCCAAAGGCGATGCGCCGACGCCGCCGAAATACCTCGAGGCGCAGCGACGCATGGGACCGCAACTCGGCGCGCACATCCTGATGGTGATCCTCATCATCCTCGGCAACATCGCGTTCTTCGCGCAGAAGCGTGAGCGCGCGGCAGGCGGCGGCGCAGCAGGCGCGGAGGCTCGCCCATGAAGCTCTCGCGCGGATGGATCGTGGTGAGCTTGGTGGTCGCGGCGCTCATCGGCGTTCGTGCGTTCACCGGTGGCGGCATGGGACGCGTCTATGTGAAGTCCGAGGCGGTGTCGATCGATGTGCCTGCGGATGCGGCGAAGGGAACGGCGGCAACCAAGGTCGAGTGGACGGCGTGGGCGCAAGTTCCGCCGCGCGTCTACAAGGCTGCAGAGGCGACGAACCCGGCGCAGACCGAGGTCGTCTTCAGTTGGGGGCGCACCATCGGCCTGTGGATCGCAGCATTCTTCACGCTGGCGATCTTCTCCTTCCTCTACCGCGACAACCCCGCGTATCGATTCACGGAAGCGGTCATCGTCGGCGTCTCGGCGGCCTACGCAATGGTGCTCGGATTCTGGGAGACGGTTGTGCCGAAGTTGCTCGGTGCATTGACACCCGACTTTGTGAAGGGGTGGGTCCTTCCTTCACTGAGCGACCAGGGTCCAGCACAAGTCGTGGCAATGTGCTTCGCGCTCGTGCTTGGCGTGCTGCTCCTGATGCGCCTCTCACCCAAGGGCGGCTGGATCAGCATGTGGCCGCTCGCGTTCATCATCGGCGTGACCGCAGGACTCAAGATCGTGAGCCATGTCGAGAGCGATCTCATCGCGCAGTCGGTGGCGACATTCAAGCCGCTCGTCGCGTTCAAGACTGACGCGACAGGCGCCGTCGCGGCATGGCCGACGGTGTGGGCGAGTCTCGCCAACATCCTTGTGGTCGCCGGCGTGCTGTGCTGCCTGACGTACTTCTTCTTTTCCGTCGAGCACAAGGGGCTCGTGGGCAAGGGCGCGCGCGTCGGCATCTGGTACCTGATGATCACCTTCGGGGCGGCATTCGGCTTCACGGTCATGGGCCGCGTGGCGCTTCTGGCGGCGCGCGTCGAGTTTCTCTTCGACGATTGGCTCTGGCTCATCGATCCCGCCGGGAAGCGCGTCGTCGAGACGATGTCGATGCTCACCGCTTGGTAGAACTGCGCGCAATGCGCAAGCCGGATCCATGTGTGCTCGTCATCTTCGGGGCTTCCGGCGATCTGACCGCGCGGAAACTCATTCCCGCGCTGTACGAAATGCGAGCGGCGGGGACGCTGCCGTCCAACTTGAAGGTGCTCGGCGTTTCGCGTCGCGAGAAGTCTGATGACGGCTGGCGCGACGAGCTCGCGGCGTCCGCGAAGCAGCACGCCAAGGGCTGGGACGCGGCGAAGTGGAAGGACTTTGCGTCGTGCATCCACTACTTCGCGGGCGACGCCGCGCAAGGCGCGATGTATCCGGCGCTTGCCGACCGGCTGCGCGAGTTCGACGAGTCGGCGGGAACGAAGGGCAATCGGCTCTTCTATCTCTCGGTCGCACCCGAACTCTATGAGGCGATCGTCGACCGCATCAGCGAGGCGGAGCTCGTCACCGAGGGCAAGCGCTGGTGCTCGATCAGTCCCGGCGATCGCTCCTGGCAGCGGATCATCATCGAGAAGCCGTTCGGTCACGATGAGGCCTCTGCCGCGAGCCTCAACCGCGCGCTCGGCCGGGTCTTCGAGGAAGAGGCGATCTACCGGATCGACCACTACCTCGGCAAGGAAGTCGTGCAGGCGATGCTCGTGCTGCGTTTCGCCAATACGATGTTCGAGCCGGTGTGGAACCACCGCTACATCGACCATGTGCAGATCACCGCGGCGGAGACGGTGGGAGTCGGCAATCGCACCGCGTTCTACGACCAGACCGGCGCGATTCGCGACATGATCCAGTCGCATCTGTTGCAGATCTTCGCCTTCGTGGCGATGGAGCCGCCGACGACGATGACGGCGGACGACATCCGCGCCGAGAAGATCAAGGCGGTGCGGGCGATCCGGCCGACGCTTCCCGATGCGGTCGCCGCGCATGGAGTCCTTGGCCAGTACGCCGCTGCGTCGACCGAGGGGGCGTACGCCGAATTGGCGGGTGTCGCGAAGGGATCGACGACCGAGACCTTCGCCGCGATCAGGTTGCATGTCGATAACTGGCGCTGGGCGGGAACGCCCTTCTATATAAGGAGTGGCAAGTGCCTGGCGAGGAAGTGCACCGAGGTCGTCGTGCAGTTCAAGCCGCCCGCTGCGGATCTCTTCCGCGGAGTGCCCCATGCGAGCGGCGGCGTCGAGGGCAACCGACTCGTCATCGAGATCGCCCCCGCACAGCGCACGCGCCTTCGCTTCGAGAGCAAGGTCCCCGGGACACCGCTCACCATCGCTGGCGTCGAGATGCAGGCGGACTTCGACAAGCAGTTTGGCGTCCAGGCGCTTGAGGCGTACGGGCCACTCCTCGTCGATGCGATGCGCGGCGATCAGTCGCTCTACAAGCACCGCCTCGAAGTCGAGGGGGGATGGGTCGCAGTGATGCCGTTCCTCGATGCGATGTCCGCGCCGATTCGAAAGTCGATCGCGTCGAACTACGCGCAGGGGTCGTGGGGTCCCGCCGCAGCAGACGCGATGATGGCCCGTGACGGCCGCGTCTGGCACAACGAGTGAC
>CANETX010000136.1 GCA_947441435.1 Planctomycetaceae bacterium
ATCTCAATCCCAGCAACGAGATCCGCTCCCTGCCAGATGATGCCGGGGGCGGCTGGCCTCGGCAGCAGGACCCCAGTGATTCGCGTGATGGCGGGCGCCGTGCCGGGGGCGTACGAACGCGGCATCAGTGTGCCGCGAGCATCGACGAGGTGATCGCCCGCACTGTCGGCGACGAGCGCGGTGGGCTGGGCGAACACGCCGTCGACTTCGATGGCGTTCTCGCCTGTGCGCGTGACCTGCGAAACCGAGTCGAACCAGCCGCTCGCAAGGAGCGCCTCGCGTGCGCGTGCAAGACCATCGCGGTCGTAGGGAGATGGGCCGGCTGCGCGCAGGACGATCTCCTGGATCGGGGCGAGGTCCTGCGCGGACATCCACCGCGGTGTTCCGGCGAACGACACTTCGATGCGGCCGCTCGCGGCCATCGCGGCACTCTGGCGAAGCGAGGGCATCGACCAGCCGAAGGCGACGATCGTCAGTGCGAGGAGCGTCACTCCGGCGCCGATCCATGCCGCTGCGGGCGAACGCAGGAAGTTCACGGAGTCTCGTCTCCCGAGACTGGGGAGACGGGCGCATCCGTCTCCGGCGAGGATTCGGTCGCCTCGACCGGGCGCGATCGTCGGTGGTTGCCCTTCATTCGGGCGATCGACCGATGGGTGAGCCGCGCACACACTTCCGCGAAGGAGATTCCCGCATGGGCCGCAGCCTTGGGGACGAGCGAGTGATCGGTCATTCCCGGCATCGAATTGATCTCGAGGAACCACGCTCCGTCGGCGTCGACCATGAAGTCGAGGCGGGCGAGGTCGCGGCAGCCGATGCGCTCGTACAGGATGCGCGAGGCGTGGGCGATCTCGGCGCGGACCGACTCGGGCAGTTCGGGATCAAGGATGTACTGCGTGTCGTTGCGCTCGTACTTGGCGTCGTAGTCGTAGAACTCCGTCGAGGCGATCACCTCGATCGTCGGGAGAAGTTCACGCTCGAACACCCCGACGGTGATCTCGCGTCCCTGGATGAGCCGTTCGGCCATGAGCGAGGGGAACTTCGGTTCGAGTTCCGCGCGGGCTGCGGCGACTTGATCGTCGGTGAAGCAGCGGCGCACTCCCACGCTCGAACCATCTTCGACGGGCTTGATGACGAGAGGCAGCGGAAGGTCAACGGGCTCGCCCGCGACGAGCACGCGTGCCGGTGGCGTGCGAATGCCGGCCGCGCGCGCGAACAATTTGGATGCGATCTTGTCCATCGCCGTCCGTGCGGCGCGCGGACGACTGCCGACGTAGGGACGACCGTCGGCCTCCATGACATCCTGCAAGGGACCGCCCTCGCCGAAGGGACCGTGGAGGACGGGGAAGATGACATCGCCGGGCATCGTGCCGAGGTCACCGACTGTGAGGCGATCGATCACCTGCTCGTGGACGGTGAACCCGCCTGCTTCGCGCAGGGCCGCCGCCACCATGCTGCCCGATCGCAGGCTGATTTCGCGCTCCGCATCGGGGCCGCCCATCAGGACAAGAACACTCACTTCGCTCATCGCACTTCACCTCGTTTGGACCAGACGACCACCTCGCGCTCAAGACCGATGCCCGAGTGTTCGAGGACCCGCTGTTGTACCCGAGCCACGAGGCGCAGGACATCGTCCGCCGAGCCACCCTCGCGCAGCGCGATGAAATTGCCATGAATCGGGCTCACATAGGCCCCGCCCGATTCGCTGCCCTTGAGGCCAGCCTGATCGATGAGTTGCCCCGCGCTGCGGCGCTGCTGCGTCGCGGGATCGACAGGATTCTTGAACATGCATCCCGCCGAGCGGTCCGCCATCGGCTGCGTCGACTTCTTGTAGTTGAAGATCGTCTTGACCCGTTCGCGGATGACCGCGGGATCGCCGCGCTCGAGACGAAGGTCAGCGAAGAGGATGATCCCCGGCGGAATCTCCGTGTGGCGGTACGTGAATCGCGCTTCGGCAGCGGAGAGGAGCCTCACTTGTCCATCGAAGCCCACATGCCCGACGCTTGCGACCGCCTGTGCCGTGTCGCCGTAGGAGCCACCCGCATTCATCGTGACCGCGCCGCCCACAGTCGCAGGGATTCCCGCGAGTTGCGCGAGGCCGTCGAAACCTTGGCGCGCTGACTGCTGGACGAGCGTCATCAGGTCGGCGCCCGCGCCGACTCGCACGATTCCAGCAGCGGATGCGTCGGCGAATCCGAATTGCGTGAACGCAGATTCGTCGAGGCGCACGACGACCCCGTCGACTCCATCGTCGGCGACGAGAAGGTTTGCGCCCGAGCCAAGCACGCGCACGGGCACGGCGCTCTCGTGGCAGCGCGTGACGAGCGTGGCGAGCGCAGCGTGACTGTGCGGCGACACGAGGGCCTCCGCCCGTCCGCCGACTTGGAACCAAGTCAGAGGGCCCATCGGCGCGTCAAGTTCCACCCTCGCGTCGAGGTCGGTGAAGAGTTCGGGTTGGGCCAACGATCCCCGCATGAAATCAGCCAGCGTCCGGCGATGCAGCGGCTCGCGGCGGTGCGCATGACGCCTGTCCCGCGTGCTCGAGTGCCCGCGCCGCCAGCGCGTGAGCGATTGTCCACACCGGGCCCGCGCCCATTACGACGATGAGGTCTCCATCACGCGCCTCTTCCTCGAGGAATGCGGTGATTGCGTCGAAGGCATCGATGGCGATCGCGCGGGTGCCGCGCGAATTGAGCTTCTCGGCGAGGTCGGCCGCGGAAACGAGCGTCTTCTCGATCTCGCTGTCCCGGACGAAGTAGATCGGTGCGACGACGACCAGATCGGCCTTCGAGAAACTTTGGGCGAACTGCTCAAGAAGGAAGCGCGTGCGGCTGTGTTGATGGGGTTGGAAGACACAGATGAGTCGCGACGGTTGTTCCGCGGTCCGCAGTGCGGTGAGCGTGCGCTCGCACTCAGTCGGATGGTGGCCGTAGTCGTCGAAGATCTTGACGCGCGCGCCGCTTCGCAGCGTGCATTCGCCGAGCGACTGCATGCGCCGGTCCAGTCCTTGGAAGGAGCCGATCGCCGCTTCGATCGCTGCTCGCTCCGCGCCGAGCCACAGTGCGAGGATCCCCGCCGCCGCAGAGTTCAGCGCGTTGTGTTCTCCGATCAGCCGGCCGCGCCACGCGAGGATCTCCGCCCCCTTGTGCCAGAGGGTCGCCGAGTTCGAGATGGGGTCGTAGTCGACGCGGTAGTCGGCGCTTGGACTCCAGCCGAAGGTCGCGACTTCGGCCTCGAGTCCGCTCGCGACCGCCCGGCGGTGCCCTCCCTCATGGGCGACGAGCAGTCGTCCGCCCGCGCTCGCTGCAGGCAGGAGCCCGGCAAAGGCGCGAAACGCCTTCACGATCTCGTCGAGGGACCCATAGCAGTCGAGGTGATCCTCTTCGATGTTGTTGATGAGGGCGAGGGTGGGCCGCTGGCTGTGAAAGGAGCGGCTGTACTCGCAGGCCTCAGCGACGAACACTCCCGGAGCGCCTGCGCGAGCGCCCAGCGGAACGAGCTCCGATCCGGTCCGCGTCCCGCCGCCGAGTTGCGGGCAGTTCGCGCCGACGATCACCGAGGGATCAAGTCCCGCCTCGACGAGGACATACGCGAGCAGGGCCGTCGTGGTGCTCTTGCCGTGGGTTCCGGCGATTGACACGGTCGTCCGGGCGGCCTGCGCACGGCCGAGCGCCTCCGCATAGGTGATCGATTCGATGCCCAGCGCATGCGCGCGGGCGAGTTCAGGATGGTCGCTCTTGATCGCCGCGCTCGCGACGACGAGTCGCGTCGCCTCGGGGACGGAGTCGGGGTCCGTTCCGATGGAGACCGCGACCCCGTGCGAGCGAAGGGAGACCGTCGTCTCGCTCTCGCACTGGTCGGCGCCAGTCACGAGCGCTCCGCGCGCGCGCAGCATGAGGGCGAGACCGCTCATTCCGCACCCCCCGATCCCGATGAAGTGAATGGGCAACGACGACCAGACCAACGCATCCGTGCGCGTGCTCATAGGTGTCACTTTATCGGCAGGCGGGAGTCGTCGGCTTTGCATTCGGAGTGGGGCGTTTCCCTACACTCCGGGCCATGTCGGCCGGCATGGAAGGAATCCGCGCGCAGGTGCTCATTGTCGATGATGAGCCCGACCACGCCGAGTCGATGGCGGATGCGCTCTCGAAGCCGGGCCATATCTGCACGATCGTGAACAGCCAGAAGGCGGCCGAAGAGGAATTGCGCCACGGGAAGTTCGATGTGGTTGTCACGGATCTTGTGATGGAGTCGTCGCGTTCGGGGATGGAGATCCTGAAGGCCGTCGCGGAAACGGAGCCTGACACGGCGACGATCATGGTCACCGCCCACGGGGAGATCCCGACGGCGAAAGAGGCGCTGCGACTCGGTGCCTACGACTTCATCGTCAAGCCGCTCGATCTCGTCGTCTTCCGCAACCTCGTCCAGCGGGCGGCGGAGTCGGTGATGCTGAAGCACCAGAACCAGGCGCTCCGGGGGCAGGTCGATGCCGCCTACGGATTTGAGGGGATCATCGGCGATTCTGCAGCGATCCGGCAGGTCATTGCCCAGATCAAGCAGGTTGCGCCGAGCAACATCGCGATCCTCATCTCGGGGGAGAGTGGCACGGGCAAGGAACTCGTCGCCCACGCGATCCACGTCCACTCCAAGCGCAAGGACCGCCGGTTCATTCCGTTCAACGCCGCCGGCCAAGCCGAGAGCCTCCTTGAGGATCAACTCTTCGGTCACATGCGCGGCGCGTACACGGGGGCGGACAAGGATCGCGAGGGGGTCTTCGAGTATGCCGACCGGGGCACAGTCTTCCTCGATGAGATCGGGGACATGCCGCTGCCGATGCAGCCGAAACTGCTCCGGGTGCTTGAGAAGGGGGAAATTGTCCGCCTGGGCTCCAACGAGGCGAAGAAGGTGGATGTGCGTTTCGTCAGCGCGACGAACCGGGACCTGAAGGGGGCGATCGGGAAGGG
>CANETX010000137.1 GCA_947441435.1 Planctomycetaceae bacterium
CCGTGGGGTCCTCGGCTTCCGCCAACCTCAACTTCTTCATCCAATGATCCCTTCACTGACACTCGCGGCGGCGATTGCGCTCTCGCCTGGAGCGGCACTGTCATCGGACGATCTGCCGACTCCCGCCGAGACTCGCGCCGACGCCGCGAACATCCTCGCTGGGCAACTCGACCGCACCGCTCAGGCGATGCGCGCCGAGTTGGCCCGGCGCGATCACGAGGTCCTACTTGGGCGCAAGCGGTCGGTCGACTGGGCGCTCGCCCCGGCGCTCCTGCTCGCGGACATCACCGATGGACTCGCTCCGTCGGCGTGGGGGGCATCTCTCGATGATGGATATGGCGCTGCCGCGCCGATCGCCCCGTCGAAGCACACGATGCCGGCTGAAGTGTGTGCGTGGTGCCAGTGGTTGGTGGCCAACCAAGGAGGCATCGAGTTCGCGTACCTCGCAGAAGTGGCCGAGGGCACTGCAGCGGAGGTTCCCGTCGCCATCCATTGGTCGGGCACTCTCGGTCATGGTGCGGCGGCGCTCCGAACCGACTGGTACGAGCCCTGCCTCGCGCTGCGCGGCGTGGACTTCCCACTCGTGCCCGATCGGACAGTCGTCGCGTGGGATGACGATGGGATGCGCGTCAACGTGTGGGCGGGCGGGGGACCGTGGGAATCTCCGTGGCCGACCGAACCCCCGTCATTCGCTCACGTGGCCGACGAGTACGACCTCTTCGCGGGACTGCGGGCTTGGCACTGGTCGCGCCTCGACGGGCGACTCAGCGACGAGTGCCAGCGCAAGGCTGAGTGGACCCCCCTTTCCCAAGGAGGTTGGCGACTGACTCTGTCGCTGCGTGAGTCGGTGACTCCGCGGAGCGCAGGGTTTGTCCTTGAAGTTGCGCAGCGCACCATGTCGCTCTCTGCCGAGCAGTCGCACGAGCGAGCGATCACCGCCGATGTCTGCACCGTTGGCCCTGGCACGGAACTGACTGTCGAGTTTGGCAGGTCTGAGCAGGCCGATCTCTGCGAACCCACGCGGATGTCCTTGACCGTGGGTGGGTCAACCGTGGCGTGGGCGGAATTCGAGCGCATTGAGCGCGCAGGGGCGAGCTCGATCCAAGATCCATGGGCGCTGCCACCGTCCGGGCGCTGGACGGACGCGATGCTGCGGGTGAGAGTCGCCCAAGAATCGCCGCGGCCCCCTGCTTTGTTTCCACCCGACTTGATCCGTCGCGACCCGGACCTCGGCAGCCAGCGAGCGACGGTCGTGGCGAATGTGTGGAGTGCCGCGATGGCGGGAAATCTCGCCGAACTCTCGGTGGCGATCGCGCAAGGCGAGTCGCTCCGCGCCGACGCGGGACTCTCGCGCCACGACCTCGCCGCGCTCGCGACGCTCGCCGAGTCGCTCCACGCGCAGCGGGCCCCGTCAGCGTCGATCGACTGGGTCATGACCCGCCATCGAGCGCGGGCCGCGCAACTCAACCAGGACCAACTTCAATCGGAGTGCCTCCGAGCTGCGGCGGAATCGCGATTCTGGGCTGCTGCGCAGTTCGCCAGCCTTGCTCGCGATCGACAAGTACCCGGGAGCGGCATCCGTTCACGTTGGGATCAGGCGTGCGCGCTCCTCGACCATTGGAAGCACGACCCCGCCAACGAGATCGCGATCGGGACCGATCCGATCAGCGTCGCGCTGACGGGTGCCGTTGCGGGGATTCGCGATCTCGATCCTGCACTTGAGCGCTCCGAGGGCGGCCGCGCCGCGCCGCACGCGTTCTCGATGCTGAGGGACCTGCTCGCCGACGACTGGCCCACCCCGAGCGATCCGCCGATCTGAGCGACCCGGGCTCGCTCACCTGCCGTCGTCGATGCGGATCTGCGGGTGCGCCGCGCGCAACCGATCCACTGCCTCGGCCGTCACGCGCGACGACCAGACATGGAGGCGACGGATCGTCTTCGAAGCAACGAGCGCCCCAAGCCCCGCATCGGTCAACTCGGTTCCGACAAAGTTTGCGCTCTCAAGGTGTGGGAGCTTGGCCGCGACTGCCGCCACCTGATCGCCAACGCGCGTGAAGTCGAGGCGGAGATCGCGCAACTCGACGAGCTTCCCGAGCACGCGCCCGCAGTCGTCAGTCACCGCGGCGCGCGCCGCATTGAGGTCGACGACATGCGGCGCAATCACCGCGACAAGTTCGAGCGTCGCGTTCGTCGCGGGAGGCGAGGCGCGGCTCGCATCGACTCCGTAGTAGGCCGACTCGCGCGCGATCTTGCGTACATCAATCCCGTCACGGGCCAGCGCGGCGACGCTCGTGTCAATGGCGGCGAGCTCCCCCTCGCTCAGACGACGCTCGGGGAGCGACCACTTCGGGGTCTCCGCCGCAACCGCAGGTGCCGTGCTCCCCCCGTTCGCGCCTTCGCGGATCCACTGCGCGATCACCGCCAGTTGCGCGCTCGTGAGCATTTCGCCCTTGGGAGGCATCCGGTCTTCACTGTCGGCGGGCAGCGACGCGAACCGGATGAGCAGACTCTCATCGGGAGCTCCGGGCTTGACGACGAACTCGCCATCGCGCTCGCTCGTCATTCGTGCGACATCGTCGAGGCGCACTCCGCCCTTCTTCTTCCCCCCTCCGTGGCACTCGTAGCAGTTCGCCTCCAGGATCGGCGCGACCGCCGTCGCGTATTCGATTGCACCGGGGAGTGTGATCGTCGGGGCCAGACCTGCCGTCGCAGCGGGAGGCGATGCATCCACTGCGCTTGGCGATGGCTCCGCAGCCGGAAGCCCGAGTTGCGCGCGCGCCGCAGCCTCGGCCTCGCGACGCTGGCCCCGCTCCGTCGCGTCGATGGCCCGCCAGAGTGCCTGAGTGATGTGCCCCTCTCCGTGGACCATGTCTCCGCCAAGGGAGCCCGTCACCGTCGCGCCGACAGCGCACGCGACGAGGCCCGATCGCCACCATCGACGTGCCGCCCCTGAACCATCCCTTGTCGCAAGACAAGACGCGAGCGCAAGCGCGAGCAGCATCCCGGCGACAGCGATCCCGACCCAGCGGTGAAAGAAGAGCCCGACCGTGTCCGCGGCACCAGTCGCCTCTGCATCGAACCACCCGCTGACTGCCGCGCACACCGCGAACACCGCGCCGAACCGGACGGCGGTCACGGCGAAGGACGACACGCCCTCTCGGCGTCCGATGATCCTTGCGGCCTCGACGATCGTCGCGACAATCACGAGCGCCAATGGAAAGTGGACGAGCGCCGGATGGAGCGCCCCCACCAAGTCGAGCCATGCGCGCGCCGCAGACGAGTCAGCCATCATCAATCCATCCTAATGGGTCAGTTTGCTGCGATGCGCCTGCGAGGCCGAGAACCAGACGACCCTATGCAAGTGCAACCGTCCGCGTGAAGCCTCTCCCCGAGACGAGGAAGTCGGCAATCCGTTCCGCGCTGTCGGGTGGCGGCGTCTTCGCGAGCGCCTGCCGTAGTTCCATCCGCCGGCCTGCGGAAGCCATCAATTCCAGCACGCGCGCACCAAGCCCATCCATGTTGCGCTCGGGGTCAATGAGGTCAGTCTCGACGAGTGCCGCCCCGGCCTCGACGAGGGGCATCGCGTTCTCGCGCTGGTGCATGTCGCGGTGATAGGGATACGGGGCGAACACCGTCGGCACCCGGTTGGCCTGCGCTTCGGCGACCGAACTCGCACCGGCCCTGCTCAGGGCAAGTTCCGCAGCCCCCCACGCCACTCCCATTCGATGGACGAACGGCAGGACCGCGGCGCGCACTCCCGCCTCGCGCCACCCACGCTCGTAACGCGCCACACC
Organism: Planctomycetaceae bacterium; assembly: GCA_947441435.1. GTDB lineage: Bacteria > Planctomycetota > Phycisphaerae > Phycisphaerales > SM1A02 > F1-60-MAGs104. Next base: position 3,795 of record CANETX010000137.1, read on the forward strand.
CCCGGCAGGAGATCCACCGCACAGATGGAGTACCTGCCAGTCACGCATCGCGGCTCCGTGGCGTCGCGCGAGCGCCAGCGCGAGATCATTCAGGCTCTGCGATCCTTGCGACGCTCCCGTGATGAGGAGCACCGGCGACTTCGGGTCCAGACCAAGTTCTGCGCGGCAGAGTTCCGCCGACGCCGGCGCGATCGCGATCCTCCTGATCGGCATCCCGATCACCGCTTCCGCGAATCCGGGAATCCGTGGGACCGCGACCGCCGACACCGTCGTCGTGGCGCGCTTCTGGACCCAGCGATTCGCCCGTCCCGGCGTCGCATCGAGGTTGACGAGAAGAACAGGGATCGCCGCACGTTGTGCCTCGGCGACCACAGGGGGCGTCACAAATCCACCGAGACTGACGACCCAGTCGGGACGAATCTCCGCGAGCAGCTTCCGGGCGTCGGCGCGCGCGCGCATCAGCCCGGCGAGAAATCGCAGGAACTTTCGGGGATGGACAGAGAATCCCTCAGCACGAATCGGTCGGTGCTCGGCCTCGGCATCGCGCAGCATCACCGCATCGATGGGTCGAGCCGAACACGCAAACACGATGCGAATCGTCGGGTCGATCGCCCGCAGGCGCTCCGCAATCGCGAGTCCCGGAGCGATGTGCCCCCCGGTTCCGCCTCCTGCGAGCACCACGGCCCGAGGGCGCGGTCGCCGATCGGCCGCCGAGCCTGTCGAGTCCGCAGAAGTGTGAGTGTCCGCTGCGTCCATGGGAAAACTGTGAACGGGTGCCAAGGTCATCCCGTTGGAACCACACTGGCGGCGGGTTCCTCGCTGCCTTGATCCGTCGCGACCGTTCCCGCCTCATCCTCCCGGGCCAGCATCCGATCAAGCGACATCACGAGCCCAAGCGAGAAACACGTAAGCATCCATCCCGTGCCGCCGCGCGAGACAAGCGGGAGCGCGATCCCCTTCGTCGGCGCAATTCCCGTTACGACGAGCACATTGATCAGGGCTTGCAAGCCGATCGTTGCGAGGATTCCGAGGCACACGAGACGGGCGTACGGCGAGAGACGCGGCACTCCAGCCGAGGGCCCCGCCATGAGTCCACGCGTCGCGCTGGCGACTGTCCACCCGAACCACAGGAGCGCACCATAGAGAGC
>CANETX010000138.1 GCA_947441435.1 Planctomycetaceae bacterium
AAACGAAAACCCCTGCCTTGGTGGTGCCAAGACAGGGGTGAAAGTGTTTCGAAGTATCGCTCCGACCGGCAGGATCAGCTGCGGCGACGACGCGAGACGAGGCCCGCGAGGCCGAGGAGCGCAAGCGCGCCAGGTGCGGGAACGCCGACCGAGTAGGTCAGGTTCATCGCGTAGAGCGCACTCGTGGTGCCCTGCAACTTGTAGCCGACGGACACCTTGCCGTTCCAGCCGTTGCTGCCGTGGACGAGGGCGAACTGCATGACCTTGATCTTGCCGTTCAGGATGAGGATGTCCACCGCGGGATTCGCGGTGTACCAGCCGCCAGCGGCGGGGATCCCCGGGCTGGCGGGATCGTTCACTCCCGACCCGAAGCTCGGATCAAGCGAGGTCGACGAGGCCGCGCCGGTCTTGCCGGTGACGGTGACGTACGAGTCCTTCCACTGATTCGAAGCGGTTCCGGTCGAAGCGCTGGTGTAGCTCGCATTCCAGTGTCCGACGGCCTCATCGTAATCGTTGAGGTAGCTGTCGGTGTGCAGCACGTCAGCCATGTTGCCGGCGATGACCTGGTGGCCGATCATGTTGAGCATGACGTCGTACGCACCGCCGCCGGTCGGGCCGTTGGACAGCACGTACACGCTGTAAATGTCTCGGTTGGACGCCGCATGGAAGGTCGACTCGACCAACAGGCCGGTGACAGTCGCGGATGCGGACGAGGTGATGAGCGCAGTGGCTCCCAGTAGGGCAAAGGACTTCATAAAACCTTTCTCTCTTGTCTTGTTGGGAACCCGACGCCGTGATTGAGGGTGTGGCGCGAGTCCCTTTTCCGATCACTGACATTGAAACACGGTAGGAAACGTAACAACCAAAGGGATTGTGTCCGTCGGTCGCGCACTCGTCGCGACGACGGAATTGCTCATGGTGGAGGCGGGGGTCGAGTTGTCGAACTGGCTGTTCATCTTCTCTCTCAACTCTCGCTTCCGGCTGTCCGCCATCAGGGCGTTGCGCACGGAGATCCTCGACCTCGTCGCAGCACTGACGTCAGAAGCCCTTGAAACCCAAACCTCACTCGGCGAAGCCACGCGCTTTCATCCGACCCCCGGCACACCCTGACCATGACCCGAGAATGACCCGATGCAACTGCAAACTCCAAAAAAACCCGTGAGTTCGTGGGTTGAGCTTCGCCGACCCCGCCCCCGATGCCGCCATCAGCCTTGCGATCGTGGCGTTACTGAGTAATGTTCTCTCTCGCCTCGGCCTGTAAGCGGATAATCCTTGCGCAATGGATGGGCTGGATAGTCGCGCCACATGAGTATCCGCCTGAGGTCCGGATGACCCTTGAAACGAATGCCAAACATGTCAAACACCTCCCGTTCGGCCCATTCTGCTGCGGGCCAGAGCCGTGTGACCGAGTCGAGATAAAGCGTCGGATCCTCGACGATTCCAGAGGTATCGAGTGAGGGGTCGAGATAGACCTTTACAAAGAGACGGTTCCCCGAACCGAGCGCAGCCAGTTGATAGACCACGGCGAATCGTCCAGGCTGCGTAGCGGGATATCCCAGGTAATCGATCCCGGAGAGATCCATGAGCGCGTTGTAGCCGCACTCTGGTGCATCCCGCAGGAACCGAAGAATCGCGTGAACCTTCGCTGCGGGGACGATGAGCGTCGTCTGTCCCCGGAAGAGCGTCGCCTGCATCGCGCAGTCGGGAAACGCCTGCCGGACAAGGGGGACACTTGGATGATCGATCACAGCCGCGTCGCTCATGAACTGATCCTACTCAGTGGCGGAAGTGGCGCGATCCCGTGAGGAGGCAGGTGATTCCCTCTCGCTCGCAGAGTGCAATCGTGTCGGCATCGCGCTTCGATCCACCGGGATGTGCGATGCACTTCACTCCCGCGCGGATGAGTCGCTCCGGTCCGTCGGCGAAGGGAAAGAACGCGTCGCTGGCGGCGACGGGAATCGCCGCGTCCGCCGCAGCGAGTCGGCTCTTGGCCTTTTCAATGGCAATCGCGCAACTCGCGACCCGGTCCATCTGTCCGGCTCCGGCACCCCAGAGCACGCCATCCGCACCGATGCAGACCGCGTTGGACTTGAGATGCTTGACGACGGTGCAGGCAAATCCCGCATCAGCCAGCACGGACGCGCTCGGCGCAGGTCCCGCCACGTGCTGGAACTCGGCGGGCTTGACGGGCAGGGTGTCGCGTTCCTGCGCGAGCATCCCCCCTGGGATCGAGCGGTAGGAGAGCGGTCGATTCACGCGATGGCGCATGGATCCGAGTGCAATGAGCCGGACGTTTTTCCATCGCGACGAGAGCGTTGCGAGCGCGGTCGGCTCGAACGCCTCGGCGATGACCACTTCAAGGAACCGCTCGGGCGCCACCATGAGATCGGCCGTCGCCGGGTCGAGGACACAGTTGAAGGCGACGATGCTTCCGTACGCGGCGAGCGGGTCCCCCTCGTAGGCACGTTGGAAGGCGGCGGCTGTCGTGTCGGCAACCGCAGCGCCGCAGGGATTCGTGTGCTTGATGATCGCGCAGGCTCGCAGCGCGTCCCCGAGGTCCGTGAGGTCCTGCGCCAGTTCGAGCGCGGCACTCGCGTCGAGGAGATTGTTGTAGGAGAGCGCCTTCCCATGCAGGAGCGGCGCGCCGACGACCGCCGTCTCGCGCGATCCAGCCTGCACGTAAGCGGCGGCGCGCTGATGCGGATTCTCGCCGTAGCGGAGTTCCTCCGCCCGAGTGAACGAGAGGTTCAGCGTCTGGGGAAGTTCACGCGACTCCGCCGGGTCGAACCACGCGGCGATCGCGGTGTCGTACGCCGCAGTCCGCGCGAATGCAGCCGCCGCCAACTCTCGGCGGAGCGCACCGGTCGTGGATCCTTGGTGGGCATGCAGATCCGAGCACACGCGGTCGTATTGACCCGGGCTCGTGATGACGCAGACGTGGGGGTAATTCTTCGCCGCCGACCGAATCATGCTCGGCCCGCCGATATCGATGTTCTCGACCGCCTCCTCCTCCGTGACGCCATCGCGCCGGATGGTCGACTCGAAGGGATACAGATTCACGCACACGAGATCGATCGGCTTGATCCCGTGGTCCGCCATGGACTGGACATGCGCGGGCACATCGCGTCGGCCGAGCAGTCCGCCGTGAACTCGAGGATGCAGGGTCTTCACTCGCCCATCGAGCATCTCAGGGAATCCGGTCAGCGTTTCGATCGGTACGACGGCGATTCCAGCTGCCGCGAGCGCCGCCGCCGTGCCACCCGTGCTGACGATCTCGATGCCGTGACCCGCAAGGGTGCGCGCGAATCCGACAAGATCAGTCTTGTCGCTCACCGAGATGAGCGCACGCCGTACTGGGACGAGATCACTCATTCGGCGATGGGCGCTGGAGTCGGTGGCACCACGAGCCGCTGGAGCGTCCCGGTCGTGCCAAGCAGATACAGGTTCGGGTCGGTTGCGCCCGTCACCTCGAGGTCGACGACATCCGCGAGATGCGCGCTTCCCTCGATGTGGCCCGAGGCCGCGTCGAGGGCCGTCAACTTCTTGGTCGCCGCATCCCACACCAGAAGACGATTCCCCGCACGACAGATCGCATCGCCGGGCACTCGCGCCGACCAGACGACGGATGGCTCTAGCATGCCGCTCGGGCGCGTGGCGAGCGCGACGAGTCCCTCGCCGGGAATCTGTCCGTAGACACGCTCATCATCTGCAAAGAGATTGCAGGTGAGCGCCTTGGATGTCAGGTGGCGCCATCGCGTCTTTCCGGTTGAGGCTTCAAAGGCGTGGATGGCCTGATCGGCGCTCGCGGCGAAGACGGCGCCGTCACCCGCGGCCAGCGAGCCTTGGACTGCGCCCGGAAGCGTGCGGCGCCAGATCTGGCGGGTCGTGTCAGGATTGACGAGCAGCACATCGCCCGTCGTGCTTGCTGCGGCGAGCGCGGGTCCAACTTCGATCGGTGCGCTGAGGATCGCTCCGCCGAGTTCGTTGCACTTCCAGAGGTGGCCGATGGGGTACTGCTGCCAGACGAGTTGTCCCCCGCGCGCACCGAAGATGAGGAATCGGCCGTGGAGCAGGGCTCGCGTGCTTGGCACGCGCTCGAGCCGCTGCGTCTGGACGAGATGGCCGTTGTGCGCATCGAGCGAGATGATTCCGGCGTCCAGCGTTACCAGCACTTCGTCGAGCTCGGTCGTGGGCGTGAGCTCTCCATTGCGCCCTTCGGGGAGACGTGCGGCGTAGCGCGTGCGGTCCACATCGAAGATCCGATCAGTCGCCCGGCCGCAGGCGTTTGCCCACACGGTCGATCCATTCTCGACGAGCACACGGGCGACGTGACATCCGGCGTCGGTGACGAACACGCTGTCGCCTGGAACCACGAATACCGTGGAGGCGGTCCCGGCTCCCCCGACTCTGACTTGTGACTGCCAAACCGTGTCGAGCCCCAGCGCACGAGCCTCCGCTGGAGCGAGAAGGAACTGGGTAGGTGCGGCTGGTCCATCGTCGGCGGGCGCGACGTTCGCACTCAATAGGAAACTTCCGGCGACCGCGAGCACTCCTGCGGCGCGAGTGGCAATGGACAGGTTCATCATGGAGGGGGCGAAGTATAGAGCCCAAAAACAGGCTCGGCCGCGCCCTTTTCAGGTTCGCGGCCGGCCTCCCTTTTCCTCTTCCCTACCAGCAGATCGGTTGGTTCCAACTACATCCCTTGAAACCACTCTAGCGAGTCCCTATTCCCTCAATCACTTTGGCTTTGAATGCTCGCAGTCCCTTATTACGACGAGCGCCCATCACCATCCCGATCCGCTAAACATCGGTTGCGGTCCCTACTCCGCTTCCGACTACTGTAGTATCCGTGTTTTGGACGCTACTGGATCCTCGA
>CANETX010000139.1 GCA_947441435.1 Planctomycetaceae bacterium
CCATGGCCGGCCACAGTGCGTGGAAGAACATCAAGCACCGCAAGGCATCGGTCGATGCCAAGCGCGGCAAGGTGTGGTCGAAGGCCTCGCGTGCGATCATCGTTGCCGCCCGGACCGGTGGGGCCGATGTGCGATTCAACTCGTCGTTGAGGCTCGCCATCGACGACGCCAAGAGCGTGAACATGCCACGCGACACGATCGAGAAGGCGGTCAAGAAGGGAGCAGGGGGACTTGATGGCGAGGAGTTCCAGTCGATCCGCTACGAGGGATATGGCCCCGGTGGGGTCGCCGTCATCGCCGAGGTGCTCACCTCGAACCTGAACCGCACGGCCCCTGACATTCGCCTGATCTTCGACAAGAACGGGGGCAATCTCGGCGTGCCCGGTTCGGTCGCGTACGGCTTCTCCCACGCGGGGGTGGTGGTGATCGACCGTGCCGTGGTCGAAGAGGAGCGGCTCATGGAAGTGGCGCTCGACGCTGGGGCCGACGATGTGTCTGATGAGGGCGATGTGTGGCAGGTCACCACTCCCTCATCGAACCTCTTGCGCCTGCGCGACGCGATTGAGGCGGCGGGGATCGCGGTCAGCGAAGCTCAAGTGATGTGGGTGCCGTCGACGATGGTTGATGTCGATGCCGAGCGCTCGGCGCAGGTCGCCAAGCTGGTCGATGCCCTCGAAGAGAATGACGATGTCCAGAAGGTCTACACCAATGCCAATTCCACAGAGTGATGCACGTCGGAGCGGTCGGATGACGAAGGCTGTTCAGGCGAGCCGTGGGTGTCGAGGCGTCCTTGCGACCCTCGCGCTGCTCGTGGCTGCGGGGTGCGGAACTACATCGCGGGTCTACCCCGGCGTCTCTCGCGAGGTGCTCTGGCAGGCGGCGCTCGGCGCGGCGCGCCATCCGCAGTATGCCGACTGGTTCGTCGCGGAAAACGGTGTGTTCGTCGACGAGACGGACGGCCGCATCGAGATCTTCCGGGAGTTGAAGCGTGATCGGGCGAAGCCCGGTGCGGCGCTCATCCGGGAGTCGGAGACCTGGACGCTGTCCGTCGCCATCGACACCGCCGACCGGATTCCCAAGGTCCGCATCGAGTCGCGCAACACGCTTCGTGCGAAGGGGTTTCTCGCTCAAGCGGATCATTACTTCGCGGAGATCGACGCGCGGCTCGCGCAAACGGGTCCAGCCCGTCCGGCCGAGCCGGTCGCGAACGCGTCCACCGGCGCAGCGGGACGCCTCGAGGGGCCGACCGCGCAGGAGCCCATGAAGAGCCCGGTTCCACCGCCTGCTCCCGATCCAGAGCGCTCACTGCAGTCACCGTAGCTCAGAGGCTGGCGAGTCCGGCCTTCGCGAGGGCGCGGCGGGCGATCGCCGCGATCACGGCAAGCGCTGTGATGAGGCACGCCAGCCCGACGCCGAACCAGATCCATCCCTGTTCCTTGATGAGGCTCTGAATGTCGTGCGCCCCAGTCGCAGCGGCGGCAGCACTCGCCGAACAGATTGCGAAGGTTCGAGGGAGCATGCCGAGTCCAGTGGCGGCAAGGAGCGGGAAGAGCCTCACCCCCGACGCACCCATGGCGAGATTGGCGATGGCGAAGGGGGAGTTGGGTGGCAGTCTCAGGAGCAGCAGCAGCACAAAGGTGCGCCGCCTGCTCGCATTCACGAGCTCGTGGCGGATGACCTTGCCCTTCGGGTTGGCATCGATCCACGCGCTCACGTGAGGACCACTGGCGAATCGGGCGATGGTCCAGCCGATCGCCGCGCCGCTGATGAGCCCGAGCGTCACGGCGATGCCTCCCTCCACTGCGCCGAAGGTCCATCCCGCCAGAATCGCCTGCGCGTAGGGGGGAAGCAGGCCGCAGCCAGTCGAGAGTGCGAAGCAGAGGACGAAGATCACGATCGCGTCGCTGTCGCGCGCGGAGAGCCACGCACTCGCGACGCCGAGTTGCGAGACGAGCGTGAGGCCGAGAAGCGCGGGGACGGTCATCCAGAGGATGGCCAGCGCGACGGCAAGTTTCGGTGGACGCCGGGGGGACGCTGCCGCTTCGCTCATCTCACGATCCCCAGCATGCGCAGCGAGAGGAGCCCGCACAACACGGCGAAGGCGATGCCGAGCTTGGACATGGGAACGCGGTGGACCAGGCCAGCCCCAAGCGCGGCACCGAAGAACGCGCCGGGGGCGAGGGCCGCGGCAAGAATGAGCGCGCTCGAGACCGAGATGGGAGTGCCCGACGGCGTCGTCACGTCCTTCAGCGTCGCGAACTTCAGGATCGCTCCGAGGACGACGGTCGGAAGGACGAGGAAGGCGCTCGTCGCGATGGTGGCCCGGATGTTGAACCGGTTGACGGTGCGCATGAGGGGAATGGCGATCACGCCGCCGCCGATTCCCAACAGTCCTGAGAGGGTTCCCATCGCTCCTCCGACGAGTGCGGCTGGTCCCCATCCGAGCCGTTCGTTCGCAGGGCCGGTCGCCGAGTCTCCCTTCTCACCGCGGATGCCGCGGTAGACCTCCAGGGCCGCCACATACAAGAGGAAACCGCCGAAGATCCGCTCGAGCCAGTGGGGATTGGGGAGCGCGACGCCGATGGCGACTCCTCCACCGACGGTCAGGAGCGCGAAGGGAATCGACTTGAGGGCAAAGGGGATCCGGATGGCTCGTGCCTTCCAGTGCCGCGGGATGCTTCCGGCGGCCACAAGGAGCGCAGCGACAAGACTTGCCGCCTGATACTGATGCGGGTTGCTCCCGAACGCGAGCGTCAGGAGCGGAATGATGACGAGTCCACCACCGATCCCGAAGAGTCCCCCGAGCATTCCACCGATGGCGCCGATGACGGCGGAGATGGCGATCGACATCGGGTCCATGGGGGCGCGGGGACAGTACGCGAAATTCGGGGGTGTTTCCGGGATCGGCGCGAGGCGGCAGTAGGTTCGCCCCGTGCACGCACTTGTCCATGCCTTCATGATGCGCGGGATCGATGCGCTCGCGTGCGAGGTCGAAGTCCACATCGCCCAGCACGGACTGCCGCAGATCTCGGTGGTTGGTCTCCCGGACGCTGCGATCCGCGAGTCGGTGGAGCGCGTGCGGCAGGCGATCGAGGCGACGGGGCTCGAGGTCCCTCGACACCATGTGATCGTGAATCTCGCGCCGGCCGGGACGCGCAAGGAAGGGGCGGTCTATGACCTTCCCATTGCCATCGGGGTGCTTGCAGCATCGGGCGCAACGATGGCGACTCGGGCTGGGGCGCCGGAAATCTCGAAGTGGATGTTCGCCGGAGAACTCGCCCTCGATGGGAGATTGCGCCCGATACGAGGGGCGGTGAGCGCGGCGCTGCTGGCGCGCGACTCGGAACGGGGACTTGTACTCCCAGCCGTCAATGCCATCGAGGCGGCACTCGTGCCGGGTGCGAGCGTCATCGGGGTCACGACGCTCGGAGAGGTTGTGGCGTTTCTCAGGGGAGAGGCACCGCTCGCCCCATCGACAGGCACTCCGCCATGCGATGGTCTTGCATGCGAGTCTGGGGATGGCATCGAGTGGCCCGTCGCATCGACTGGACTTGCGGCGCTCGACTTTCGCGAGGTGAAGGGGCAATCAGTCGCTCGCCGTGCAATGCTCATCGCAGCAGCGGGGGAGCACAATGTCCTGCTCCTGGGCCCGCCGGGGTGCGGAAAGACGATGCTTGCCCGCGCCTTGACGGGGATCTTGCCACCGATGTCTGCGGAGCAGTCGCTCGAAGTATTGCGGGTCGCCTCCTGCGCGGGAGGCATCCCGATCGGAGTCGCGCGCAATGGAACGCTGCACGTTCCGCGTCCGGTGCGGGCACCGCATCACGGTGCGAGCGCTGCGGCGATCATCGGCGGCGGAAGTGGCGGACGCCCCGGCGAAGTGACGCTGGCGCATGGTGGCGTGCTCTTCCTCGACGAACTTCCGGAGTATCGACGGGATGTCCTGGAGGGGCTGCGCGAACCGCTCGAATCCGGCTCAGTCTCCATCGCCCGGGCGAGCGGGACGGTCACCTATCCGGCGAAGGCACTGCTTGTCGCGGCGATGAACCCGACGCCGCAGGGATCGCGCCGAGGGGGTGGAGGAGGACGCAGTGCCCACGATCCCCTCGGACGGATCTCCGGACCGATCCTCGACCGGATCGACTTGCATGTCGAGTTGCGCCGACTCTCGGCGCGCGATCTTGCACGGTCGAAGCCGGGACCCTCAAGCGAGTCCCTGCGTCAGCTCGTGCTCGCGGCCCGATTGCGCGCGGCCGCGCGACAGGGGAGTGTTCCCAATGGCGCGCTCCCCGGCGCACTGCTCGATCGCCACTGCGCGCTCGACGCTGCGGCATCCGAGTTGCTCCTGCGAGGTCTCGACGATCTCGGCTTGAGTGCCCGCGGGTATGACAAGGTCCGCCGGATCGCGAGGACCATCGGTGACCTCGATGCGTCGCCGACGATCACCGCAGAGATCATCGCTGAGGCGCTGCAGTACCGATCACTCGAGCGCCGCTGATGAGCGCGAGTCGAGGGCTCAACCGCCGTCGAGCCCGGGAGCAAATCCCCGGCGCATAGCGTTCTCGCAGGAGGTGCGCGGCTCCACGAACTGCTGGAGATACTGCGCTCCTCCAGCCTTGCTGCCGACGCCGCTCATTCCAAAGCCGCCGAACGGCTGGCGACCCACCAGCGCGCCAGTGATCGCACGATTGAGATAGAGATTGCCGACCCGGAACTCGCGCTTGGCTCGCTGCAGGTGGCTGGGGCGACGACTGAAGACCCCACCGGTCAGTTTGTAGCGCGTGCCATTCGCGATGGCGAGCGCCTCCGAGAAGTCGCGCGC
>CANETX010000140.1 GCA_947441435.1 Planctomycetaceae bacterium
CCCGAGCGGAGCGCCTTCGCCTCGATCCCCTCGAGTTCACGGGTGCCTTGGCCGACATCGGCGACGACCGCAACGACTTCGCAGCCGTAGGTCTCGACGAGCCAGGGAATGATGCAGGAGGTGTCGAGCCCTCCGGAGTAGGCGAGCGAAACGCGACGGGGCTTGTATGGAGTGGTCATAGTGGTCCTTTGGTGTTGCTTGGGTGTTGCTTGGTTGTTCGTGGGGGTCAGCGGGATCCCTGCAGCGAGCTCTTGGCGCGCGCAGACTGGGCGATGTCGGGACGGAGCAAGGCAACGAGCAGGGCGTTCTGGAGATGCATCCGGTTCTCCGCCTGATCGAGAACGATCGAGGCGCGCGAGTCGATCACCTCATCCGTCACTTCTTCGCCGCGGCGGGCGGGGAGACAGTGCATGAACTTGGCCTGCGCTCCCGCACGGCTCATCAGCGCCGCATCGACGCGGAAGGGTTCGAGTGCTGTGCGTTTTTCAGCGGCGCGTGCCTCTTCTCCCATGGACACCCACACATCCGTGTAGATCCCGTGGGCCCCGGCGACCGCGCCGAGGTCGTCAGTGCAGACGATCCGCGCGCCGCTGCGGAAGGCACGCCCTTCGGCTGAGCGGAGAATTGCGGCGGGAGGTCGATACTGTGGCGGCGTCACGACGGTCATCTGCCCGCCGAGCGTCGCGACCGTCTCGATGAGCGAGTTGCACACGTTGTTGCCGTCGCCGACCCACGCGAGGTGGATTCGCTCGGGAGCGACCCCAGATTCGGTGAGGGTGAAGAGATCGGCGAGCGCCTGGCAGGGATGGTGGAGATCGCTGAGCGCGTTGATGATGGGTACGGAACTCGCGCGGGCAAACCGTTCGAGCATGGCGTGGCTGCGGCAACGAATGGCGATGGCGTCCGCCCACCGCGAGAGGTTGCCCGCGTAGTCCTCGACCGTCTCGCGTTCGCCGATGGGGGATCCCTGATGGTCGAGGAAGGCGACCGCACCACCGAGCTTCTGGAAGCCGAGGTCGAACGTCACGCGCGTGCGCAGCGAAGGCTTCTCGAAGAGGAGAACGAGCGACTTCTGCGCGAGCGTGCCCGCGAAGGCGGCGTAGTCCTGCTTGAGGTCGGCAGCAAGTGCGAAGAGCCCCAAGATCTCCGTCGCGGAGAGGTCGGTGACCTGCAGGAGGTCGCGGGAGTGGATGGCGCGAGTCGATGAGTGCATGGGGCGTCTCCTTACCAAGAAGCAGGGGTCGTGAGTGCCGCGCCGACGATGCGGGTTCCCGTCCGCAGCCCTGCCGCGAGGTTGCCGAGCGCACTGGGATCTCGCCACGAGGCGATGATGACGGGAGTCCCGACGGTTTGTGCCGTTGCGAGCGCACCCTTCACCTTGGGGATCATGCCGCCAGCGATCGTTCCTGCCGCGATGAGCGAGTCGATCGCGGCTGCGTCGAGTTCGTGGCACACGGAGCCGTCCGCTCCGAGGACGCCGGGGACATCGGTGAGGTAGACCAGAGCGGCGGCGCGGAGGATCTTCGCAACTCCAGCAGCGGCATCATCAGCGTTGACATTCAGCAGGCCGCCTTCGGCATCGAAGCCGACGCTCGAAAGAACCGGCAGGAATCCTCCGTCAAGGAGGGTCTCAAGGAGGCGTGGAGTCCCCCGTGCGATCGCGCCGACGCATCCCGGGTCGAAGTCGAGGCCCGTGAGTCCTTCCGCGACCGTCGTGTGGCCGTCACCGAGATCGAGGCCGACGGCGTCGATGCCGCGGCCAAGAAGCGCGCCCACGATTTGCTGGTTGACCGTGCCGCCGAGCACCGAGGCGATCGCGGTCATCTGATCGGGAGGAGTGACGCGGATCCCCGCGCGTTTGCGGGTCTCGAAGCCCAGTCGTGCGAGGTGGCGATCGACGGCGCTGCCGCCTCCATGCACGATGACCACAGACCCCGGCCGCGCCTGATGCATGGCTGCAAGCGCATCCGAAATGGCGCAGAATGCCTCGCCATCGTCAAGGAGTGCGCCGCCGAGCTTGACGACGAAGGGACGAGTTGCGCTCACGAAAGGGCCGCCTCTCGTGCGCCTTCGCTGAGGTGTCGCGCCAGTCCCCAGGACTCGGGGAGGCCGAAGCGGATGTTGAGGCACTGGACCGCCTGTCCAGCCGCACCCTTGACGAGATTGTCGATCGCGGTCGACACGATGAGATGGCGGCGGCGGTCATCAACGGCGAGGGCAATGTCGCACTGATTGGTTCCCTCGACGGCCGCGACCGTCGGCCACTGGCCAGCGTCGAGGACTCTCACGAAGGGCTCATGGTCGTACTGCTGAGCGAGCACCGATCGGACCGCCTGCTCACTGACGCCGTCGCGCAACTGTGCGTGGATCGTCGAGAGGATTCCGCGGTCGTAGGGGCCAAGGTGCGGCGTGAAGACGACATCACATCCGACTTCCTGGATCATCTCGGGCTCATGTCGATGGGAGAACACGCCGTAGGGCTGTTGGCTCACCTCGCAGAGCATGCTCTTGAGTGCGGGTGTCCGCCCTGCGCCGCTCGCGCCGCTCGTGCTGTCGACGATGATGGGAGTGCCATCGAGGAGCCCGGCGCGGACGATCGGCGACATGGCGAGGATGACGCTGGTGGGATAGCACCCGGGAACGGCGATGAGATCCGCTTGCGCAATCGCCTCGCGGTTGAGTTCGGCGAGTCCGTACACGGCACCGGCCAGCGCGTCGGTGTGTCCGTGCGCGAATCCGTAGTGCGCCGGATAGGCGCCCGGGTCGCGCAGTCGGAACGCAGCGGAGAGGTCGAGGACGACGATCCCCTTGGCGCGCAGGGTGGGGGCGAGATCATGGCTGGCTTCGTGCGGCGTCGCGAGCAGCACCGCGTCGGGAGCCGCATCGAGGATCCCCTCGACGGTCGCCGCGCGCACGGCGAGATCGGTCCATCCGCGATAGCGGGGGAAGAGTTCGTCGAATCGCTGGGCCCGTTCGGCGTGTCGGTTCGATCCGAAGAGGCCAACGAGCGCGACTCCACCGTGCCGCAGGAGAATCCCGACGGCCTCGGCTCCGGCGTAGCCGGCCGCGCCGACGACGACCACGCGAGGCTTCGCGGCGCGGGAAATGGGATGGCCTTGTCGGGGGTGGATCACGGCGTGCGCTCTCTTCAGCCTGCCGACTGCGCCAACTGCCGATTCGAAGTCGCCGCACTCTGGCGAGCGATTGAGGAGAGCCGCTTGGCTGCCGCACGGCAGGTCGCCGTGGAGGAGCAGGCCACGAATATGCAATCGTCTCCGGCGATCGTCCCGAGGACGCCGCTCAGGACTCCATCGTCGGCGGCGTGATCGATCTCGACGGCGAGCGCGTTCGCCTGGCCGGGAGGCGTCCGCAGCACAACTTGCGTGCCGCCGTGGGACACTTTGACGAGGAGCCGACGCACGGCAGCGGTGAACGCCGCGGGACGACCCCCGGGGGGAAGTGGGCGTACCTCGGAGAGCACCTGGTAGCCGGCAGCCGACTTGACGACACCGAGCTCGCGCAGATCGCGCGAGAGCGTCGCTTGCGTCGCCTCGACCCCGGCGCGAGCCAGCTGACGCACCAGCTCCGTCTGATTGGCGGGGTGTTCGGCGTGCAGGAGGCGGAGGATGTGATGATGGCGCTGGGCCTTGGTCACCATAGCGGATGATTATGCATCATCATGCATAATCTGTCAAGTGGGGCGACGAAAAAACCCGCGCGAGGTGCGCGGATCGTCCGCTGCGTCAGGCTGTGGCGGGGGAGGGGGACTGGGAGGAGGCCGCGGTAGCGACCTCGACCGGCGTCGGGTCGACGGAGGACGGTTCGGGCGCTGGCGCCGCCGCCGAGGGCATCGCCGGTTCCGCAGGCTTCGTCGCCGCCGGTGCCTTCGGAGCCGCGTTTCCTGCGGCCTGTCCAGTCTTGTGCTTCTTGGCGTCGACCTTTGCTCGGTCGGGAACGAGGATCATCGACATCCGCTTGCCGTTGAGCCGAGGGGCGAGTTCCACCCGTCCGATGTCGGCGAGCGCCGTCGCGATCTCATCCATTCGCTTGTCGCCCCTGCCCTTGTAGGCAAGTTCGCGGCCGCGAAAGTTCTGCACGAAGATGACCCGGTATCCCTCCATGAGGAATTGCCGCGCCTGGTTGACCCGGATCTCGACATCATGCGGATCGATCTTCATCGAGCGCCCGAGTCGGACTTCCTTCATCTCCCCGGCCTTCGACTTGGTCTTGCTCTGCTTCTCTTTCTTGGCCTGTTCGTACTTGAACTTGCCGAAGTCCATGATGCGGACGACGGGAGGGCGCGCGTCCGGGGAGATCTCGACGAGATCCAACCCCGCCTGGGCCGCGCGCTGCTTGGCCTCGTCGAGTTCGACGATGCCCACCATCTCGCCGTTCTGGTCGATCAGTCGAAGCGGGGAAACCCGAATGCGGTCGTTGAGCCTTGGACCGAAGTCGCGCGAGTCACGGAAGGGGGGACGGCGATTGAATTGGCTGATTGGAAAATCCTCAGGGGTGAATGAGACAGGCGCACGAACGATTCGTTCGTGTCGCGGGAGCGTGGCTGGTTGTTCCGTGTGCTGCGCAGAACCCGGCTCGACGATGGGGCTCGCCCATCAGCATGCCGGAAGAGAATTGGGGAGCGTCATGAGTCGGTGGATCTCTGTCGTGTCGCAGCGTGTTCGGTGACATCCCGAACGCGTGGAACGATACCACGACTTGGGGGGTTGCCCAACGGAAGGGCCAAGAAAGTGCCGACAA
>CANETX010000141.1 GCA_947441435.1 Planctomycetaceae bacterium
AGTTCGAGCTTGGCGTACTCGGCGTGGAGCGTCTTGAGGCCGACGCTGCGAAAGCGCACCGAGATCCCACCTGACGGGGTCGTTCCCTCGACTCGCCCGAGCCCGAACGCGGGACTCCGCACCATCGCACCGACGGGATAGCGCCCGCCGCCACGAGTGGCGCGTTCGTGAGAGTCGTACTCGATCACGCGTGTCTCTGCGGCTCGCGTGAGATGCGCCGCTGGAAGTTCCCGGAGAAATCCGCTCTCAATCGTCGTCATCCGCAGACCGCGCATCGCCCGTGATGCGGCCGAGGTCAGGAGCAGCGTCCGCCGACAGCGGGTGATGCCGACGAAGAAGAGGCGTCGCTCCTCTTCAAGCTGCGCGGGGGATGCGATCGAGCGCGCGTGCGGCAACAGTCCATCTTCGAGTCCGACGATCGCCACCGTGTCGAACTCGAGGCCCTTGGATGCGTGGAGCGACATGAGCGTCACCGCCCCCTTCTCTGGGTCGATGGCATCGGAGTCGGCAACAAGCGCGACGGACTCGAGGAATCCGCGCAGCGCGTCGCCGAGCGTCGGCTCAGGAGCATCCGGCGCCCGCTCAGGAAGTTCGTACTGCGCCGCGGCGTTGGCCACCTCGACGACATTGGCCCGCCGCTCCTCCGCGTCCTGGTCGTCCGTGCCCAGCGCCATCGCCGCGCGCTCGAGCCCCGACTCAGCGACAAGCCTCGCGACCATTGGCCCGAGATTCGAAGGAGGCTTCACCGCGAGTTCGCTCCGGAACCGCGCGATGATCGCGAGAAGACCGTCGATCGCCCGCGCCGTCTTCTCGGAGATCCCCGCGCTGCGCGCGATCGTCATCGCCTGGCTGAGCGAACACATCCGCGTCGCGGACAGGGTTCGGAGCTTCGTCAGCGTCGTCGCACCGATCCCGCGCACGGGCACGTTCACGATCCGCCCAAGCGCCACATCATCGGCAGGATTCGCGATCGCGCGCAGGTAACTCAGCGTGTCGCGCACTTCGCGCCGGTCATAGAAGGCTGTGCCACGGGCGATCACATGCGGGATCCCCCGCCGCCGAAGGGCATCTTCGACATTGCGGCTCAGCGCGTTCATCCGGTAGACGACCGCCATCTCCTTCCACGGGACGCCGGCCTCGCGCGCCGCCTCAAGGGTCCCGACGACATGCATCGCCTCGCCCACTTCCTCCTCGAGCCTCGCATACACCGGACGAATCCCCTCGCCAAGCGAGGTGAAGAGATCCTTGTGACGCCGCTGTGAGTTGTGGCGAATGAGCCCATCGGCAAGCGCGACGATGTGCTCCGTCGACCGGAAGTTCTCCCCGAGCGGAATCACCTTCGCGCCGGGATAGTGCTCCTCGAACTCGAGGATGTTGGAGATGTCGGCGCCGCGCCAGGCGTAGATCGACTGGTCGGGATCGCCCACGACGCAGATCTGCCGATGCTCGCAGGCGATCGCATGCGCGACGGTGAACTGCGCGTGATTGGTGTCCTGATACTCGTCGACAAGCACCTCGGTGAAGCGGCGCTGGAGTTCGCCGCGCACTTCAGGATCATTTCGCAAGAGTCGCGCCGTCCGCAGGAGGAGATCATCGAAGTCGAGCGCGTTCTGGCGGACCAGCGCGCGCTCGTAGGCGGTGTAGATCTTCGCAATGATCCGGCCTCGAAAGTCCGTGGCTTCCGCGGCAAACTCCGCGCTCGTCAGGAGCCGGTTCTTCGCTTCAGAGATCGTCGATGCCACTGCCGCGACAGGCCACTGGGTCTTCTCAAGGCCTGAGTCCTCGATGGCATGTCGCAACACAGCGTGCGCATCGTCGGTGTCGAAGATCGAATAGTCGGCGCTGAGCGCGGCATCGCCGATCCCCGACCCGAGGGTCGTCCCTGCGTATCTCCGCAGGATTCCCGCGCAAAACGAGTGGAACGTGCTCACGACAAGCCCGCGCCGACCCGGGCACGAGGGGTCGACGAGCGCATCCACACGCAGCTTCATCTCGCGCGCCGCCTTGTTGGTGAACGTCAGCGCGAGGATCTGCCAGGCAGGCACCCCGTCGGCGATTCGCTGGCAAATCCTGCGGGTAATCACACGAGTTTTCCCCGACCCGGGTCCGGCAAGAACGAGCAGCGGTCCGCGTCCGTGACTCACCGCATCAGCCTGCGCCGTAGTGAGTCCGTCAAGCCACGGTTGGTGCACGTCCATGTTCACGCGAGCCGAGTCTAGGGAGGTTCCCGACACCCTCCGACAATGACTGCACAAGGGCACGACCGCCGCTGCGCACCGCCCCGGCGTCGCAAGTCGAGTCATCGTCGGGATTTGGCCACATTGCCCGGGAGGAACCCCCGGTTACCCACATCTTGGGCCGGGGGGCATTGCCACCCCCAGATGTTGCGGTATCGTTCAGGCGCGTCGGTGGGGTCGTGAGTCGGCTTCGGGCGTAGATCAGGCGACTTGGAGGACGTGTTCGATGGGCATTCTCTGCGACACTCAGATCCGCGAACTCGTGGGCATCGAACCATTCGAGGAAAGCCGCAAGCGGCACGGGGTCATCTCCTACGGCGTTTCGAGCTACGGCTACGACGTTCGCGTCGGGACGAAGTTCAAGATCTTCACGAATGCAACCTCGGGTGGCGTCGCAGTCGTCGATCCCAAGGCCTTTTCCACCGATCTCTTCATCTCCATCGACACCGCGGTCACGCAGCGCGATCACGTCGTGATCCCCCCCAACTCTTTCGCCCTCGCCGAAACTGTCGAGGTCTTCTGTGTGCCGCGCGATGTGCTGGCGATCTGCGTCGGGAAGTCGACCTATGCGCGCTGCGGCATCATCGTCAACGTGACGCCGCTCGAACCAGAGTGGCGCGGCAAGGTCACGATCGAAATCTCCAACACCACTCCCTTGCCCGCCAAGATCTACGCCAATGAGGGCATCGCCCAGATGCTCTTCCTGAAGGCCGATCGCGTCTGCGCCAACAGCTACGCCGACAAGGGCGGCAAGTACCAGGATCAAGTCGGCCTCACCCTCCCGCGAGTCGATGGCAACTCGCACGCGTCCTAACTCCCCGAACTTCCCGACGGCCACCGCGCCCGACGAACGCTCCACTCCCCCCTTTCCAAACTTGAGCCTCAGCAGGATCCCGACATGAAGATCACACGACGTTTCACGCGACCAGACACGGATGTCTACGCCACCACCGAGTGGGCGACGCGCACGAGCAAAATCACGAACCCCGACGGCAGCGTCGTGTTCGCGATGGAGGATGCGCAGATCCCCAAAGAGTGGAGCCAACTCGCGACGGACATCGTCGTCAGCAAGTATTTCCGCAAGGCAGGTGTGCCGCAGATCTCTGCCGACGGCACGCCGACGACCGGATCCGAACGCTCGGTTGAGCAGGTCGTGCACCGCCTCGCCGGGTGTTGGCGCCACTGGGGGGAGTCCCACGGATACTTCGAAAACACCGAGGATTCCCAGGCTTTCTACGACGAGATCGCCTACATGCTCGTCCACCAGATGGCGGCTCCCAACAGCCCCCAGTGGTTCAACACGGGACTCGCGTGGGCGTACGGCATCAACGGTCCCGCTCAGGGCCACTGGATCGCCGACCACAAGACAGGCGAGGTCCATCTCGCTCCCGACTCGTATACGCATCCGCAGCCGCACGCATGCTTCATCCAAGGAGTCCGCGATGACCTCGTGAACGAAGGCGGCATCATGGACCTGTGGACGCGTGAGGCGCGCCTCTTCAAGTATGGCTCGGGAACGGGCACAAACTTCTCCTCACTGCGCGGCGACAACGAATCGCTCTCCGGCGGCGGCAAGAGTTCCGGCCTGATGAGTTTCCTTCGCATCGGCGACCGCGCCGCGGGCGCGATCAAGTCCGGCGGCACCACTCGCCGTGCGGCGAAGATGTGCTGCCTCAATGTCGATCACCCCGACATCGAAGCCTTCATCAACTGGAAGGTCCGCGAGGAACTCAAGGTCGCAGCCCTCGTCGAGGGAATGAAGCGCCTCTCGCCGGAGCAGCGCAAGGTTGCCGAGCGCCTCGGGCTCGCCATGGACTACGACTTCAATGGCGAGGCGTACTACACGGTCAGCGGGCAGAACTCGAACAACTCGGTTCGCCTCAGCGACGACTTCATGGACGCGGTCAACTCCGACTCTTCCTGGAGCCTCGTCCGCCGGACCGACGGTGAGACCTCAAAGACGATGCCCGCCCGCGATCTTTGGAGCCAGATCAACGAGGCGGCGTGGCACTGCGCCGATCCCGGCGTGCAGTACGACTCGACGATCAACGCGTGGCACACCTGCCCGGAGGGTGGACGCATCAACGCCAGCAACCCGTGCAGCGAGTACATGTTCCTCGACAACACGGCGTGCAATCTCGCCTCCATCAATCTCCTCAAGTTCTATGACGCGAAGAGCCGCACCTTCGATCTCGAGGGATACGAGCACGCGGTCCACCTCTGGACGATCGTCCTGGAGATCTCGGTCCTCATGGCCTCGTTCCCATCGCGCGAAATCGCCGAGCTTTCGTGGCGCTACCGCACGCTCGGGCTCGGCTACGCCAACTTGGGGGCGATGCTCATGCAGGCGGGGATTCCCTACGACAGCGACGAGGGTCGCGCGGTGTGCGGCGCGATCACTGCGCTCCTGACGGGTCGCTCCTATGCGACGAGCGGTGCGCTCGCCGCCGAGCACGGTGCCTTCGAAGGCTTCGACGA
>CANETX010000142.1 GCA_947441435.1 Planctomycetaceae bacterium
AACCTCGACTCCCCGGGCCGAATGATCGCGCTTGAGATGGGGGGGAGCAACGCATCGATCGTGCTCGATGACTGCCACATGACACAGGCAGTCGTCGAGTGCACGCGCAGCGCCTTCGCCACCGCGGGCCAGCGGTGCACCTGCACGCGACGGATCATCGTGCACGCGGGGGTGGCGGCCGAGTTCATCGCCCTTCTGTGCAAGGCTGCCAGCGCGCTCGTGATCGGGGACCCTGACTCCGCTGACCCCGTGTTCATGGGTCCGTTGATCTCGGAGGCCGCACGGGCCAAGGCGTTGGAGTTTCAGGCCCGTCGAGCTTCCGAGGGAGCCGAGATTCTCCTCGAGAGCGCCCCCCTCGACCGCGAAGGATGGTTCCTGACTCCTGGGATCATTCAAGTGGAGCGTTTCAGCGACTTGACCGACGAGGAAGTGTTCGCGCCGATCGTGCAAGTGAGCGTCGCCGCCACGATCGACGATGCGATCGAGCAGGCCAATGCGACGGAGTTCGGACTTGCGGCGGCGGTCTACACCGCGAGCCGCGAGCGTTGGCAGGCGATCGCCCCACGACTCCGCGCCGGGTGCGTCAACTGGAATGTCTCGACTGCAGGTGCGAGTAGCAAGCTGCCCTTCGGCGGCCGAGGGCGGTCGGGGAACCTTCGCCCCGCCGGAGCGTTCAGCCTCGATTACTGCGTGGCTCCCGTTGCACACCTCGAAGAAGAGTCGGACAGCGTGACCTATCCCGACGGCATGCGCTCGCTTTGATCCCTATCCTTTCCACCGATGCCGACTGATCTTCCTAGCGGCCGCACACAACCCCGATTCGCGGGGATCTCGACCTTCATGCGTTTGCCAAGACTCGCCGATGTGTCGGGAGTCCCCGACTGGGTGGTCTACGGAGCCCCGTTCGACGGCGGGACGACCTATCACCCGGGTGCGCGGTTCGGTCCGCGGGCGATCCGCGATGCGAGCCAGTATGTGAAGCCCGTCAGCCAGGAACTCGAGGTGAACATTGCCGAAATGTTCTCGCTCGCCGACGGTGGCGATTCGACCGTTGCTCCGTATTCGTGCGAAGAGAACCTCGAGGCGTTGACCGCATTCGCGCAGGGACTGGGCCAAGCCGGCACCACGCATCTCCTGGCCCTCGGGGGGGACCACTCCATCGCGCTCGCCAACATTCGCGTGGCGTGGGAGCGCGCGGGGCGCCACTCCTCGGGACTTGCCGCAGTGATCTTCGACGCTCACGCGGACACGGTCGATGAAGTCTGGGGCGAGCGATATGGACATGCCTCCTACCTGCGCCGCGCCATCGAGGATGGATGCCTCGACGGCTCGCGCACGCTCCTCGTGGGCCTTCGCGGATCGCTCAACACGCTGGAAGATCTCGCGTACCCACGATCGAAGGGAATCACGCAGATCCCGATGCGGCGATTCGTCGAAGACTTCGCCAGCGCTGAGCGCGAAGTCATGGAGTGTCGTGACCGCATCGCCGACGCGCCGCTCTATCTCTCGTTCGATGTGGATGTCGTCGATCCCGCGTTCGCTCCCGGGACAGGGACTCCCGTCCCCGGCGGATTCACGAGCGCCGAGGCGCTCGGCCTCCTGCGGAGGTTCGCGGGAGCGCAACTTGTGGGTGCGGATGTCGTCGAAGTCTGCCCCGACCGTGATGTCGCGGGCAACACCGCACTCCTTGCGGCGCAGGTCGCCTTCGAGATGCTCGCGCTCGACGCCGTCGGGCGCCGGTGAGGATCAAAGCCCCGATGCGGGCGCTTGGCCGATCGTGATGAGCCGGAGGAACTCGGATCGAGTCGCGTTGTCCTCGAGGAAGATCCCGGTCAGCTTGCTGGTCGTCGTCCAGGCATGAGGCTGGTGGACCCCCCGATAGCACATGCAGAAGTGACGGGCCTGCACGACGACAGCGACGCCGAGCGGTTGGAGATGCGACTGGATCGCGTTGGCGATCTGCGCCGTCAACTTCTCTTGAACCTGCAGGCGCTTCGAATAGATCTCGACGACCTTGGCGAGTTTCGAGAGTCCGACGACTTTGCCGTCGGGGATGTAGGCCACGTGCGCCTTGCCGACGAAGGGGACCATGTGGTGCTCGCAGTGGCTGTGGATGTCGAGCCCGGTGAGTAGGACCATCTGGTCGTACCCCTCGATCTCGCTGAAGGTGCGCGCAAGGCAATCAGCAGGATCCTGTTTGTACCCCGAGAAGTGTTCTTGCCACGAGCGCACGACCCGCGCGGGCGTCTCCACGAGTCCCTCGCGGTCGGGGTCCTCGCCGATGAACCCGAGGATGGCGCGAACATGCGCGAGTGCGTCTTCGTGCGTGGTCATGAAGGGTCGAATGATAGGCTAGAACTTCGTGGCGGATCGCTTATCACACCGAGACGACAAGGGGTCGCGCGCCGCCAAACCGAGGCGTTTGCGCAAGATCGCACTTGGCGGCGGCGCACTGCTGCTCGCGTGCGTGCTCGCCACGATCCTCTTCCTCGATGCCTCCGCCGCGCGGCTCGTGTCGATGGCAGCGACTAGCGCACTCGGGGTCACGACCACCGTGCGGTCGGCCCACATCGGCCTCTTCGATGGACGATCCTCGATCTCGGGACTGGCGATCGAGCAGCCCGCTGGCTTCCCGCAGGGCCGGATGATCGAACTCCGCGAGGGGACGATCACCGTCGGCCTCCGGGGGCTGATGGGGCAGTCGATCGTCATCGACGAGCTGACACTCACCGGAGTGACCGTCCACCTCGACGAGGCAGGGGGGAAACTCAATCTGGAGGTCCTCGCTGCGAACTTGTCTGGGGACGATGCCAAGGCAGCGAACGACCCCGGCGCTCAACCTTCCGCCGCGCGCGAGGTGACCGTTCGCAGGCTGCGGATCCGCGAGGTGCGCGTGATTGTCTCGGGCACCGCCTCATCACTGGCGGGCAAGCCGATCGATGTCACGATTCCCGACATTGACGTGGTGGACCTCGGCACAAAGACTGCCCTCTCCCAGATCGCCGATGCGGTCTCGACCGAGCTCGTCTCGCGACTCACCGTTGCCATCTTGAAGGCCCGGATCGAGGGATTGCCCGACACGATCGCCTCCGGACTCAATAATGCGGCCGGGTCGTTGACTGACGCGCTCTCGGGCCTCGCCACGCAAGCGGGGGAGGGGCTCAAGAAAGCTGCCGAAGGAGTCGGCAGCGCGGTCAAGGGACTCCTTGACGGCATCGGGAAGTAGCGACTTGGCCGACGGGGGTTCGCCTCGAAATGCGGGTCAACGAAACATCTCACGCCACCAGCGCGTGATCTCGTGGAGTCGGTGGATGCGGAGATCCGGCGGCCCGTTGCGGCTCATTCCGTGGCTCGTCTCGCGTGGGTAGCGCACGAAGCGCACCTTGACTCGCTGCACGACGAGCGCCGCATGGAGTTGTTCCGATTGCTCGATGTTGCAGCGAAGATCGCCTTCACTGTGAATCAAGAGCATCGGCGTGCGCACGCGGGAGAAGTAGGCAACGGGGCTTGACTTCCACATCGCGCGCGGATCCTTGAAGGCGGTCCCCGGCCAGTACTCGTCTGGAACCTCGGGAAAATCCGAGCTGCCGCAGTGACTGACGATGTTCGAGACGCAGCGGTCGGCGATCGCTCCCGCGTAGTCGCGGCTGTGGGAGACCGCCCACGCGGTCATGTAGCCGCCGTACGAGCCACCCATGATTCCGATTCGCTTGCGGTCGACGAGTCGGTCACGCTTCATCTCGCGAGTGATCGCCTGCACATCGAGCCAATCCTTGCCTCCCCACGAGCCGCCGATGGCGCCGCAGGACTTCGCGCCGTATCCCTTCGATCCGCGCGGATTGCCGTAGTAGACAGTCCACCCCGAGGCGGCGAGGAGTTGGAACTCGTGGAAGTATGCGCATCCGTACTGCGCGTGGGGTCCGCCGTGCACTTCGAGGATCGCGGGGGTCTTCTTGCGCGCTCGCAGGATCGACGGCGGCCGCATCACCCAGTAGTGGACGACCGCGCCGTCGTGCGCCTTGGTGAGATGCTCCTCCGGTGTCGAGAGCGCAACTGAGTCGAGCAGGCCGCTGTTGAGGGACGAGACCTGTCGGATCGGGAACTCGCGCCCCGCGATCTCCGCGACGCAGACTTCAGGGGGCTCCGTCGGCGAAGTGCGCACGAGCGCGATGCGCGAGCCGTCGGGGCTGAGCGTCGCGGGAATGTGCTCGGTGCCACGCGCGGTGTGAAACGCGACGTGCGCGCGTCGCACTCCCACGCTCGCGATGTGCCCCGATCCCTGCCAGCCCACTCGCATGACGAGAGACTCGCTGTCGGGCATCCACCGGAACCAGGATGCGAAACCAGCCTCGGCGGAGTCGGAGAGGGTTGCGGCCATCAGGCAGAGGTCACTCTTCGCAAGCAGATCGCGTGTCGCGCCAGATCGCAGCTCGTGGACGAACAAGCCGAGATTTCGCGTCGAGTAGAGGGACCCCCGCCCCGCCCGGCCGGCGAACGCGATCGAGGTTCCATCAGGGCTCCACGCGACGGCCCCCTTGGGTCCCACTGGGATGCCCGTCACGCCGCGCACCCGTCCGCTCGCGGCGTCGAGGATCACCAGTTCCGTCTTCCAAGCTTCGATGAGCGCTTCGCGCGAGCGGTTGACGGTGACGGCCAGTCGGCGCGAGTCGGGGGACCAGTCGAA
>CANETX010000143.1 GCA_947441435.1 Planctomycetaceae bacterium
ATCGTCTCGCGCACGCTGTGCGACACCGACGGCGACGGGTTTACCGACAGTTTCTGGTTCCTCGCACCCGCGTCGCTTGATCGATCGACCCGTCATCTCGTCGGGGTCTCGGTTGTCGACAACTGCGCGCTGCTCAATGTCAACATCGCCACCCGCAGCGACCCCGCAACGACGGCGGGCAAGAGTCCGAGCGATCTTGCGCTCGTGAGTCGGCAGAACACCGTTGCACCTAACCCGGCATTTCCGGTCTACCCCGCAGAAGTCGGATTCCTGAGTTCGTCCCTCAACACGGCGGACAACACTGCGTACCCGGGGGTCGCCGTCAACTTCAACCGCGACCGCTACGGTGCGCCCACCATCGCGGCGACGATTCCAGGCGGTGTCACCGACCCAACGATCTTGCGCGAACTCAGTGTCGTCAAAGAAGCGACGAGTGGCGTCGCATCGGCGAACCCGGCGTTCCCCAACTTCCTCAAGTCGGACTTGGAACGACTCCGCTTCTTCAAGGCGATGGCGATCGGCGGCGCGGTCGACGGCTACTTCGCTGCCAACGGCACCCCCGTGTTGCGCTCGATGACCGGAACCCCCGCGGAGCAGCTCGACCCATTCACGATGGCGGACGAACTCGAACTTCGCGCGTTCGTCGGTCACAACAACCCCTACCTGCGCAGTCGGCTCGAGCGGGCCATCGACCCGGACCTCTCGCTCGCCACCGATCAGAACTTCCAGTTCCTTCGCTCCGCCATGAACCGGGAGGAGACCAGCGAGTACTACGACCAACTCGATGGCCGTCAACTGCTCTTCGACAACCGCCGCAAGCTGACGACGGTGAGCGGCGCGCGCAACGAACTCATGCCCCCGTGGCTCTGGACGCTGCCGCCCATCCCGTACGCCGATCCCCAGAACCCATGGACCGCCGGTCAGGTTCGGAAGTGGCAGCCGCTGTACCAAACCAACTACGGGATCCTTGAAGTGACCGAGCCGCGCAGCGTTCCCCCGCAGGGAACCCCCGACCTCGCCCTGCAGTTCCCCGCGCAGCCGGGGGCCATCGTCGGCGACGCCAACTGCGACGGCGTGGTCAGCCAGGTCGATGTGCAACTGGCGCGCAGCCAGTTCCTCACATGGAACCGCAAGGTCGACCTCAACCGTGAGTTGTTTGTCGACAACGCAACGCCGACCCAGTTCCAGATGGCGCAGCATGACCTCGGCCGCGACCTCATGAAGGTGCTGCAGCGGTCGCTGCTCGATGTTGACACGCGCACGAGCGTCTTCGGGGATGAGGTCGCCGACCTCGACAAGGCGCGACGGGCGTGTGCGAGTTGGACGGCCAACATTCTTGCGTCGCGCGATGGCGCGCGCCTCCAGGCTGGGCTCAACGTCCCGACGGACCCGCCGCTGCATCCCGAGCGCGGCATCATCCTCAACGAAGGCGCGACGACCTACAGCTTCATCGGCGAAGAGAAGCACCCGTACATCGTGCAGGTCTTCTTCGCCGTCGTCTATCCGAAGACGGGGACCATCCCGCCGGGCGTTCCTGGATCAGGCAATGGGTATGTCTGCTACGACCAGACCAACTCCGATGCGGCGCGTGTAGTCCTCGCGGTGCAGGTCGCCAATCCCTACAACGAACCGATCGATCTCTGGCCATTCCAGTTGCGTGCGTTCGGCCAACTGTTCCAGTTCCTCCAGCCCTCCACGGGCACGGATGGCAGATGGGGCTATGGGTTCACCCCTGTCCTCGGGCCAGCAACCGAAGAGGGGCCACGCAGCGCCATCGTCTTCGCCGTTCCGAAGGCGTTCCCAGACGACGCCAACTTCCGCGCGCGGATGATGGCCATGCTCGACCTGACGCACCCGTGGCTTGTCGCCGCCGGCGTCCCGACGGGAGCGATCGCGCCGATGAGGCTTCAGCAGGAGATCCAGGGAGTGCCAGCCAACGAGCTCTTCCCACTCGGCGGCTCGGGTTCAGACTTGTTCGAGGATGCGTCAACGGTCTACGCCGACACCATGGTCTTCAATGCATCCAAGCAGTCGGGAGGGGAGAGCGTCATTGAGGCGGGGGCCAATCGATGGGACCTCCACCCGAAGTTTTATCTCGACAAGTTGAACTCCGCGAACCACGAAGACTCCGACATCGCGCTCGTCCGGATGGTGGCCGATCCCTACAACCCTGCGAGTTCCGCGACGATCGTCGTCGATCGGCTCGAGAACGAGTTTTCGGTCACCGACTCCAACGGCGTGGTGGATCACGAGAATCACGAATGGCGGGCGGCGCTGCTGCGTCTCCTCGACCCGCCGCCGACGACCCAGCCGGGAGCGCCGCAAACGGGCACGACCTCGGCGGCCGGGTTCATGGTTCCGCCCAAGTTCGTCGCGCCGGATCCGGGGAGCGCGACGCAACTGTTCGCGCACGTCGACATCGGTGACAACGAGTTCCTCATGACGTGGGCGCGCATCAGCAGGCCGTGGTCGCTCGATGTGGATGGCAACATGGCCATCACTCCCAACGAACGATCGCCCCGATTCGTGTTCGCCTCCAACAGCAAGCCGGTGGTCTCGAAGGCAGGGAAGGGACTCCCCGAGTATGTCGGGCTCGTCGCTTCAGACCAGTCTCCGTTCCCGGGAGCGATCTTCACCGCAGCGGAACTCAAGACGAAGCCGGACGGCATCGTCTTGACGAGCGCGAAGACTCCCTTTGGGACGACGGTGCGCGGCAAGCCGACCAACTTCACACTGCGGACGCAAGTCGCCGGAGTCGACCGGGTCTACACCGGATGGCCGACCACGGCCTCGGCATCGTGGCCCGGAGTCCCAGGCGTCGCGACGACACCGGCGGACATCTTCGGTGACACAGGGGCGGGGGTCCCCAAGGCGTCGCTCGGGTTCTATCGCCATCCAGTTCATCTCGCCCAGCGGGATGGGCCATTCGAGCAGGTCGCGGAAGTGTTCGATGTGCCCGTCTGGGGACCGGTCATGAAATTGGAGTCGGGCCAGTGGATTCCATATGCCACCGCCGGAGAAATGATGGTCGGCAACCGCGAGGCGACCGGAGTCCGCAAGACCAACACCGATGCCGAGGTGCACTTCCCGACTTTCGCCTCGGACCCCCTGGACGAGTACGACACCCTGCACTTCCGCCAGGACCGCGCCCGCGAGGCGGTGCTGAGCATCGTCGGATTCGTCCCGCCGCTTCCGGCCGGGGCATCGATCCTCGACGGATTCACGCTCGACGGCGCCGGGACGCTGGCGATCAACTCAAATGCCGATCCCACGACGACCGATACAGAGCGCCTCACCGCCGAACAGCGTCGACTGCGGCTTGCATCTGGGTTCGAGTCGAACATCACCCCTGGGCTGATCAACATCAACACTGCGCCTATCGAGGTCATGCGTGCGCTCCCTCACATGCAGCAGCTCACCTATGACTTCGAGCCGGTGAGTGCGGGTGGGGTTGTCGAGACGCCACCCGGCGGTCCCGCAGCCGTGTGGCCGGTGCGGCTCCCCGAAACCATCGCGAACTACCGTGACCGAATGCCCGCGGTGGCGGGGTTCCCTGCGGGTCCCAAGTACGACGACCGAGGATTCGCCCCGGTGGCGCCGGCGACCGAGCTGTTCCCGTTCCATCCGGGCATGCGCAAGGAGCGCGGGATCGTCTCCGTGGGAGAACTCGCCATCATGGACCGCGAGTATCGGCCGTCCAATGCGGGGACACCGCTCGAACCCGACCCCGAGGCAGAGTGGGTCGCCGGTACGGCGTGGAGCGACAACAAGTCGTGGTCCGTCTCCTACGCGGGGCGCGATCCATACCGCGAGAGCGAGGATCCGCCGGTTCAGCCCGCAGGTCCAGTGACGGGACATCCTGCCGCAGTGGTGCTGCTTCCCTCAGACGTGGGATCGGGCTGGCGGAGTTCCGGGTCGGTTCACGGCGCACAGTTGGCCACGGAGCGCATGGGGATCGATGCGGTGCAGACCGACATCATCACGACACCGGTCGTCGAGCCCACGCTGTATCGGCGGACGACCGTCGCGGGAGACATCACGGAACGAAGTGCACTCTTGAAGGGGATCGCCAACCTCGTCACCACTCGCAGCGACGTCTTCACGGTGTACCTGCGCATTCGCACGGTGGCGGTCGATCAGGCGACGCAGAATTGGGACGGCACCAGTTCACAGACATTGATGGACGAATCGAGGTATGTGCTCGTCGTCGATCGGTCGAAGGTCGCAAGCCCCGGGGACCAGCCGAAGATCCTGTTGTTCGAGAAGGTGCTGGAGTGACATGAGCCAGTCGAAGGATGTTCCACGGCACATTGCCGTCATCATGGATGGCAACGGACGATGGGCGCAGGCGCGCGGCCTGCCGCGCATCGCAGGCCATCGGGCGGGGGCGCTGGCGATCCGGCCGGTGCTCAGCGCCGCGGCAGAGGCAGGGGTCGAGTGTCTGACCCTCTACTCGTTCTCGAGCGAGAATTGGAACCGTCCCCCCGAGGAAGTCGATGCGCTGATGGCGCTGTGCTGTGAGAAGCTGGCCGAGGAGCGGGCAAGCCTCGTGGAGATGGGGGTTCGGCTGCGGCGGGTTGGTCGGCGCGAAGGAATGCCCGCGCAGGTTCTCGCCGCCTTCGACGAGGCCGAGCGTGTGACGGCGTCGGGTGCGC
>CANETX010000144.1 GCA_947441435.1 Planctomycetaceae bacterium
CCGAGAGTTGTGTGGGTGCGAAGCGGATCGCCACCACCATGATCGGTGGTCAGGATGATCGCGACCCGTCCCGCGAGAGAACTGTCCGAATCCACCACCGTCAGCAGTGCATCGAGGACTTGATCGACCGCTTCGGCGGCCTTGCGGTAACCGCTCCCCTCCTCAAGGCTCCATCCTGTCTCGTGACCTGCTCCGTCAAGGCGGCCGATGTGCACGAGGGCGACCGATCGCCTCTGAGAACTCGCCGCGCCACGGAGAAACTTGAGGACTTCGACGGCAACCGCTCCTTCACCCTCGCAGATCTTCGTGAGATCAACCTTATCTCGCCCCTCGTCGCTCCCGGTCGTGTCTGGCGCTCCCGTGTCGGCGCCGTAACTCTGCTCAAAGACACCGAACTTGGCCTTCGTCGCGATGACCGAGGTCGCAAGGCCGCGATCGTGCGCGACATCGAACATGCTCGGGACATACGAGCCGTGCATCGCGGCGACCGTGCCACCGTTGGCCACGGACGGTGGGTCGGCGTTACCGAGCCATCCGTGCCCCTCCGGTCCCTTCGCGAGTCGGCCGGTCACCATGCCCACGTGATTCGGCAGCGTCACCGTGAACTCTGGATCAGTCCGCGCCTCCAGCGTGTGCGGTCCTCGGAGGAGCCGCGCAAATCCCGGCATCCCTTCGACGATGGATCCCCTGAGCAATTCCGGGCGCATCCCATCGATGCTCACAATCAGGACGTGATCGATCCTCGCCACAAGGATGAGAGACAGGACAAGCGACACCATGAATCGGAGGCTAGTGCAGCCTCGTTCAGCCCTTGCTATCCTTCCGCGTCCTCAGCGATCGCTGGGGACGGCATGCGGGTGTAGCTCAGTGGTAGAGCGTCACGTTGCCAACGTGAATGTCGAGGGTTCAAGTCCCTTCACCCGCTTTCAGCCCCCCGTCGGACTCGCCTTCGCGAGTTCCGCGAACAGGGCATATTCGAGCGCGACCTGCTTGAGGCGCTCGAATCGGCCGGAGTCGCCTCCGTGCCCGGCGCTCATGTTGATCCGCAGATAGAACGGGTTGTGGTCCGTGCGCATCGACCGCAGTTTTGCCACGTACTTCGCCGGTTCGTAGTACTGCACTTGCGAGTCCCACAGCCCAGTCGTCACGAGCATTGCTGGGTAATCCTTGCGCTCGAGATTGTCGTACGGGGAGTAGGTGAGGATGCATTCGTAGGCAGCCTTCTCACGCGGATCGCCCCACTGCGTCCACTCGTTGGCCGTCAGGGGAATCGTTTCGTCGAGCATGGTCGTGAGCGCATCAACAAAGGGGACATGCAGCGCAATTCCCCGGTACTTCTCGGGAGCCATGTTGGCGATCGCCCCCATCAGGAGTCCCCCCGCCGATCCACCTGCGGCAAAGACGCGGTCCTTCGCCCCATACTTCTCGCGCACGAGGAATTCCGTCACATCGATGAAGTCACGGAAGGTGTTGATCTTGTGGGAGAGGCGGCCGTTCTCGTACCAGTCCTGCCCGAGGTCTGCGCCGCCGCGCACATGCGCCGTCGCCAAGAGAAACCCTCGATCAAGGAGCGAAACTTGATTGCTGCTGAACTCCGCGTCGAAGGAGATGCCGTACGCACCATATCCCTCTTGATAGATCGGCGCGGTGCCATCGTGCTTCCAACCATCCTTGCGCCATGCCAGCGAAATCGGGATGCGCTTGCCATCGCGCGCGGGTGCCCAGACCCTTGCGGTGGCATACAGACCACGGTCGTAGCCGATCACCGGCTGCTCCTTGAGCAGCCGACGTGCACCGGAACTGAGATCGACATCCCACGCCTGCTTCGGTGTGACCATCGACGTGTAGGCCACCCGCACGCTTGGCATTGCCGGGTCAAGGTTCGTGCCGAGCGTCATCGAATAGGCCGCCTCGTCGGCACGCACATCGAAGGGCTGCGGGCAGCGCGGTGACTTCCCCCACGGGATCACGCGCACAGTGGCGTTGGCGTCGGCTCGCTCGGCGACCGCGATTACCCCGTGAAACAGCGCAACCTCGTCAAGGGAAGTCGAGGGGCGATTCGGCACCAAGGTGATCCAGGTCGCCCGATCGTCGGGCGTCGCTGCGGGTGCTTCGACGAGTCGAAAATTGCGCGCCTCGTCGTTGGTGCGGATGACCCATCGGCCATCGAGCGAGTCTGCGTAACTACGCACCCCCGCCCGACGAGCGAAGATCACCGACGGCGGTGCCAGCGGGGTCGATGCGTTGATCGCCCGGAGTTCCGTGGTGTCGAACCCCTCGAGTTCGATGAGGATCCACTGGTGATCGCGTGACGCGGAGACGCTCGTCGAAAGCGTCTCGTCTGATTCGTTGTAGACGAGCACGTCCGTTGCCGGGTCGGTGCCGACCACGTGCCGATAGACCGGACCTGTCTGGAGCAAGACCGGATCCTGCCGGATGTAGAAGACAGTCTTCGAGTCGGCCGCCCACGCGACTTGTTCGAGCACTCCCGGGATGGCCTCGGGGGCAAGTTGCCCCGACGAGAGATTCTTGAACCGCAGCGTGCTGATCCTGCGACCTGTCTCGTCATCGGTCCACGCGAGCCACTGATTGTCGGGGCTCGCCTCGATCGCGCCGATCGAGAAGAACGGCTTCCCCGCCGCGAGTGCAGGGCCGTCGAGCAGCACGGTGGCCATTGATCCCGCGGCGATCCCCTTAGGCGTACCAGCCTGCCGCTCGTGGATCGGATACTCGGCCCCCGTCGTGAAGCGCGTCGAATACCAGTAGCCGTTGTCGTAGTCCGGGGGGGTCGAGTCGTCTTCCTTGATGCGTCCGCGCATCTCCTTGACGATCTGCCCTTCGAGCGCGGCAAGATGGGCGGTCGCCGCCTCGGTGTAAGCGTTTTCGGCGTTCAGGTAGGCGAGGACTTCGGGGCGCTTGGCCTTCGAGTCGTCATCGCGCAACCAGTAGTAGTCGTCGACCCTGTTCCCCTGGGGGCTCGTGACCGTGTAGGCAACCCGCGTTGCAACGGGCGGGTCCGGAGCGCCAATGCGATCGCCCGTCAAGGACGACACACACGCGAGGAGCGCGAACGAGAGGTTGAGGGTCACGATGCGAGTCTAGATCGGTCAGGGGCCAGCCGTACCCCACTGGCCGAGCAAGATGCCGAGGTCCGACGCGTTGACGATCCCGTCGCCGTTGACGTCGCCCGAGGGTGCAGGCGTGGGGGCATCGCATTGGAACTTGATGGTTCCCTGCCACGAAGCGGCGCCACCGAGGGCGCTGACTCTTGTGAGCCAGACCACGTACTCACGGCCAGCCGTGACGGAAAATGAGACCTCGGAAGAATGGCCCGTTCCGCACTCATCGTCGCATGCGATCGAGTTTGTCGTCACCGCTGCGCAGTAGTCGGGGTTGCAGGGGTCGACCTCGAAGACTTCGATCGCCGAATCGCCGCCGTAGAACCCGCAGGTTGTCACGACCGCGTCGCCAGTGCACTGAGGCGACCACGCGAAGTAGTACTGTCGATTGACCGGCCACGAGGGTCCAGCGCAGGAAACGATCCCCGACGCCGAGGGCGCAATATTGAAGTCGAACGGGATGCTGAGCGGGGCGCCGCTGATCGGAACTGGATACAAGCAACTGCTCGCGGGCACTGGAAACACGCCGCGTGTTGGCATCGCGTAGGCACCCGCGGTCGAGCCGGACCCGTCCCACGACACAAGATGGAACGAGTTGCTGTCAGACACGGACAGTGCGTAGATCCCGTAACCCGTGGCGTTCGCAAACATGTTCTGTGGAGGACCATTGTCGGTGCAATTCTCCCTGACCCCGATCGACGACTCGCCGGCACCGGTCACGGCCACGAAGTACTCGGTGTCGGCCGAGAGCAGCGATCCCAACCTCGCGCCCGTGGCTCCGTTGATTAAGGCATTGCCGTCCAAGATCGGGAATGGCTGCGCCGCGTTCGCCTTCACCACCGTCGCGACGGGCCTCGCGTAGACGACCCAGTTCGGGCCGATCGGCCCCCCGCAGTCGTGCCACACCTTCTTGAAGAGCGTCAGGCGCGCCCCCCATCCCGGCGTACCGCCCGGACCCATGTTCATATCGACCGCGAAGTCGAATGGATTGGACCCGGTCTTGACAACGAACATGTCCACCATGTCCGCAGCGCCCAAGAGTGCGAGCGAGGTCTGCCCCCTCACCGAGGTGACACCAGTCCCACTCGAGCCGGCCACGGTCTGTGCACTTCCTGCGCTCGCCCCGGCGTCCTTCGCCCCCTCATCCCACTCGGGACCGGCGAACGCTGGCAGAACCATCGTGAACGCTATTGCGACCGCAACAGAGACTGGCATTGTGTGTGTACGCATGTGCTCTCCTTTCGGATAGTTGTACTCCGTTCTGCAATCAATTCAAGAAGAATCCTCTAGAACCGCTGCCGCTGGCCTCCCCCCGCTCTCTACCTAGAATCGGGCCATGACCGCCCCCGACGACGCGGATAGGACGATTCCGCCGCCTGGTGCGGCCGATTCCGCGCGACCATCCATGGATGTGACGGCCGACTCGGGGGTTCACGCCGACGCCACAGCCCTGCCGCGGGACGCTTCGATGGACTCGAAATCTTGGGTTGGCGCGGCCATCGGCGATGC
>CANETX010000145.1 GCA_947441435.1 Planctomycetaceae bacterium
GTGAACTTTGGATCAGCTTTCAGGGTGCTGAAGAAGTCATCGCCGAGATGGAGGATGTACCGCTCGCCCTTGTGGAGCGCGTCAATCTTGCGCTGATCGACATCGAACCCGATGACCGCGTAACCGCCGTCCCGAATGGCGCGAACGAGCGGGAGTCCCACGTATCCGAGGCCGACGATCGCGACCGTGGCGGTCTTTGTCTCGATGGCTTTGAGGAGCGCCGTCGCCGTGGCGCTCATGGGGGTTGCCTTGGCAGTGCGCTGTGCGGGAACGGAAGGTGATGGAGCTTGTGGGGTCATTTGTGACTCGGGGAGGGGGAAGACTACCAATTAGGTCAGCGCTCCTGACCCACTGAAGGGTCGTTCACGGAGCAGATGGCGCTCGTTCGGACGCGGCCGGCGGCGCCACAACCTTCATCTTGCCGTTCATCATCCGCCAGTGCTGCGGGTAGGTGCAGACGTATGGATAGGTCGCTGGCTTCATGGGAGCGAGGAACCAGAAGTCACGCGATGCCCCCGGCGCCACCAGTCCCATGACCGCGAGGACCTTGGGGGAATCAGGAACAAACTCCTTCACCTTGCCATCGGGGGTCTGGCCCATCCGATCCCCAGCGAGGCCGATCTCCGCCATCGCTCCCGGAGTGACGAGAAGCAAGTTGTGTTCAAGCGCGTCTGGATTGTGGAAGACCACCTTGACGACCTGCCCGGGAGACGCGGTGAACTCCTTCTTGTCGTAGGTCATCCGCGATGGAGTCGTCGAAATCTCGACGGTGAGCGGCTCGAATGGGGCAGCCTCCGGTGGACGACGATCCTTGGGAATGGCCAGCAACGCGCGGATTGCGACGATGCGCACGCCGTCGTTGAGCCCTCCGTCGCCGCGGGCCATCAGGAGAAGCCGCGGCGCCGCGCCGACGAGCTCTTCGGTGCTCCACGTGGACGCCATGTCGCCGTAGATGCCGATGCGTCCATCGCGCAGTGCAAGGGTGGCAACGCGATCGAGGAAGAAATCGATGGATGGTTTGTTGCTCGTGCGGGCGCAGCCATCGAGCGCGGCGCGCCGCTGCGCCAGGTCGAGACCGGCAGCGTCGATTCCTGGACAGCCGTCGGCCCCTCCGGGCGCACCGATCAGCACAACACACAGCAGCACGAGCGCAAACATGGGGCGAGAATGGTACACACCGCTCACATGGCTACGAGCGAGTCGACAGTGCGTGTGCGGATCCATGGAGCCGCTGGAGAAGTGACGGGGTCTTGCTACGAGGTCACCACCGATCGCGCGCGCGTCCTCGTGGACTTCGGGATGTTCCAAGGAGCGCTGGCGCAAGAGGCGCGCAACGCCGTCGCGCCCGAGATCGACTTCGCCGATGTCGATGCGGTGCTCGTCACGCATGCCCATGTCGATCACTGCGGTCGACTCGGAATGCTGCCTCGGCTCGGCTTCAACGGTCCCGTGTTCGCGACGGAGCCGACGGCGGAACTGTTGCCTCGAGTTCTCGTCAGCTCGGCATCGCTTCAGCAGCTGCGCATCGAGGAGGCCAAGCAAGGATCGCAGCCCGTGGCAAGGGTCATCGAACCTCCCGAGTTGGCGACGCCCCATCCAGGCATCGTGGCCCCACCGCCGATTCTGTTCTTCCATCGCGATGCCGACAAGGTGCGCAAGGCGCTCCGTGCGCTCCCGTTCCTCGAATGGGAGCCTGTCGCGGATGGGATCGAGATGCGGTTTCTCCATGCGTCGCATGTGATCGGTGCCGCGAGCATTGAATTGCGGGTGGAGCGTCCAAGTGGAGGCGAGCCGATTCACCTTGTTTTCTCGGGAGATATTGGGCCAATGGCGAGTCCGCTGCTGGCACCACATCAGTGGCCGGACCGCGCGCCAGATCTCCTTGTGATGGAATCGACCAACGGCGCGCGCCGATTCCCGCGGTCGGGGCAACTGCAGTCCCTTGAGTCGATTCTCACGGAGGCGCGCGAGCGCGGGCAGCGTGTTCTGATTCCGGTGTTCGCACTCGGTCGTGCGCAGACGGTCCTCTTCATGATTGCCCAAGCAGCACACGATGGAGTGCTCGGGGACATGCCGATCTATCTCGACTCGGCGATGGCTTCGCGGGCGAGTGAACTCTACGCGCGGCATCCACACTTGCTTGAGGCGAGCGTGAGACGCGAGTGCCTGCGCGGACGCAACCCGCTCCACTTCCCTCAACTGCACACGCTGATGTCGCGACGCGAATCGGAGGCACTCGATCGAGTTCGATCGGGGTGCGTGATCCTCGCGGGGTCAGGCTTCTGTGACGCCGGTCCGATTCTTCGTCACCTGAAACTGGCGATCGACCAACCCGACACACGCATCCTGTTCGCTGGCCACCAAGTCGAGGGAGCGCTCGGCGATGGGCTGCTGCGCGGAGCAACGCGCGTCGAGATCGACGGGGCGACGCTGGACGTGCGAGCGAAGATTGATCGCATTGAAGGAGTCTCTGGCCACGCGGATGCAGAGGATCTCCTGGAGTGGGTCCGGCGAATGCCGGGGACGCCGGGGAGAATTGTGCTCAGTCACGGATCGCAGCAGGCACGCGAGGCTTTCGCGCAGGAACTTGCTTCGACGATCTCGTGTCCGATTGACTTGCCTTCGCTCGGCGACACCATCGCCGTGTCGTAAGGCTGCGCTCACGGCTGAGAATCACTGCGAATCGGTCGGGGGAAACAGAGTCGCAAGTCCCATACGCGTGACGAGCTGACGGAACATCTCCGTTTGTCGCGAACACGTCAGCGTGATTCCACGATCTCGGCACGTGTGATGAACGACGACGAGCGCTTCGAATCCCCTGCTGCTCATGATTTGGATCGCACTGAGGCTGAGATGCACCGAGGTGACACCATCGAGTTGCGACTGCAGGATCGCGGCGACTTCGTTGCGGAGCTGAAGGGACTCGCCGGTCATGACGGTCGGCGCGGTGACGCGCAATTCAAGATGCGCTCCGGTTCGTGTAGCGACGACGATCGAGGCGGGATCCATGTTCGGAGCGTACTCTTTCGAACAGTCCGATAATACCAACATGCGCTTTAGCTATTCTTGGGTGTGGGTAATAAGTGCCGATAGACTCTGGACACACGGACGGTTCGCTACATCCCAACAAGGAGTCAAGATGGCTGAAACATCGATAGATCAGGCGAGTTCACAGGCGGCGGCGAGGGGAAACACGAAGGCGGCCCCGCTCTCGCGGCTCGGTCGAGGACTCGGGTCACTCATCCCGGCGAGTCCGCTGGCTACGCCCCCGGCGAGTCCCCCGGCGGTGCAGCGCGTTGGCGGATCTGGCCCGGTGAGCCAAGCGGTCCAGGTGTTGGCGGAACCGAAGATCGACCCGCAGTTGCCGATGGGTCATCAAGCGGTCTCGGAGATTTCGATCGTGGCGATCGCCAAGAACACGCGTCAGCCTCGAGAACGGTTCGAGAACCGTGCTCTCCAGGCTTTGGCGGAGTCCATCACGCAGCACGGGCTCCTGCAACCCATTCTGGTCCGTCGGATCAGTGTTCCACGTGGAACACTGGTGTACGAGTTGATCGCTGGAGAGCGACGACTCCGTGCCTTCGAGCTTCTTGGGAGACAGGCGATTCCAGCCATCATCCGTGAGGCCGACGAGCAGTCAGCGGGTGTCCTGGCGCTCATCGAGAATGTGCAACGAGAGGATCTCAACCCAATCGAACGGGCTATCGCGCTCAAGAAGTTGATCGCCGAATTCAACTGGACTCAGCAGCAAGTCGCTGGAAAGGTTGGTTTGGACAGGGCTTCTGTGGCGAATCTCATTCGACTGACGGAACTCGATCCGTTCGTATCCGCTTGTGTCCGTGAGGGAAAGCTCAGCCAGGGCCACGCGAAAGCGCTCTTGGCAATCGAAGATCCGCTCTCTCGACGCGCTGTCGCAGAGCGAGCGCTTCACGACGAGTGGTCCGTCCGGCAGATCGAGCGTGAAGTTCAGCGAGTGAAGGGGGCCACGACAGTCGCCCCATCAGCGGTTCCTCCAACACCAGTTCGCCACTCCGCGCAGGTCGCCGATCTAGAACGCCGCTTGGGACAACACCTCGGAACCAAGGTCGCCATCGCCAAGGGCAAGAAGAGCGGCAGCGGCAAACTCACAATCAGCTTCTTCTCGCTCGATCAGTTCGACGGGATCCTCAGTCGACTTGGGTTCAATCCAAACAGCCTCCAAGACTGAAGTGACTTATCGGACTCAACACCTTTCTTGATTTTCATTCGATTCGCTGAAGTCGGTCCAACTGTGGATCGATGGAGTGGGTGCGCCAGGAGCGCCCACCCCCAATGACCACAGCAAACAGATGGATCGTCGTGACCGAAGACCAACTCGCACAGTGCCGCGCGCCGCACGCCGATCCTTGGGCAACCGCGCCGCGATCGGTGGCCCACGATCACCCTGCCGCGCCGGCAACACACACGGAGACCGTTGTGAGTCGTGACCAAGTGCAGCGGGCGATGGACGAATGGATCGCAGACCTTCTCGCCGACGCCTAGTACCTTCAGTCGCGATGCCTCGCTTCGTCGCGTGACGGTGGCCACGGCAGTGTGTCGTTCGATCTGAAAGGACTGCCATGGCCCCGA
>CANETX010000146.1 GCA_947441435.1 Planctomycetaceae bacterium
ACTGGCGTCTCGCAGGCGATCGCAGGAACCATGTCCGGACTCGGCGCCATGCCCGCCGTGGTCATCGTGCTGGCGATTGCGACGCTCCTTGTCTTCGCCAGCGAGCTCGCCTCGAATGTCGCGCTCACGGCGACGGCGGTGCCGATCGTTGGCGCGATGGCCCCCGGGCTCGGCATCCCTGCCGACAAACTCGTGATCGCCAGCGCGCTCGGCGCAAGCTTCGCCTTCATGCTGCCGGTCGGAACGCCACCCAACGCGATCATCTACGCGACTGGCAAGGTCTCCGTCCGCGACATGATTCGCGTCGGCTTCGTCCTCAATCTCGCGGCCATCGTCGTCATCACCCTCGTCTGCTCCATCCTTCTATAGATGGTGGCGGCGTGGCGCGATGGTCAGCCGCGCTTCGTCCCAGGCTTGCGAGCCCGGTAGCTCTCGCGCTTCGCGACCTTCGGCTTGGTCCCTGAGGGAGCCGGGCGGAAGCCCCGTTCTTGGTAGGCCGCACGGAAAGTGTCGAAACTGGTCGAGTCGAGGAAAGTGTCCATGTCGCGCTGTATCTCCACGAGCGAGTCGTGCAGCGGACACGGATTCCCTCCGCCGCAGACTCCGCCGCCGAAGGGGCAGTTCGCGTTGTCGTTCTCGCGCTCGAAGATCTGGAAGACATCGCGCAACTTGATGTTCTTGGGATGGCGCGCCAGCGTGTATCCGCCACCTGGGCCGCGCGATCCCTTGACGATCCCCGCCATCGAGAGCGAGGTCAGGATCTTCGCCACGAACGGCGCCTGCAGCCCGCGGCCTTCCGCAATCTCTTGGGCATTCAGTCGGGTCCTTCCCTCGTCGTAGACCTCCGCCAGTCGGCTGGTGGCGGCGATGGCGCACTCTGTCTGCTTTCCGTACAAAAAGATCTCCTTACCCGAAAAGGGTACAGAGTCTCCGAAGTCGACGACGGGAGCCCGGCGATCGGGTCTCCCGTGCGCTTGACCGATTGCGTTCAGCGACGCCGACCGCCGCGTCCCGAGCGATTCGCAAAGGCTGCGACCCGAGCCGCCGTCGGACTCACGGCGGGAGTCGCCGATGCGTGGGCTGCGTGAGTTGCGGCGGCGTGGCTCTGATTCGTCGGCTGCTTCGCATGACCTGCATTCCCGGCATGACCGGCATTTCCGCCGTGACCCTTCCCTCGCCCATGCGGACGAGGCTGGCGCGGACCGGATCCGTGTCGCGGGGGAGTGCGGTCGTGCGGCGCATGCGGCGCATGCGGCGCCTCCGGCACCGTCGGCAACGACGCCGGCAGCGGCATCGACGTGAGGTTTGCGCGAGTCAGCTTCTCGATCGCCCGCAAGAGCGGCCGCTCTTCCTTCGAGCAGAAGGAGATGGCGATGCCGCTCGCACCGGCACGGGCCGTGCGGCCGATGCGATGCACGTACGCCTCGGGCTCCACCGGGAGGTCGAAGTTGATGACATGGGTGATGGCGTCGACATCGATGCCTCGGGCGGCAATGTCGGTGGCCACGAGCACGGGAGCATCACCAGAGCGGAACGCCGCGAGGGCGCGGATCCGGTGATTCTGCGCCTTATTGCCGTGGATCGCGCTCGCCTCGAGACCAGCAGCGTGAAGCCGCTTGACGACCTTGTCGGCACCGTGCTTCGTCTTCGTGAAGACAAGCGTGCGATCGACCCCTTCGCTGCGCAGCACATGGAGGAGCAAGCGGATCTTGTTTTCCTTGTCGACGCCGTAGATGCGCTGTTCGATGCGATCGACCGTCGAGGCCACAGGCGTGACGGCGACACGAACAGGATTGGAAAGGAAGGAGTCTGCGAGGCCGCGGATCTCATCAGGCATGGTGGCCGAGAAGAGCATGGTCTGCCGCGTCTTCTGCAGCACGTTCATGATCCGCCGGATCGGGACGATGAATCCCATGTCGAGCATGCGGTCGGCTTCGTCGAGCACGGCGAACGAAACTGACTTGAGATCAATCAGTCGCTGCTCCATGAGATCGAGAAGACGGCCAGGTGTGGCGACGACAACATCGACGCCGCGCCGAAGCGCTTCGACCTGAGGGTGCTGGCCCACGCCTCCGTAGATGACCACAGTGCGGAGCTGCGTATTGCGTCCGTAGACATTGAAGCTTTCGCCGATCTGCGCGGCGAGTTCACGCGTCGGCGCGAGCACCAAGACGCGCGGCGCACGGCCGCGAGCGGGTGCGTGACCCTGCGCGTGCGCGTTTCCACGCGGACCATGCGGATTCGGGTTCGCTGGCTGCGAACTCTCAGCAATCAGTCGATGGATGATCGGCAACGCGAACGCGGCAGTCTTGCCGGTTCCCGTTTGCGCGATGCCCAGAAGGTCGCGCCCAAGGAGCGCGTGGGGAATCGCCTGCGCCTGGATTGGCGTCGGGTGTTCGTAGCCCTCGGCGCGGACCGCTTCAAAAATCGGCGGCGCGAGGTTCAAGGAGGAGAAGGTGACGGGGGAAGGATTAGACGATGAGACAACAGTCGACAAGACAGCGATACCTTTCGACTCGCGCTCGAATTCGGAGAGGCGAGTCTTGATGATGGACTAATTCGTGTGGAATCAGGCCTATTGGCCCTGCAGAAAACTTCCGATGCGATCTGCAGGTGCCGGCTGAATCCCAGAGTGTTGCCCTGCGCTTTGCGCACGGCCTGAGGCCCTTCCGGCGGGACGGAGAATCATAGCGAGTTCCCCCCGAGAAAGCAAGCGTGGCTCAGGAACTCCAGCCCCCGAGCATGATCGCAAGGTCCGCCGCGTCGACGGTGTGATTGCCGTCGAGATCGGCGCGATGGGTCGCGGTCCAGGTCCCCCACGCAAGCAGCAGCGTCGTCATGTCCATCGCATTGACGGCGCCGTCCTCGTTGATGTCCCCAAGCTTGCGCGGCGGCATCGACAGCGCCGAGCACATGAACGCGCGGAATCGCGGCTGGTACCCCGTGAGCGAGGCGATCGAGTGCACGCCACCGGGATACTCGAAGTAGTGGAAGGTGGCCAGCGGTGGCGAAGCCTCGGTGACATGAGCCACGAGCATCTGGCTCTGGAGGACATCGACGAGAGGGTCGGCAGTTCCGTGATGGACATCCAACCGCGTGACTTGGTCCACAAAGTGGCCGCGACTGTGGCGAAGAAGGTCTCGCCGAGTCTCTTCGAGTGTCGCCGTCCCCTCGACATAGTCACACACCACCAATCGCCAGGACTCCGGGAGATCGCACTCGCCGCTCGCGATGAGCGCCTCCGCCTCCGCCTGCGACGACGACTGGAACACATCCGCCGGTCCGTAGAAGTCGATGCCTGCGCGCACCCGATGGTCGCGCGCGAGCACGCCGAGCAGGACGCCGCCGCCGTGACTCATCCCCCAAGCGATCACATGATCCTCATCCGCCGCCGGAATGTTGGCCAGCACCCCCGAAACCGTCCCGATCACATCATCGACCTCGTAGTCGGTCAGCAGGCAGTCTCCTGTGGAGAGAAATGATCCCCACTGCCCGGTGATGATCGGCTCGCAGCGGTAGCTCGGCGCAACCAGAATCGCTTCGCGACCAGAGCATGGGTCGGTCCCGGTGCCAGACATGTTGTCGTAGCTGCCGAAGATCGCGAGGCTCACACCGTCGCCGCCGCCGTGCAGGCAGAGGACGACGGGGTACTCGCTGGTGCCATCGAACCCGAGCGGCAGTCGCAGCGCGACATAGTGCACACCGCTCGGCTGGATGTCGTGGCGCACCACTTGCACGGTCCGCCCTGCGGCGTCCGGTCCCTGCGCGACGACGGTCCAGTTGTTGCCCGTAGGAAACCGCGCCGCCCACTCCGCTCGCACGGCCTGCTGTTCGGCTTCGGTCGGGGGCGAGAACACCGCCGAGAGATCGACCTGGGCTGACGCCGTCGCCGAGGCAGCAGCGATGGCGGCCGCGGAGGCGGTCGTCGCCAGTCTGCTCCAACTCTCACGGACTCGCATACAGTGTGTTGCCCCGCCTGCCGGGTGCCGGGACAGAACTTCCGGAATCCGCCCGACATCAACTGGCGCAAGGCAAAACCCGCAACACCCTGTCCCTGAAGGCGTATCTCGTCACAACCTCTTCTGGATCAAAGTGGCATTATTGCGCTCAAATCGCGGACTCACACTCGTAGAGATACTTGTGGTCGTTGGGGTGATCGCCCTCCTTGTTGGACTCCTTGTCCCGGCAGTACAAGTGGTGCAGCGCAACTCACGGGCGACTGTGAGCATGGCGAACCTCAAGCAGTGGGGGACCGGAACCATTATGTACGCCGATCAGCGCAAGGGTCGACTCCCTTGGGAGGGTCGCAAGTCCACCGGCGACATGGCCACCAACCTCGCCGAGCCGACCTATTGGGCGACGGCGGTTCCGCCGCTCCTTGGCCTGCCGTCGTACTCGCAGGTCATTGCCGAGGCGATGAACTCGGGGCTCTCCGTTCCGGTCGCGCCGCATGGCAGCAGCATGTTTGTCGATCCGGGTGCCGTTGCCGAGCCAGGGGCTCCGTGGGAGTTCGGTCCCGTCGAGGCCAACGGCCAGCGCCGCGCCTACTTCTTCAACTACGTCCCCAACTCGCAGCTCAACAACAC
>CANETX010000147.1 GCA_947441435.1 Planctomycetaceae bacterium
CGACACCGCCGGGCCCGCTCTCCCACTCAACTG
The DNA here is from genome assembly GCA_947441435.1 of Planctomycetaceae bacterium. Lineage (GTDB taxonomy): Bacteria > Planctomycetota > Phycisphaerae > Phycisphaerales > SM1A02 > F1-60-MAGs104. Next base: position 34 of record CANETX010000147.1, read on the forward strand.
CGATCTCAACTGACTCCCCGGGCGCGAGCGACACAAGCATCGGGTGCACCGAGCGCCACTGTCCGCGTGGCACGATGACGGCATCAAGGAGATGGGTCGTCGCAGAGACGCGAACGGTCGCGGCGACGGCGCTCGCAGAGCCGCTCTCCCACTCCAACGAGCCGCGGGGTTCGAAGGTCCCTCCGTCCGCCGTCCGCCACTCAACTTCGTGGGCTGCGCAGTGCCACGCGCTCGCGAGCGGATCCCTCGCAAGTCCCGTCGCGGCCTCCACGCGCAGCACGGTCGTGAAGTCCGGGACAAGGTGCGCGGGGACTGTGCACACGCGCCCGGACGAACGCGGTGCGATCTCAAACGATACCTCGTCGAAGCGCGCACCGCCCGCAACTGCCGCGTCGTCAAGCGGCGTCCGCGCCAACCGGAGCCGCGAACGCCAGACGGACTCCGTGTCATTCACGGCATCGACGACAAGAACACCATCTCGTGGATGAATCGCGACGATCCGTGGTTGGCATGCTTCGCGCACTGCGTGCCACGCGGGCTTGGCTCGTCCGCGCACATCGATCAGGCTCCACGAGTGTCCCGTCCACGCGTCGTTCAATTGCCACACGAGCGCGCCCATGCACCGCGGCGAGTTCGCACGCATCCAGGTGTAGGCGATGCGCATCGCCTTGGCCTGCACAAGTTGCGCCTGCGCGATCCATGTCGCGAAGTCGCGCGCAGGTGGAAACTGCGCGGCGACGAACGAGTACTGCGGCGCGTCTCCGCCTGTGGCCCGCTGACGCGAGGCGATGAGGGTGAGCCCCTCGCCTGCCGTCATCGCGCCCAGCGCACTCTCATCCATCGCGAGTGCTTGTGCGAGGGTCGCAAGTGCAGGCGGCGACTGATGTCCGAACTCGCTGCAGAAACGCGGCGTAATCGTGCGCAGCCCCTCGACCTTCGCCTCCTGATCCCAGGTGTGACGGTCGCCGCGCGAGGGATCGTTGGGATGCAGTTCGAGCGAACCCGACCACGGACTCTCCGGCCAGTACGGGCGCGTCGGATCCAGCTCGGCGCAGATGCGCGGCAACAGCTCGAGCCAATAGCGCCGTCCCCACGACTGTCCATCGCGCAGCCGCTCGCGGAATCCCCACGAGGCCCACGCGAGGATGTCCTCGTTCCCGCCACACCAGAGGACAACCGACGGGTGGCTGGAGAGTCGCGCGACCTGGAAGCGCGCTTCCGCTTCGACGCGCGCTGGGAACGGGTCATCCTCCGGGTAGGTCGCGCAGGCGAAGGCGAAGTCCTGCCACACGAGGAGCCCAAGTTCATCGCACGAGGAGTAGAAGTGTTCGCGTTCGTAGCCGCCGCCACCCCAGACCCGGATCATGTTGAGATTCGCTTCGCACGCCTGCACGAGCCTCTCCCGCACTCGCGTGGGATCGCCGACCTCGTCGAAGAGTCCATCGGGAATCCAGTTCGCCCCCGCGCACCAGATCGCGGCACCGTTCACCTTGACCACGAACGCCGTGCCGTCGCGGTCGGGCCGCGTGTCGAGTTCGACGGTGCGAAGTCCGATGGATCGCGTCGCGCGGTCGATGACCTCGCCCGCACACTGAAGCGCGACATCGAGCCGGTAGAGCGGCTGCCCTCCATGGCCGCGCGGCCACCAGCGCATCGGCGCGGGCACTTCGAGAGTGATGCGCGTCTCGGCGGACCCGGGCGTCGAGGAGTGCGCCCCCGTGAGCCGTGCGCGCCCCGGAATCTTCGTGCCATCAGGAGCGGTCAATTCGCAGCGCGCCTCGACCTCTGCGCCAGCGTCCACCGCTGCGTCGATCACGACCTCGATGATCGCGCGGGTCGCGTCGCAGCTCGTGACGAGCGGTCGGACCGCGTTGATTCGTGCGTGCGTCCACCCGTGGAGGTAGACGAGCCCCCGAATGCCCGACGACGGCACGCGTGGTCCCCAATCCCATCCGAATTCGCATGCGGTCTTCCGAAGGAACGGATACGGAGTCCAGTCGCCGTTCACCGGGCGACTGCCGAACTCTCGCTCGAGCCGCTCGACTTCCGAGACAGGGCCTTCGCAGGTGACGGCGAGCGTGAACCCCCGGCCGGCTTGTGCACCTTCCACTCGTCGCGTCACATCCACCCGCTGCGGATGAAACTCGTTGGCGCACGCAAGCACCTGTTCGCCGTCGATCCGCACGGTCGCCGCAGTATCGATGCGCTCGAAGACAAGATCGATGTGCGCATGATCGCGCACCGCCGGATCGATCACGAAGGACCGCGTCCAAGCGAACGTCGTCCTTCCCACCCACTCTTGCGCCGCCTCTCCCCCCACAGAGTCCGGATGCGCAATCACCCCCGCGCGCATGAGATCGGTGTGCGCGCATCCCGGAACGAGCGCCGACCACTCGCGCCCCACCGCGTCACGCATCCGCCACGACTCTCCGCACAGGCTCTGCTCGACGCTGGCCGCGCCCATCGGTTCACCCTCCGCGCGAGTCGTTGCGACTCACGGTGCCATCGTCGGTCGCATCAACGGCGCGGGCGCGAAGCACGCGAATCATGCGGATGACATCTCGGATTCCCCCTGCGGAGAACCAGATGACGACGACCACGCTCGTCCCGAGGATGAGCCACATCCACCAGAACCACCACTGGCTCCACGACTGTGCGCTGATCGGATCCTCGATCTCGCGTCGCCACAAGGCGTAGACGGTGCCGATGAGGAAAATCACCGTGAAGATGAGGGGCCAGAGGAGCGTGACGATCGCCACTGCCCGATCGCTTCCCTTGTACTGCTTGTCGAAGCCGAGCTTCTCCCAGAAAGTCTTTGGCGCCTCATCCATCGATGCGTCCCCTTCGACCCGCCACTTCCCACGCTTGAGCATCGACTCCAGGTTGAAGTCGGTGCGCGGCCCCAACAGACTGACACAGACGTACACGATGCACGCGCTGATCATGCCGATGAAGCTGATCTCCTGTCCCGTGAACGAGGTCCGAATCCAGAGCATGGCGGTGGCGGGTCCCGCGAACGCGCCACTCCCCAGTGAAGTCGTCGCCAGCCACTCCTTGTCCAACTGGTTGACGATCACGCCGACGGCCGCGAGTGACATGCCGGTCATCATCGCCCCCCATGCCGCCTGCGTCGATCCACGTCGCCAATAGAGACCGCCGATGATGGCTGCTCCGGCGCCACCAACGAAGACGGTCGCCGTCATCGCCGCAAACATGGCGATGTACTGGTTCGGCTCGTAGAGCAGCGAGAAGATGAAGGCGAAGATCGCGACACCGAGCGCCGCGAGTTTCAACAGGCGGATGTGAGTCACCGGATCGAACGGCTTCTTGCGAAACGGCAGCACCACATCCTGAATGAAGATCGATCCCCACGAATGGAGGTAGGCCTCGTCCGTCGAGACCGCGGCGCCGAGCATCGCCGCTACGAAGAGGCCGAGAACCCCCGCTGGGAGCATCAGCGCGAGCGCCATCGGTGTGCGCAGTTCGGCGCGCAGCGACTCGCTGCCGACCTGCGCGAGCGCGTCGTTCACGGGTGCCGCCGCATCGGCGTACTCGGGCTGCGTGAGAAATGCGCGCACCGCCAGCGGCACGATGATCGTCACCAGCATCAGCACGCGATACCGCCACCCATTGAGAATCTGCGCCATCCGCGCCTCGTGCGCATTCAGCGGCGCGGAGTTGTACCCCTGGTCCCCCTGCCACGCGCGCGCGGCATAGAAGAGGATGAACGCGGAGATCGCCCAGTAGATGACATCGAAGTTCTTCTCGCCCGAGAGCCCGAGCGGATCGACGAACGAAGTGCCCGTGGGCATCGAGAGCATCGCCCTCTCGAGGACCGGCCACGGGAATTGCGCCAAGAGCCAGAAGCAGATGAAGACGAACGAGCCGAAGCAGAAGACCCCTTGCAGGAAGTCGGTCAGGATGATCGAGACCATGCCTCCTGCAAAGACCATGAAAATGCCGAGCCCGAGGAGGATGACCATCACCGTCGGGAATGTGGGGATCGTCCCCCCGAAGATGGGCAGTTGCTCGGGAAGTCCGCAGAGCGCGATGAAGAATCGCGCCGTCACCCCGGGGAAAATCCCATAGTTCACGATCCCCGAGACGAACGCCACCATTCCCGACATCACGCGAAAGCGCTTCGAGTACCGCATCTCGAAGAACTGCGCCAGCGTCATCGCGCGCGTCTCGCGGAAGCGGTAGATGACCCATCCGGTGATCGCCAAGAGGATCAGCGACGGTCCTTCCATGTATCCCCACCAGATCTGCGTGAATCCAACGTCGTAGCCGAGCTGGAAATACCAGACGAGGGTGATGACCCCGACCTGCGCCATGTTGTAGGCCACTGTCACGAGATACCGCCCCGCGCAGCGATCGGCGCTCAGGAACCCCGCGACTCCGCGCCCGAGTGTGTTGGCGTAGCACGCTGTCCCAATGAGCACCGCGACGAACGCGAGGACGATGGTCCAGTCCAGTGGCGACGGCGTCACTCGCGCAAGATAGGGGCGTTC
>CANETX010000148.1 GCA_947441435.1 Planctomycetaceae bacterium
AAGGCGCGCTCGCTCGCGATGGTGACCTCGTGCCTCTCCAACCAGCGGCAACTCGCGCTCGCGCAGGCCGCCTATGCCGTCGACAACAACGGCGCCTTCGCGAGTCCGCGCACGAGCCTGACAACGACGGGGCTGGCGATTCAGTGGACGGGTTCCTGCGGCGCTGTCACCATGATGATCAACAATGGTGTCGCCGATCCGACGAAGTACCACTCGTGGACCGCGAGTTACGGTGCGGGACTTGTCGGGGGCGTCGAGCAGGAGTTCGGCGTCAACAGCAACAGCCCGACCGCGCACGCCCTCTCCAACGGTCGGCTCTACTCCTATCTCGGGAATCCGCAGGTCTATCGGAGCCCGCTCGACCCGACCCCGCGCCTGCGCAGCTACTCGTACAGCGGGTTCATCGGCGTGTTGTCGCCTGGCGACAACCACAATTTCGGCCCGGGTTGGCAGACATGGCTCTGCTCGCAGGGAGTCACTCCGAAGGACCTCATCTCGACGCACTTGAAGCATGTGAAGGATCCCTCTAGCACCCTCTGCAGCATCGTCGAGCACGATCCCACCAACGGCCTCAACTACAACGAGCAGGGATACATGATGGATCCTCGGCCTCCGCCGGGATATCCGGCTCCGGAGGGGGCACCCAATCCAGGCGCGTGGGGACTCACTGGGGGATGGGTCGGCTGGATCGACTCGCCTGCGTTCTGGGATTCAGACGCAATCACCTCGAGCCGCTACGACGGCTCGGTCGAGTCGTACTCGCTGCAGAACACAAGACTGCCCGCACTCATCTTTGGGCCACCGGGTACTGGGTACGGTCCGTACTACCCGCAACCTGCGGACAATCTGGCGCAAGGGCCGTGGCGGCGCGACTGGATGCACTATCGCGACCAGCTGTTCCCCGGGGTGCTCCCCCCGACGATGCCCCGGTACCGGCAATAGCACAGCATCAGAGCATGCCAGATCGCACCACTCACGCGCGCGGCTTCACCGTTGTCGAACTCCTCGTCGTCGTCGCAATCATCGCGCTGCTTGTGGCGATTCTCGTGGTCGGCCTTGAGAAGGCTCGCACGATGGCGCGCGTCGCGGGGTGCCTCTCCAATCAGCGGCAGATCGCGCTCGCCCAGACGAGTTACGCCATCGACAACGGCGGCGCGCTCGCGAGCCCGCGCACATCCTTCGCGGGCGGATCGCCATCGGTGACGTACACGAATCCCTGCGGCTCTTGGAGTTTTCTCATCAACAAGGGGAACACGGCGAACGACAGTTACCACTCGTGGACGGCGTCGTATGGCGCCGGGGTCGTCGGCGGCACCGAGCAGCAGTACGGCGTCAACAGCACCAACACCGGAGCCAAGGCGCTCTCGGGGGGAAAGCTCTTTTCGTACATCGGTTCGTACAACGTCTACCGCTCGCCGATTGATCCCACCACGCGCATCCGCAGTTACTCCTTCAATGCGTTTGTCGGCGTGACTGTGCCGACCGATTCAACGGGGTACCTGGGGGGGTGGCAAGGCTGGTTCTGCTCGCAGGGGGTGACGCCACTCGACTTCGTGACGACGCACCTCAAGATGATCAAGGATCCCTCGCACACCATCATGTCGCTCGTCGAGGATGACAGCGACGGCTTCAACTTCAACAATGAGGGATGGCTCATCGATCCGCGACCACCCGCAGGAACGCCCGCGCCCCAGGGTGCGCCCAACCCAGGCACCTGGAGCAACACCGGAGGATGGATCGGCTGGGTCGACTGGCCCGCGTTCTGGGATCCAAGCAACATCACCTACAGCTTCGTGGATGGCTCGACTGAGTCGTACTCGCTGCAGAATCCCAAACTTGTCTCGCTCATCCAGGGTCCGCCGGGTGCGGGCTATGGCCACAACTACCCGCAGCCTCCCGACAATCCGGCGACAGGTCCATGGCGGCGCGACTGGATTCACTTCCGCGATCGACTGCTGCCGGGTGCAATCCCGCCGCAGATCCCTCGTTACCAAGATCAGTGAGAGCCAGCGCGACGAATCCCCCGCGCGGATTCACGGTCGTCGAGTTGATCGTGGTAGTGGCGATCATCGCACTCCTTGTTGCACTTGCGATCGTCGCCTACGGGAAGGTGCAGCTGATGGCGCGCACCTCGTCGTGCCTCTCCAACCAACGGCAGATTTCCTTGGCGCAGACTTCCTACGCCACCGACAACACGGGCGCGCTCACGAGTCCCTGCACATCGTTCCGAGGAACGACGGGGGCCTTCTCCGTCGACAGCCCCTGCGGCAACAACCGCATCGTTCTCAATAATGGACAGCTGACCAACGAGTCCTACCACTCGTGGACCGCGACCTACGGCGGCACAGACAGCGAGGGCAACCCGCGTCTCAATGGAGGGCTCGAGAACGAAGGTGCGCTCAAAGATGGCCGCCTCTTCGAGTATGTCGGGAGCGTTCCGGCCTATCGCTCCGCGCTCGACCCCACGGGGCGGCTGCGCAGTTACTCGATCAACTGTTTCATCGGCACGACCGTCCCCAACGATGTCTCGGTCTATGGGCAGAACTGGATCGGCTGGTACTGCGCGCAGGGGGTGACCGTGCAGGAGTGGAAGTCGACACACCTTGCTCGGATCAAGCAGCCCTCGTCGACGATCATGTCCATCGTCGAACAGGATGGTCGTGTGGACGGCCACAATTCGCATGGGTTCGTGATTGATCCGCGACCTCCGGAAGGCTCTGTGCCGCCGCCGGGCGTGCCGAATCCAGGAGCGTGGACTGTCGGCGGATGGCAGGGGTGGATCGACACGCCTGCGCTGTGGCAGCCCGAGAGCGTGACCTACAGCCTCGTCGATGGATCGACCGCGACCTACGCGTTCCAAAGCGCGCAGGCGATCGCCACGCTCACCGAGATGCAGGCGGCTGGACAGTCACACGGCTATGTGCAGCCGCCCGACCCGGACGGAGCCGCGCTCCGCCGCGACTGGATGCACTTCCGCGATCGACTCCTCCCGGGCGTGATCCCCCCGATGGTCCCGCGCTACCAGTAACCCCCCACCGGGAACACTCCCCCCAAGGGGAACAGGTGATTTTGCTCACCGAATCGGTGAGGTTTTTCACCTGTTGCGGGGGGGGGTGGGTGGGTGGGGGGTCAGAACTCGCAGGACTTCGGGGTGCGCGCGAAGGGGATCACATCGCGCACATTGGCCATGCCCGTCGCGTAGACGATGGTGCGCTCGAAGCCGAGACCGAATCCCGCGTGCGGCACGGTGCCATACTTGCGCAGATCCCGGTACCACCAATACGCGGCCTTGTCGAGCTGCATCTCCTCGATGCGTTTGTCGAGCATGTCGAGTCGCTCTTCGCGCTGACTCCCGCCGACGATCTCGCCGATGCCCGGCGCGAGAATGTCCATGGCCGCAACGGTCTTGCCGTCGTCGTTCATGCGCATGTAAAACGCCTTGATGTCCTTCGGATAGTTCATGAGGATCACCGGGCGACCCACCAGCGTCTCGGTGAGGTAGCGCTCGTGCTCGCTCTGAAGGTCGGTCCCCCACGAGACGGGAAACTCGAACTTGTGCCCCTTCGCCACGGCAGCCTCAAGGTGCTTGATTCCCTGCGTGTAATCCATTCGTTCGAAGGGACTCGCGATCAACTTCTCAAGCCGCCCGATGCACTCCTTGTCGATCCTCTCCGCGAAGAACTTCATGTCGTCGGGGCGCTCGTTGAGGAGCGCGGTGAACATGAACTTGAGAAGGTCCTCGGCAAGCTGCGCGTCTTCGACGAGCGACGCGAAGGCGATCTCCGGCTCGATCATCCAAAACTCGCTCAAGTGTCGGCTGGTGTTGGAGTTCTCCGCGCGGAAGGTTGGCCCAAATGTGTAGACCTTCGACAGCGCGGTGCACCAGGTCTCGACATTCAACTGCCCCGACACGGTGAGATGCGTCTCGCGTCCAAAGAAGTCCTGCGAGAAGTCGACCTTCCCTTCCGGCGTCTTCGGAATGTTCAGGAGATCGAGCGTCGACACCCGGAACATATGCCCCGCCCCTTCGCAGTCACTGCCGGTGACGATCGGCGTGTGGATCCAGCAGAAGCCGCGCTCGTGGAAGAAGCGGTGGACCGCCATCGCCAAGCAGTGGCGCACGCGACCGATCGCGCCAAACGTGTTGGTGCGCGATCGCAAGTGCGCGACCTCGCGGAGGTACTCGAACGAGTGGGGCTTCGGCTGGATCGGATAGGTGTCGGGGTCCTCCACCCAGCCGACGACCTCAAGCCGCGTCGCCTGAACTTCGACTGACTGTCCCTTGCCTTGGCTCGCGACAACTGTGCCCTCGGCGATGATCGAGCAGCTCGCGGTCAGCTTCTGCACCTCCGACGCGTAGTTGGGTGCGCTCGCGGGGACGACGACCTGCACGGCGTCGAAGCAGGAGCCATCCGACAGGAGCACAAACGAGATCCCCGCCTTCGAGTCGCGCCG
>CANETX010000149.1 GCA_947441435.1 Planctomycetaceae bacterium
AGCACTGGCGTCGCCAGCACCTGGATGATCGCCGTCGAGTAGATCGCCCACAAGAACAGTGGCATCCGGAACCAGGTCATCCCTTGCGGCCGCAACTTGTGCAGGGTGACGATGAAGTTGAGACCGGTGAAGATCGACGAGAATCCGAGAATGAACACACCGATGAGGACGGGAATGACTCCGCCGGTGGTCGTCGTCGTCGAGTACGGGGTGTAGAAGGTCCATCCCGTGTCGAAGCCGCCGACCGCGAGCGAGTACAGGGTGAAAATCGCCCCGCCGATCCACAGGTAGAACGAGAAGAGATTGAGCCTCGGGAACGCGACATCCTTCGCGCCGAGCATGATCGGAAGAACGAAGTTCCCAAGTGCTGCGGGAATGCTCGGGATGATCACCAAGAACACCATGATCGCCCCGTGCAGAGTGAAGAACTGGTTGTAGGTGTCCGCGTCGACGAACGTCCGGCCGGGAGTAAGGAGCTCTGTCCGCAAGAGCAGCGCGAACACCCCTCCAACGAAGAACGAGGCGAGCACCGCCACCATGTACATCACGCCGATCCGCTTGTGGTCAAGGGTCAGCGCCCACGACAGGAACCCGCGCGAATGCGTCAGGTAGTTGTCGCTGGATGCGGTGGTGTCGAGGATGTCGTGCCGAGGGGCGTCGAGTGTCGTCATGGAAATCTCTGCTCTGATCCGAGTCGTTACTTCGCCGCTTCCTTGGCGGGAGCGGCCTTCGTCCACGCTCCCTTGGCGTCAAATTCGTTGAGGTGCTGCATCATCCCGATGATGGCATCTGTGCCGCGGTCATTGAGTTGCCCCTTGAAGGTCGGCATCACATTGCCGAAGGGGGCAACGAGGTGCTGGCCGGGCTTGTAGATGGAGTCGCGGATGTAATCCTGGGGAGTCGCGTACTCCTTGCCCGGTCCGATGATGTCGGCGTAGCTCTTGCCATCGGTGAACCGGACCGCGCCGGTTGGGTTGGAGACGCGATCCCAGAGTCCCTGCCAGGTCGGGGCGAGCCCCGCCGTGCCATCGAGCGAGTGGCACTGCTGGCAGCGCGCGTAGATCTTCGGTCCCGCCTTGAAGTAGAGCTCGTCATCGGGGATCTCGTCGAGCCACGCGGCCTGCTTGACCATCCACGCGTCGAACTCCGGCTGCTCGAGGACGAGCACCTTACGATTCATGTTGGAGTGGCCGGTGCCGCAGTACTCCGCGCAGAACAGGTGATAGCCCTTCGCCTCATCAAGTCCCGTGGGGAAGTTGCACTGGAACCACAGCGTCGAGTAGCGCCCCGGCACGATGTCCTTCTTCACGCGGAAGGCGGGGATGAAGCAGCAGTGCAGCACGTCGGTCGCGCGCATGGTCAGTTGCACTGGGCGGTTGGCGGGAACGACCAGATTGTCCGACTGCGCGCCGTTGGGGTACTTGAACTGCCAACCCCACTTGAAAGCGGTGACATTGACTTCGAACGAATTCTTGGGCGGGGTGATGAGATCGACGTAGCCCTTGAACCCCCCCCAGAAAATGGCGATGGACAGGAGCAGCGGAATGATCGACCACGACAGTTCCAGCAGTGTGTTGTGCGTCGGCGCGTCGCCACGGAATCGCGTCCCCGGCTTCCCTCGATACTTGAGGACGAACACGGCCATCATCGCCACGATCACGAAGAAGAAGAAGTAGCAGATCCAGTTGATGACATTGAACATCCAGTCGACGTTGGCAGCCTGCTCGGAGGCCCCGATGGGGAGCCAGAAGTCCGCTGGCGTCGGTTGGCTGGCTGCTTGGGCGAGGATCGATGAGACGGTCACGAGCATGGGTAGTCCTAGGCAGCGTGCGGGGCGAGCCGCGCCTGACGCGCACCTCGCATGAACATCCAAGTGAGGCCGACAGCAATGGCGACCACCGTGATCGCACCGCCGACCTGCATGATTCGGAAGGCAAGCAGGACATAGCCCTTGCTCGCGGGGTCGTACTGGTGACACCAGAGGATGAAACGATCGAGCGGCGTGCCGATCTTGCCTTCGCCAGCTTCGACGATCGCCATGCGCATCGTCGCGGGCTCGAACTTGACACCGTACAGATAGCGGACGATTCGCCCGTCGGGGGCGATCATCACGAACACCGCGGCGTGCGAGTACTCGCCGCTCGGCAAGAGCTTGTAGCCAAATCCGACGGCATCGGCGATCCTGCCAGGTCCCTTCTCGCCTTCCGCAGTGGGGACCGCGGTGAGGAAGTGCATTCCCTTGTCGGCTCCCTTGCGCGAATACTCCGCCGCGTACCCCTGCTTCTTGGCGTGCGCGAGTTCGTGCTGCTCCTTGGGGTTGATCGAGACCGATACGAGGTCGAAGTCCTTGCCGAGCGACAAGTCGACCTTGTCGAGCGCACGCATCCCCTCATTGAGGACCATCGTGCAGAGCATCGGGCACTTGTAGTACCCAAGATGGAGCATGACCGGCCGCCCCGACTGAAGAAGCGTTCCGAGACTCGTCTCTGCGCCGTCGTCGTCGACGATCATCAGGTCCAGGGGCACCGTGTCGCCGAGATGCTCGGAGATGTCGACCCCTTCCATCTCGGCGGCGATGCCATCCGCTGCGACCGGCGCATCGCCCGGAGCCCAGGGCGCACGCGACGACTGCGCGAGCGCCACGTGAGCGAAGAGCGCGAGGGCCGCTGCAGCGAGGATGGACGAGTGGCGGTTCATTTGGTGGTCGATGGCGCGGCGGCAACCTTGGCCGGCGCAGTCTTCGCGTCGGTGATGACGAGTTCCATCGCGCGCGCGATCGGAATGCGGATGCGCCCCTCCGTGGAGCCGTCTGGCGCAGTCACGGTGTAGTTCTCATAGACCGCGAGTTGCTTCATCTGCTCGGACTTGAGCGATGCAACCCACGCGTCCGGCACGTCGACCACCTTGGTGCCGATCTCTCCTGCCTCGTAGCGGAAGTAGAAGACACAGGTCGCGACAACGAGCGCCGCGAAGATGATCACCGACGAGAGCCCGGTCACCCACGTGTAGCTCGCCTCAGGGTCGTCGATCTGTGCCGTTGGAGTGGTGTGTGAGTCGTGTGACATGTGGGAACTCGTCGTCGGGCTAGATGTTCTCGAACCGGAGGCTCTCGGCAAGGCGCGGATCGCGTCGACAGAGCACCGACCCCTTGGAGAGTCGCCGCGTCGCTGTCCCGATGCTGAGACCGAGGAACCCGGCGAGCATCAGGTAGTTGAGAGGATTGGAGAGGCCGGTGGAGGTCGCTCCGTAGACCTTGTTGAGCGCGTCGTAGGTTTCGAAGGTCCCGACATCGTGCGGAATGACCGGCATCACGAGCCAGTACACGTCGAGCCAGGCGAAGGCGAGCATCCAGATCGCGGCGAGTTGCAGCGTCGCCCTCCCCCGCTTCATCCAGCGCGAGATGAGGAACAAGAAGGGAACGATGAAGTGGCCGAAGAGGAGTGCAACGCTCGCCCACGACCATCCGCCGATCTGCCGCGCCACGAACCACACCGTCTCTTCGGGGAGGTTTCCGTACCAGATCAGCATGTACTGGCTGAAGCCGATGTACGCCCAGAAGACGATGCCGAACGCCCAGATCATCTTGCCGAGATCCTGATAGTGCTCGTCGGTGATGACTCCCTTCAGGTAGCCGTGCTTCTGGAGGCGCAGGCACGCGAAGGTGATCGCCGAGAAGCCGCCCGCGCAGGTGCCGCAGAAGAAGTAGACGCCGAACATCGTGCTGAACCACGCGGGCGAGAGCGACATGATCCAGTCGAACGCCGCGAAGGTCGAGGTGAGCGCAAAGAGGATGAGGCACGGCGCCGCCGCCATGCGCATCTTCAATGAGAGCGCGGGATCGCCCGATTGATCCTGCCTCCGCGATGTGCGGAGGAACCAGCTTGCCGCGAGTCCCCAGAACAGGAAGTAGACGCACGCGCGGATCAGGAAGAACGGGACATTGAGGTAGGCGGTCTTCTTGGCAACGATCGCGGCTTCTTGCGGCGCGTGCGCCGTCAGGTGGGCCATGTCAGCCCACGGCCACAGGAGCGCGAGTCCGTGGCCGAACCCCTCCCACTCGCGATTGGTCACGAGGAGCCACGCCATCGGAACGAGGAAGAGCATCCAGAGCCAGTTGAGATTCGCTGCCTGCGCCTCGGCCACCCGGCGGACGGCAATTCCCCATCCCGCGCTCGTGATGTGCTGGATCATCGTGAAGAAGAACGCACCCAAGGCGAGCGAGAGGACGAAGACCGCATTCTGCAGCCAGACCATCGCGAAGCCGTGGGCACTTCCCTGATTCCAGCCGACGACTGCGGCGAGCGCGAGCGCGACGATCGCGACGGTGTACGCCATGCCCGACACGCGCGTCAGGCGCGAGTCGCCCATGATGCTGCGGTCGGAGAGGTCAGCGACAGTTGAGATCGATGCGCTCAT
>CANETX010000150.1 GCA_947441435.1 Planctomycetaceae bacterium
AGCGCCTCGACACTGCGAAGGAGTCGCCGCGCGCGCGACGAGAGCTCTCCACGGAGTCGCTGCGCACACGCGCGCAGCGGTTCGGGAGTCCCGTCGGCGAGTTGGCACTTCGCGAGCCACCCATTGAGCGCCGCCAGTTGCGCCGCTGAGTCCCGGTTGCTCGCAGCCATGAGGCGAGCCAAGCCGATCCAGTCGGGAAGGATGCCCGCAGAACTTGACGCAACCGACCGCCGCATCTGCTCGACAAGAACACCACCGCCCGCGGCGAGCGCCCGGCAACCCCCGGCGAACTGGGCTGCCTGGGCGTGATCGGGGGTCGAGTCCGGGAGGGCCTTCGCGATGGTCGTCAATTCAGTGGCGGCCTGTGCCGCGATCGGCAGTACCTCTTCAAGTTCCACAAGAGCCGCCGTGAGAGCCTCAAGCCCTTCCGCCGAGTCAGGGCGCTTGCGCGCGACCACCCCGGCGAGCCACTGCTCATATTCAATTGCACCCTTCGTCGAGAGAGGATCGATTCGCCTGGTCAGCGCCTTCCCCTCTCCCGTCGCGCGATCGAATGACCCCAGCACATCCTGCAACTGCTCACGAACCCCCGCATCGAGCGAGGTCGGCGGAGCGATCCACGTGATCTGCCACCCATCGCCGAGCCCGTCCACGAGCGTGCGCGTGGCAGGATCGATCTGCCACAGGCGGGACTTCGTTGTGTCGAAGTGGCCGCGCCACGGTTCAAGTTGCGAGAGCGCCATCGCCGCCCCTGCAAGTGCGAGTGCCGCAACACCGGCACACACGGGCCGCCCCCAACTGCGCAGAAGAAACCCGCGCGCGGCCCGCTCAGCCATCGATGCCTGCACGGCCACCGCTGTGAAGAGAAACGCGAGCGTCACCACAACGAAGTACACGATGCCGAAGGAGTCGAGGTCGCCATCGAGGAATGACTCGAAGCGACGGACGGGGTCGACGGCATACAGGATGTCGGCTTGATCGCTTGGCAGCGCCGGTGCGACGGAGCGCACCGCGATGAGGAGGATCATCCAGAAGAAAAACGACGCGAGGTAGGCAACGGGCGCGCTCTCGACGAGGAGGCCGAAAAGTTGACCCGAGGCGAGATAGATCGAGCCGATGAGCACGACCCCGAGGGCACCGCACGCCGCGTGCATCGGATCCGGCCGCGCGAGCGCTTCAAGCACCAGGAACGGCCCGCCCAGCGCGACCGCGCAGATCAGCACGATGGCAATGAGCCCAGCGAGATGCCTCCCCGCGACGAGCGACCAGACGGGAACGGGACTCGTCGCCAGCACTTCCCAGAATCCGCTGCGGCGCTCTTCCGTCGTTGGGCGAAGGGAGAGCGCGGGCGCCGTCAGCAGCATTGCCCATCCGGCCGCCGCAGCGACCGTGCGAAGTTCGGCGGGTCCACCCGGCACAAGCACGGCAATTCCGGCGACCGTTCCCGTCAGGAATGCGACGATCGCCATCGCTCCCCACAGAGTCGGCGTCCACGCAAGGGCTGCCAATTCCCGGCGAGCGATGACCATGATGAGAGAGACTGATCGGGCCATCATCGACCTCCGACGAGACGCGTGAAGACTTCTTCAAGCGAGGGGGCGCGCACCTCAAGTCGGCGCACGACGGCGCCCGACTCTGCGAGCAGCGCACCAATCGCTTCGGGAAGTTGCGTGTGGAATGAGTCCGAGGGTTGCACCTCGACCTCGGTGCGGGTCCAGGCCCCCTCAAGCGACGTACATCGCACCGAGCGCACTGCGGGGAGGGCACGGATCGCATCGAGGTCGATCCGAGTGGACTCGATCTCGACGCGTGCGGCCGAAGCCCCCGCGCGCGCGAGTGTGTCGGCGCTCCCCGCCGCCACAAGCCTTCCTCGATCAATGAGCACGAGATGATCGCACGTGGCCTCGACCTCGGCGAGATTGTGGCTGGAGAAGAGCACGGTGTGCGATCCCCGGAGCCCCCGGACCAGCGTGCGGAACGCAATCGCCGTAGTGGGATCGAGTCCCGTCGCCGGCTCGTCGAGGATGATCACCCTCGGTGCGGCGACCAAGACTCCCGCCAGTCCGACCCGCTGGCGCATCCCACGGCTGAGCGTCGAAATCAGCTGGCGGTTCACTGAGGCGATGTCGCAGCGTTCCACGGCCTCGCCGATCGCGGCCGGCCGCCGGTCCGCGGGGACCCCCCACAGCGCACAGCGAAAACGGAGGTACTCGCCGACCCTCAACTCCCCCGGCATCGGCGCGTTGTCGGGGAGGTAACCGACCGCCGCGCGCGCCCGCGTGGGAGCAGCGACCACATCGATCCCCGCCACCTGCAGCCGCCCCTCGTCGGGCAGAATCGCTCCGGCGAGCGCCCGAATCGTCGTCGACTTTCCAGCACCATTGGGACCGAGGAACCCCGCGACGCACCCGGCGGGAACTTCAAAGGTCAGCCCCGAGACGGCCGCCACCCCGTGGAATCGCTTGGTGAACCCTTCGACGGAAATCATTGGGGAACCACGAGTGTATGGGATTCGTACACTCGTTCGACTGATGCCCGATCCCGGCCATTCGCCTGCGGGGACCCACATCGCCACCTCGTTCGAGGCAGCCGGGGATGGGTGCGGGATCGTCGACGGTACTGGCGACGTGCTTTGGATGAGTGGGCGCCTCTCGAAGCTCGCCGCCACCGACCTCGCTCAGTTCGTCGATATCTGCGCCGTGGTGGCCCGCCAGGGCGAAGAGCCGGCGATTCCCCATCAACGCCGGCGCTTTCGATCGGACGCAGGGTATTTCGAGGTGATCGTCTCCTCCTGCGGCCCGGGGCGCGCACTTGGAGTCCTGCTGAATGTCACCGCGCGCACCCGGCTAACGGAGCGACTCGATGCCGTCGATGCCGCCGGGGCGGAGCTCCTGGACCTCGATGCCCAGATCGTCAATCCCCTCAATGTCGCGGAGAGACTTGGGCTTCTTGATCGCAAGATCACCGCCACGATGGCATCGCTCTTCGGGGATCATCCCTTTGAGATCCGGCTGCGCAACCGGAAGTCCGATCAGCTCGAACTCGTCATGGGACATGGGATCGAGCCGCTGCGAATCGGCGAATCTCTCTTCGCCCGCACGCAGGGCAATGGCATTTCGGGATGGGTTGGGGCCACCGGCGAGAGTTACATCTGCCGCGATCCCGACAACGATCCTCTCTTTCTTCCGGGACTCCCCGGCGCGCGCTCGAGCCTCACTGTGCCGATGCTGCTGCGCCAACGGGTCATCGGCGTGGTGAACATCGAGTCGCTCAAGGCGGGGTCTTTCACCGACGACGATCGCGTTGCGCTGGAGACCTACGGCCGCTACCAGGCGATGGGACTCAACATCCTCGACATGCTCATCGTCGAGCGATCGTCGACGAGCGAACGGGTCTCCGCCACGCTGCGCGATGAACTTGAGGTGCCCCAGCGGTGCCTGAGGCAGGCGACGCGCGACCTTGCCGCCGGGCGTCTCGGTGCGTACGAGTCGCTGGAGAAGGCCCTTGAAATGCTGACCGCGCGCATTCGCGGGGCCACCGCGGGTCCGCAGACGGTCCTGGGAATTGACCGCCTTCCCCGCGACCGCAGCCGCGACCCGTACATCGAAGGGAAGCGGATCCTCGTCGCCGACGACGACGCCAATGTGCGCGAGACGATTCAAGGACTCCTGCAGGAAGCGGGCGGGGTCGTCGAGAACCGTCCCGACGGAAGCAGCGCCTTGGATCTGATCCACCGGGCGAAGGAGGAGGGGCGACCATTCGACCTCATCATTTCCGATGTCCGCATGCCCGATCGCAATGGCTACGAAGTGTTCCGGGCCACGCGCGAGCTGACCCCGTCTTGCCCCTTCCTGATGATGACTGGGTTCGGGTACGACCCCAACCACTCGATCGTCCGGTCGAGCCAAGAGGGGCTGAGCAACTTCCTCTTCAAGCCCTTCCAGGCGCAGGTGCTCCTGGAGGAAGTGCGCAAGGCGCTCGGCGCACCGGCGTAAGTGGCCCCCTACGGCGCGCGCGCGCAGAGCACGCGGTCGTGGCCTTCGAGATCCTGCGCGATGCTGATGTCGGCCAGCGCCGCGTCGCTCGCCAACTTCCGCGCCGCCTCCCCCTGCTCGAAGCCGATCTCGACCAAGAGTTGACCCTCGCTCTTGAGCCAGCGCCGGGCGCAGGAGACGATTCGGCGCACGAGGTCGAGACCATCGACTCCGCCGCGAAGGGCCGAGGCGGGTTCGAACTCTTTGACGTTGCGTGGCACGTTGCTCCACTCAACATCACTGATGTACGGGGGATTCGCGGTGATGAGATCGCACGCCCCCTCGAGCCCACGGCCAATCAGCCCCGCGTCGAGGTCGGAGTCGAGCACCTCGATCAC
>CANETX010000151.1 GCA_947441435.1 Planctomycetaceae bacterium
GGCACCGGCCCGATCGAGAAGGCATCACACTCCCTCAAGCCCTTCGAAGAAAACACGGAGTTCGTCCTCGTCGGGGTGCAGGTTCCCAACAAGGTCGAAGCCTCGACCCCGCGCGTCGCGAAGTGCAAGGCCAAGGCTGCGTTGTGCGTCGACACGAACGGCGAGTGGTGCGACGCCCTCGGTGCGTTCAAGAGGCCCGTCAACTTTGTGGTGGACCGAGCCGGAGCCATCCGATACGCAGGGCTCACCGACAAGGGACTCGCAGCCGCCGTGAAGTTGCTGCTCGACGAACCTCGCCGCAGCGGTGAACCGGCGACGCGACCTGAGACCACAGCGACCGCCACCGACTCATCTGCGGCATTCCCGGTGTTCACCGAGCCCGTGCGCGGCGCGAACGACCTGCGTGGGAAGCCCAGCCCGACCCTGCAAGTCGACCAGTGGATGTCGAAGGCCCCGAACACGCAGGGCAAGGTCATCATCGTCGACTTCTTCTTCACGGGATGCCCCCCCTGCCGCGCGATGATCCCTCACATGAACGAGATCGCAGGCCACTACGGCGACGCTGTCGCTGTGGTGGGAGTTTCGTGGGAGAACAAGTCGACCTACGACTCGGGGCTGACGAAGCACAAGCTCAAGCAGAACGACTTCAAGTACTCGATCGGTCTGGACTCGAGTCGGCGGACGGTCGGTGCGTTCGGCGTGCAGAGCTACCCAAATGTTGCGGTCATCTCCGCCGACGGTGTCGTCCGATGGCAGGGCCACCCCGCATCCCTCACCCAAGGCGTCCTCGACCCGATCGTGACGGCCAACCAAACGCTCTCGAAGTCCTCCGCAAAGGGGGCGCCGCGCGGATGGGCGAACTCGACCGAGGGATCGTCGAAGGGCTAGTAGCTCCGCTCGACGGTCGCGTCGGCGATCGACGAGAGCAGGCGCTTCGCCGCAGACTCGCGGATCGGCGTGAGATTCCCCTTGGCGGATTCGACGAAGCGCATCGCCTCCGTTCGTGCCGCCACGAGTGAATCCGTCCCCGCAACGAGCCGAAGCAGCGTCGCACGGTCGCAATCCGCAATGGCCGTGACCGTCTCCTCACGAATGGATGGAGTCGCGCGCGAGAGGTGAATGACGATCGGGAGCGTCAGCTTCCCCTTCTGGAGATCAATGCCGAGCGTCTTGCCGACGACTCTCTCGTCCCCGACCAAATCGAGAATGTCGTCTTGGATCTGGAACGCCATCCCGAGATCCTCGCCGTAGCGTTCAAGCAGTGTCGTGGTCGATGCATCGGCGTGGGCAAGCCGCGCGGCAAGCCCGCAGCACGCACCCGAAAGCACCCCGGTCTTCCGTCGAATGATGTCTGCGTAGGTCGCCTGCGCAAGTTTCAGGTCCCCGCGATGGGTCAACTGCAGGATCTCGCCTGAGCACAATTGCGTGGTCGTCTCCCCGAGGGCACCGTTGAGCCACGGCAATCCGATGGACGAACAGAGGTGGAACGCACTGGCGATGAGGAAGTCGCCCAGCATCACCGCCGTCTCGTTGCCCTTGAGGCTGTTGACCGTCTGCCCGCCGCGCCGCATCTCCGCCTCGTCGAGGACATCGTCATGCACGAGGGTCGCCATGTGGATCATCTCGACGACGGCCGCGAGCGTGTCGAGCCGCGCATCGATCGCCTCGTCCGCAGGCTCTCCCTCGCGCACTGCCCATCCCGAAATGATCACGAGCGTCGGACGGAGCATTTTCCCGCGGTACCGCTCGACATGCCGAGCGAGTGCATTCACAGGGGTGAGGTCGCTCTTGAGCTGCCCGGCAAATCGCGCCGCGACTCGGTCGAGCCGCTCAGCGAGACTCGCAGCGATTTCGTCGTCGTTGAGAAGCGTCTTCACGTCAGTCGATGGTAGGGAGGACGCCTCGCGGCCCGCGCCGGACGATCACGGCCGCGCGTTTTCCGCGACGATGTAGACGATCCATCCCTCGCAGGCCTCGCCGGCTTTCGTGGGCTTGAAGACGCCGTTGCCCTCGCCGGTCTTGCGGTCCGTTCCCTCCCAATAGACGACCGGGTTCACGAAGCCCGCCTCGACGAGCGTTTCGGTGATCTCGGGAATCGTCCAGAGCCGCCAGTCGTAGGTGAACGCCCGCCGCAATTCGCTCCCATCGGGAAACCGGAAGTGAATGTGGTTGCGAACCTCGTGCGTGATCGGATTGACCTTGTTCTGATCCCAGACGTAGACGAACCCGTCGAGCGCGCGCTCCTCCTCGCGTTCCTCCCAGGAGCCCGAGCCGCCGTACGCATCGACGATGATGAGTCCGTCGGGTTTCAGGTTGGCCCGCGCGTGGATGAAGTAGTCGCGCAGCGAGCGGCGGGTCTTGAATACGAAGTAACTGAAGTTGAGGGCAAGGAGAACATCGGCGAGATCGGTGTGCACGCGGCGGACGTCGCCACGAACAATTCGTGCGCGCGATCGAGCTGCCGCAGGAAGGGCCGCGAGCCTCGCCTTCGCGTGCCGGACGATTCCTGCGTCGATGTCCACCCCGGCTGCCGAGTTGGTCTTGCGCCAGTTCACCCACTCGCGAACCATCTGCGCGGAGGCGCAGAAGTCCTCCCGGAGATGATGCGGCTTCTTCCCGCGCAGCTGTCCGTACACACGATCGATGAATTGACAATCCGACTCCGTCCCTTGAACGGCGAGTTCATAGAGTTCGTGCGGATCAGAGGTCGCTGCCGTCCGCCATCTCTTTCGTGAACGTCGCTTCGCCATGGGGGGCGAAAGTCTAGCGGCGCGCGGGCTCGTCAGGCGTTCGATCTCAGTATCGATAGTGATCGGACTTGTAGGGTCCGTCGACGGGGATCCCGAGATAGTCCGACTGGAACTTTGAGAGTTCCGTCAGCCGCGCGCCGAGTTTCCCAAGGTGCAGCCTCGCCACTTTCTCGTCGAGGGACTTGGGAAGGGTGTAGACCTTGCGCTCGTACTTCGACGCTTGGGTGTGAAGTTCGATCTGCGCGATCACCTGATTCGTGAAACTGGCGCTCATGACGAACGAAGGATGCCCCGTCGCGCAGCCGAGGTTGAGGAGCCGCCCTTCCGCAAGAACGATGATCGAGTGGCCGTCTGCAAAGACCCATTCATCGACCTGCGGCTTCACACGCACACGCTTCGAGCCCTTGAGCGCCGCGAGCCCAGCCATGTCGATCTCATTGTCGAAGTGGCCGATGTTGCCGACGATCGCCTTGTCCTTCATGCGCTCCATCTGCGCCGCTGAGATCACATTGCAATTGCCGGTGGCGGTGATGAAGAGATCGGCCGAGTCAACCACATCCTCGAGCCGCACGACCTCGTAGCCCTCCATGCACGCCTGCAGGGCGCAGATGGGATCGATCTCCGTGATTTTCACCCGGCACCCCTGCCCTTTGAGGCTGCTCGCGCACCCCTTGCCGACATCGCCGAACCCAAGCACGACCGCGACCTTTCCGGCGAGCATCACGTCAGTGGCTCGCATGATCCCGTCCACGCACGAGTGACGGCATCCATAGAGATTGTCGAACTTGCTCTTGGTGACCGAGTCGTTGACATTGATCGCCGGGAAGAGGAGTTGTCCCTTCTCCTGCATCTGGTAGAGCCGGTGGACGCCGGTGGTTGTCTCTTCGCTCACGCCGCGGATCGCCGGAGTGATCTTCCCGAAGAGCCCCTGCGAACACTTCGTGAGTTCCCCGAGAAGCGTGAGGATGACCGAGTATTCCTCGCTGTCTGCAGCGGTCGGCGTGGGGACTCTCCCCGCCTTCTCGAACTCAAGTCCCTTGTGCACAAGCAGAGTGAGGTCGCCGCCGTCGTCAAGAATCAAGGTTGGTCCGACTCCGCCCGGCCAGTTCATCGCCTGATAGGTGCACCACCAGTACTCCGGCAGCGTCTCGCCCTTCCACGCAAAGACTGGGATGCCCGCAGGCCGCTCGAGGGTGCCCTTGGGACCGATCGCGACTGCAGCGGCAGCATGATCCTGCGTCGAAAAGATGTTGCACGAGGCCCAGCGGACCTGCGCGCCGAGGTCGATGAGCGTCTCAATGAGCACCGCCGTCTGGATGGTCATGTGGAGGCTTCCGGAAATGCGCGCCCCCGCAAGCGGCTGCCTCCCCGAATACTCCTTGCGCAACGCCATCAAGCCGGGCATCTCGATCTCGGCCAGTTCAATCTCCTTGCGACCGAACCGGATGGTCTCGGCATCAAGCTGCCGCACCTGAAACGGTGGATCTGCGGCAAGCGAGAGCGTGGTGTCCATGAAGGTCATCGATGCGCGGCTGACAGGAGGGTGAGAAGTGGTCGTCACGGGTTGGTCCTTGGGTTGGGAAACTCGGTCTATCCGTCTATGCGGATGGACGA
>CANETX010000152.1 GCA_947441435.1 Planctomycetaceae bacterium
CCGAGAATGGATCCTCCGCCGAAAAGAAAGATGATGTCGTTGGCGTAGGGGGAGAGCACCTTGTCGGGGGCGACGGCACCGGTCAGCGGCAGCACGATGAGAGGCAGGAGCCCTGTGACCGCGAGTTCAACCGCGTGCGTCGCCCACCAGATGGCCATCCACGCGAGGAGGCCGAGCACGATCGCGCCTGGTTCCGTGAAGGTGCTCTGCGTTCCTGTTTGCGGGCGAAACAGCAGCCACAGTGCGCAGCCGATGACTGGACCTCCTGCGAGCGTTGCGACTCGCACGGGGGTCCACTCAGCTGAAGGAGACTCGCTGTCGATCGGTTCGATCGGTTTGATCGGCACCAGACGAGCCTACAGGCGGCACCACGACTGCCACGCGTGGCGAAGTGCACCGTGGAATCGTTCGGTGTAGGCGGCGCGATCACACAGGGCGCTCGCGGTCAGTTCGCTGCGAAGCGTGGTGCGAAGGCGCGCGCGTTCGGCGGAATTCGCGGCGAGGGACTGCGCGAGTGACGCAAACGCCTCTGGTGTGTCGGCGACCCATTCGGGGTGGCCGCACGCCGCGAGGAGCGACGCGCCGACGCGCGCGGCGTGGCGGTCGCCCATGAGCGTGAGGACAGGCACTCCCATCCACAGCGCCTCGCAGGTGGTCGTCGTTCCGTTGTACGGGACGGTGTCGAGCGCGATGTCGATGCTTGAGTAGAGCGCGAGATGCTCTGCGACGGACTCGGTCTGCGCGATGACTTCGACGCGGTCTTGGGAGATTCCCGCGTTCTCGAGGAGCGTCATGATGCGCGCGGTCGCGCTCGGATCGGCCATCGCCGCGCTCTTGAGAAGGAGCCGCGAGGCCGGGACGGCGCGCATCGCCTCTGCCCAGAGCTTGGCGCAGCGCGGCGAGATCTTCGTCGCGAGATTGAAGGAGCCGAATGTGATCGGCGCAGAGGCGTCGCGCGCGACGGGCGTGGGCGAATCCGACGGTGGCGTGTAGCAGAGAAAGCAGGGATCGATGCGCAGGAGTTTTTCGGTGGAGTGCTCCTCGGCACCGGGCGGATCGGTTATCGAGTCGACAACTCGCCATCCCACGGCGCGGTGGCCGGTCGAGTTTGGGTAGCCGATCGCGGTGACAACGACTGGCGCTGGGCCTGTGTCGAGCGCGGTGAGTCGGCCGCCTGAAGTGTGGCCTCCGAGATCCAACAGCACGTCGATCTTGCTGTCACGGATCTGCCGATCGATCAGACTGTCGGCCATCATGCCGCAATCGATCCACTCATGCGCCAGCGCCTTCAGCCGCGCACGCATTGGGTCGCCCTCCTTGGCGACGCCATACGAGAAGACGACGAGTGCCGCCACATCCCGGCGCCGCTCCATCACCGACTGTGCGAAGAAGGAGACCGAGTGAGTTCGGAGGTCTCCGGAAAGGATGCCAACCCTCAGTGGACGGTCCGGGTCGCGATCGGTGACAGCTGGGTTCCACTCGCCGCGCGCACGCGCGCCGAACGCACGATGCAGGGCGACGGATTCCGCAAGCGGAAGATCCACATAGTTGATCGCCTGCAAGAGCCGCGAGTGCACGTTGGCCTCGGCGCCTCCCATGTCGAGCGTCTTTCGAAGCAGGGCGATCGACTCCTCGGTGCGGCCAGCCGCCTCGAGCGCATTGGCCAGATTGTGCGAGAGTTGCGGCCAGTTGGGCTCCATGGCCAAACCCTGCTCCCCTGCCTCGATTGCCCCTGCCGCGTCGTGGCACTCGATGAGCGCGCGGGTGAGGCCGAGGTACGCCACCCGATACGAAGGGTCGGCCGCGAGTGCCACGCGCCACTGCTCGATCGCCTCTCGCCCCCGGCCCGCTGCGAGAAGCGTGTTGGCGTAGTTGTTGCGTATTGGCGCAAGGAGGTTGCGCACCCGCGCATCGGCCTGCGCAACGGTCAGGACGCGCGAAAAGTGATGGATCGCCTGCGTGAACTGCCCCGCGTCCGCCAAGAGGGATGCCAACACCTGCGCCGCCTCAAGATCCTTGGGATTGCACTGCACCATCGTCCGGACCGCCGCGATCGCGTTCGGCAGACGCCCCTCGCGCGCATCCTTGAGTGCCTTCTCGAGCGCTGCGACGGAAGCCATGTCCGCATCGTAGATGCGCTCGGGCCTACTCTCCTCCCATGCCCGCCCTCAAGAAGCCGTCGACTCCCGCCGAGTATCTCGCTTCGCTTCCTGCCGAGCGCAAGGGGATCGTGACAGCGATGCACAAGGCGATCGTCAAGTCGCTGCCCAAGGGGTTCGCGGCGTGCATCAACTATGGAATGATCGGGTATGTGGTGCCACACTCGCTGTACCCCGCCGGCTACCACTGCGACCCGAAGCTGCCGCTTGGGTTCGCGGGCCTCGCGTCCCAGAAGAGCCATATCGGCTTCTATCACATGGGGATGTACATGGATCCCGGGCTGCTCAAGTGGTTCACGGCCGAATGGCCCAAGCACTCGACGAAGAAGCTCGACATGGGGAAGTCGTGCATCCGGTTCAAGCGCGCCGAAGACGTGCCAATCGCGCTTCTTGAGGCGCTCATGAAGAAGATGACACTGAAGCAGTGGATCGCGCTCTACGAGAGCAAGCTCAAGCGCTGAGGGCCGGGATTTGGTGGGCCGCGGGCCGTATATTGAGGGGTCCACACCACCATGAGCAAGCCCACCATCATCTATACCCACACCGACGAGGCCCCCGCGCTCGCGACCTACTCATTCCTCCCGATCATCCGCGCCTTCACCGGGCCAGCGGGGATCGCGGTCGAGACGCGCGACATTTCGCTCGCGGGCCGGATCATCGCGGCGTTCCCCGAGTGCCTCAAGAGCGAGCAGCGTCAGAGCGACGCCTTGGCGGAACTCGGTCGCATGTGCCTTGAGCCCGGCGCCAACATCATCAAGTTGCCCAATGTCAGCGCGTCAGTGCCGCAGATGAAGGCGGCGATCGCCGAACTCCAGAAGCAGGGATACGCGCTGCCCGATTTCGTAGATGCTCCCACGACTGCCGCGCAGAGGGCGAGCAACGCGAAGTACGACAAGGTGAAGGGAAGCGCGGTCAATCCGGTGATCCGCGAAGGCAATTCCGATCGCCGAGCTCCCAAGGCTGTGAAGGCATTCGCGCGCGCGAACCCGCACAAGATGGGGGCGTGGAGTCCGCAGTGCACGACGCATGTGGCGGCGATGACCGGCGGCGACTTCTTCGGCAACGAGAAGTCGATCACGCTGGCTCAAGCGACCGACGCCCGCATCGAGCATGTCGGCAATGACGGCGCGGTGACGATCCTCAAGGACTCCCTGAAGTTGCAGGCTGGGGAGATTCTCGACGCCACCTTCATGAGCGCGAAGGCGTTGCAGGCGTTCTACGCCATGGAGATCGACGACGCGCGCGCGACCGGTGTGCTGTTCTCGCTGCACCTCAAGGCGACAATGATGAAGGTTTCCGACCCGATTCTCTTTGGGCACGCGGTCAAGGCCTTCTTTGCGCCGGTGTTCGAGAAGCACGCGGCGACGATCGCGCAACTCGGAGTCGACACGCGAAACGGATTCGGCGACCTCGTCGCCAAGATCGCGAAGTTGCCTGAGGGCGAACGCGCGGCGATCGAAGCGGACATCAAGGCGGTCTACGCGCACGGGCCGGCGATCGCGATGGTCGACTCCGACCGCGGCATCACCAATCTCCACGTCCCGAGCGATGTGATCGTCGATGCGTCGATGCCCGCCATGATTCGCGAGGGCGGCAAGATGTGGGATGCCGCGGGCAAGACGGCTTGCACCAAGGCGTGCATCCCCGATCGGTCCTACGCGGGGGTCTATCAGGCGGTGATCGACTTCTGCAAGGCGAACGGTGCCTTCGATCCCAAGACGATGGGAAGCGTGCCCAATGTCGGCTTGATGGCGCAGGCCGCGGAGGAGTACGGCTCGCACGACAAGACGTTCGAGGTGAAGGGCGCCGGCATGATGCGCATCGTCAACGGTGCGGGAGTCGTGCTGCTTGAGCACGCCGTCGAGAAGGGCGACATCTGGCGCGCGTGCCAGGCGAAGGATGCGCCGATCGCCGACTGGGTGAAACTTGCTGTCGCGCGCGCGCGGCTCACGAACACCCCTGCCGTCTTCTGGCTCGACGAGAACCGTCCGCACGATCGTGAGATCCTGAAGAAGGTGAGGGCGTATCTCCCGACGCACGACACCAAGGGACTCGAACTCCACTTCATGGCGCCGGCGAAGGCCTGCGCGTTCTCGCTCGAGCGCCTGAAGCGCGGCGAGGACACGATCTCCGTCACCGGCAATGTGCTGCGCGACTATCTGACTGACCTCTTCC
>CANETX010000153.1 GCA_947441435.1 Planctomycetaceae bacterium
ATCGACTCGCCGACCTGGGGCTGATCGCTCACCTTCATCGCTGCGATCGCCGACACGAAGTCGCCAACCTTCAACCCCGCGCGCGCGGCGGGCGTGCCGGGGGACACTGTCAGCAGGATCACTCCGCTCTCGACTCCCGCCTTCGCGCGCTCCTCATCGGTCGCGCTGCGCACACGCACGCCGAGGTACGCGGCGGTGACATCGCTGCGTCCGGGGCGATATTCGCCCAGACTGCGCACGCCATAGGCCGCCGGTCGCACATCGCGACCGACGGTCAAGAGCAGCGCCCCCTGCGGCACGACAACTTCATCATCGAACTGCGGTTCGTCAAACGCCTCGCCCGTCTCCAAGAGCACAAGATCGAGTTCCCGATCAACCGCCATGCGCTTCGCGCCGACCATCAACCCGTCGGGCAGCGCCACCGAGATGTCCGCACTCGTTGCGCCGACATCGGAGTCCTTCGCGATCACATGGCCTTCAGCAGATGCCACGGTCCCGAACCCAACTTGCTTCCCCTCGACGAACACTCCCACGGTCATCAGCACGGCTGCGTCGACTGCCGGTGCAATCGCTAGCAGAATCTCCGGGTCGGCCTTCGCATTTCCAACATCATCGACATCATGCTGCGGCACTGAGGTCGGCCGATCAATCCGGTCTCCCTTGCGATGCGCCTCCGCACTCGACCCCGTCACCGCCCCCTGCTTCATGTCGGAGAGATGCGTCTTCACGAAGTCGATGTTGACGGCGGTGTTCCAGTCGGGCTCGGGACCAGCCGTCGAGTTGACGCCGATGAGCCGCCCCTCAAGATCGAACAATCCCCCTCCCGAATCGCCCGCTGAAAGCGGCGCATCCATGTTGACGGTGCGATCGTCGATGAGCCGCAGGCGTCCGAGCCGCAACACCGGCGGGCGATAGGGGTCGGTCTCGATTCCGTAGGTGTGCCCGAGCGCGATCGCCCAGTCGCCGACCTTCAGCGACTTCGACTCGCCAAGCTCCGCGACCGCCAACTCGCGCGCGCCCGGATCGAACCTCACGAGTCCGCAGTCCTCGCGACCGCTCCAGTGAAGCCCCGAAGTCTTGCCTTCGACGAACGAACCATCCGAGAAGTAGATCTTCACCGGCTGCCCCGCCTCATCGATCACATGCCCCGCCGTGAGGATCCATCCATCCTTGTCGATGATGGTGCCCGAACCGCTGCTCATCCCCTGCTCACCAAGCGAAACAAGTCCGACGGTCGCGGGCAACGCCACCGCCATGGCCTTCGCCACCTTCGCTTCAAGTTCCTTCGCCGATTCGATGTCGACAACATCGACCCCTTGCGCACAGCTGGCAACTGCAAGGACCGCCCAGAGCATCGAAGGGTTATACCGCCAGGTCGCGGGCGCTCGTCTCCAGCGACCGGAGCGCCTCCGCCACCATCCTCATGGATGGTGGGCGACGGTGTGGCTGCAGGTGGAGGCAATCCATCACGAGATCCGAAAGATCTCCATCGAGACCGGGGACGCGGTCCGCTGGCGGCATCGTCGCGGGAACCTGCTCAGGTCGCCGCGGCTTCTTCTCGCCGGGCACAAGGACCGTCTCGGCGTAATCGCGCACGAGCGCCCGGTAGATCGTCGCACCAAAGTTGTAGAGGTCAGTTTTCGCGTCGACAGGATCGCGCGCCGCCTGTTCGGGGGCCATGTAACCGGGCGACCCCTGCGTGCGCTCTTTGATCGTGCCCGTCTTGCAGGACTGCCCGAAGTCGATGATCTTCGCGCAGTTTGGTGTCGGCGCCTTCGTCGGCATCATGATGTTGCCGAGCTTCATGTCGGCGTGGACGAACCCTCGTTCGTGGACATGGGCGAGACCCTCGGCCACCGAAGCGAAGATGCTGATGTAATCCTTGAGCGACTTCGGCGGCTCCTCTTCGATCGTCGCCGAGTCGATCAGCTCGAGCACCAGCCCGACTTCGGTCACCTGAAAGAGTGGAGTGAGTCGCTTGAGAGCGATCATTCGCCGAATGACTGTGTGATCGAGCTCTTTGAGCGTCGTGTACTCGTTGACCACCTGCTTGAGGTATCGATCATCCTTGTCCCCCATGCGCTCGTCGAACACGACGTGCTTCAGGGTGTAGGTGTCGCCCGTGTGCCGGTCCTTGACGGCGTACAACTTGCTCCTCGCGCCTTGGCCGAGGAAGGCAACAACCTTGTAGCCGAATAGTTCTTCAACTGGCGCGTGCACACCCACGGGGCAATCCTTCGTCCAAAGTCACAAATCGGTCACCGAACAGAGGCCAAAGAACATACCCGAAGGTACGGGATTGGACGGCCAATCTATCGGCGAATTTGGGCCTCAAACTCCGCACTTGGGAAGAACTGGCCGGGGCTGTCGATAGCCGCAAGATCGCTGTGGAGATGCACATGCGATGCCGGAATTCCCATCTGCGCCTGCAACTCGCGGACGATCCACACCAGTTCCCGCATCTGCCGTTCGGTGAACTCCCGTCGACTTCCGTTTCCGATGAGGCAAATGCCAATCGAGTGCCGGTTGTAATGATCGGCATCTGCCGGAGTGAGCGCCACCCGTGAGAGTCCGAGCGGCCCCTTCGCGTTCGCGGTGGAAGCGACATGAGCTCCTGGCAACTGCCGATTCCACCGATAGCCGACATGAACGATTCCATCTCCGAGCCCTTGGCCGTTGCCGATCACAAAGTGATAGCCGAGGCCCGATAACCCGGACGCGAGGTGCTGTCGCTCGAGAGTCTGCGCGTCACCACCGAGCGTCGCGGAATGGTGGATGACGATTGAAGTCCACATTCCCGGCGCGATCGGCAGATCCCGCGGCGCAACGAGTGATGGCCCATCCCCCGCCGAGGAGAGATCGAGCGGGACGACCTGTGGATTCACCGCAGCCATCGCCCTCGGCGCACCCTTGTCACCAAGCAGGAGAACGCCAGTCGCCACCGTCATCGCACCCACGAAGCACGCCCAGACCTTGGTCCGACGCTGCGGACTTCGCATCAAGTGGGTGGACGAACTCACGCGGGACGATGTGGACATGGGTCGATGGACTCCTCGATGATTCAGGACTCTCTATCGGATCGTCCCGGGTCGATCCTGAGGAAATCATCGCGGAATGCTTCGACTAATCCTGCGGAGTGAGACGCGCACGCAGCGCGGGCGTTGGATTCCCGAACTCGTCGGGGATCTCCATCGGCTGATTCTGAAGACGCAACGTGTCGTAGGTCTCGAACTGACTTCGCGGAGATTTCTCGGGAAACAAAGGCTTTTGGCAACCCGAGAGGAGGAGCCCCGCGAGGGCCGCTGCGCCAACCACCACGATCGATCGTGGACACCGGCGATCGACCCCACCAGAAGTTGTGGTGTCACTTCCCATCAGAAACCTCCTTGACCCTCGGTCTGACTTCGACGAGTTCGCGCTGCGCCGAAAGAGTTTTGCCCGTCTGGGCATCGACGAAGGCGAGTCGCGCGGTGACCGAGCCAGTGCAGTTCCATCCATCTCCGCCGATGGGGACTTCGAAGGTGTAGTGCGAGCCGAGGACTCCTCCGCGCCAAGCATCGCGCACCTCGACTGGATTGAACGACGCCGAGCCCAGCGTGCGCGAACTGCCGGTGGCGCTGAGTTCGAAGATGGAGACATCCAGAGTGCCGACGACTTGGAGGAATCGCCCAAGGCCATCCTGCGGCTCGAGATACAGCGTCGCGAGGCAGCGGCCCCCTGCCGCATCCTTCTCAAAGTGGCTCGGCGATCCCACCCGGATCTGCACGAGCTTCGGTGTCGCGAGCGCCGCCTCGGCGGAGATTCCCGAGTTGTCCTGCGCCGCCTGCGTCGCCGCCTTTACTTGGAGTTCGAGTTGTGCGTTCACTTGCGTGAGTTCTTCGACCTGCACCTTCAAGTCGCGAACTTGGATCCGCAGGGCATCCGAGTCGGTCGGCTTGAGGATGGTCGCGGGCGAACAGCCCGCGAGAGCAAGCAGCGCTCCCACGACCGATCCCGCAACGACAGCCACACCGACCCGATCGCGCGTGCCCGTCACTGGCGGCCCCCTTTCCGCGGCGTGCCGCCCGAGCGACGGGCTGAAATGTCGATGGCCAGTTGCTCCAAGGAGACACTGACGTCGATATTCACGACTGCGACTGACTCGTCGACGGCAAGCCTCATTGGCGCGAAGTTTAGGATCCCGAGGACCCC
>CANETX010000154.1 GCA_947441435.1 Planctomycetaceae bacterium
ACGACACCGCCACTCAACGCCTATGCGAAGCAGGCGCAGTGGTTCGTCAACGAACAGGAAGTGGTCACGCGCAACGTCCACGACGAAGCGCTGTCGCATGTGTGGATGCGGTTTGCGCAGCCCTCGGGGGTGCTGCTCCTCTTGCTGCTCGGAGGTGTGCTCGCGATCTGGCGGCGCTCGAGCCTCCCGTTGACGATCTACGTCCTCGCCTTTCTCCCGGGAATCGCCAATGTGCTCCTCATCACCTCGGGGCAGTCGATCATCAAGAGCCACCGGCTCGGCCCCGGGCTCGCGGTGATGTGGGCGGGCAACGCCGCGCTCATCGCCCTCATCTACTTCGCGTGGAGACGCATGGCGCGCCACTAGCGCGCCCAGGTCCCCCATGCGCATCGTCGACCGTCACATTCTCGCGAGATTCCTCGGCAATTTCGCGCTGCTGTTCGCGCTGCTGTTCGTGTTCGCGATCTCCATCGACATCATCATCCAGTGGGACAAGTTCGTCGATGCCGCCAACCGCATGGCGGCGGTGAAGGATGTCGCGTCGAAGGGGGCGTCGACCCTCGAGGTGCTCGCGCTGATTCTCTCCTTCCACGGTCCGCGCGTCTTCCAGTTCTATCAATTCATGATGCCGCTCGTCGCGATGGGGGCGATGGGCTTCACCGCATCGGCGATGCACCGCAATCGCGAGTTCACCGCGCTCCTTGCCTCAGGGATCTCGCTGCGACGGGCGGTGCTGCCGATCGTCGTCGGGATGCTCCTCTTGTGTGGACTGCAAATCGCCAATCAAGAGTTCGCGATCCCGAGGCTTGCGCCGCGGCTCCTCTTGGACCACTCCGATCTCCAGAATGGCGTGGCGCGCACGTGGTCCATTCCGCTGGCGACCGACTCGAGCGGACGGCTCATCCACGCGAGCAGTTACGACCCCACGACCGAAACGCTTTCGGGGGTGTATGTGGTCGAGCGCACCCCCGATGGCGCAGTAGCACGGCGCATCGAGGCGAAGAGCGCGAAGTGGTCGAGCGAGCAGGGGGCTTGGATCCTGAAAGATGGGCGTGCGGGCGCGCCGACGAAGCCAGGAGGCGAACCCACCGGCGAGCGCACCCCCGTCTTCGTCGATTCGCCGCTGGCAACACTTGATTCGGACCTCGATCCCAAGGCGCTTCAACTCCGGCAGCACGCGATGTTCGCGCACATGCTGTCGCTTCGGGAGATCGCCCAGCTTGCCGAAGGGAGCGCGGTCGATCCCGGCGCGCTCAGGCGCTTCGCCGTCGGCAGGTTCAGCGCCCTTGCGGTGGCGATCTGCATGCTCCTCATCTCGATCCCGTTCTTCGCGCTGCGCGAGCCTGCGAACCTCCTTGCGCAGTCGGTCAAGTGCGCGGCGTTCGGGCTGCCGCTGCTGCTGATGGCGATGGTGCTACTCAGCGTGCCGCTCGAGCGAGTCCCGCCAACCGTCGGCGTCATCCTCCCCGTTGCCTGCCTCCTCCCCGTCGCCGCCTGGCGCCTCGCGGTGATCAAGACCTAGCGCGTCTGCCGCGCCTCCCCGCTCCGGCCCCCGCACCCCCCCCCTGGAATTGGTCATCCATTCGAGAAAAACTCGAATGGACGACCAATTCCAAGGCCGGACGCACGGCCGCCATGCCGGCCGTCGCTCTAGGGTGCGCCCGCCGTCGTGCGCTGCGCCTTCCACGACCCCTCAAGGTGCGGATCGAAGATGGTTGCCTTCGCGCTTCGCACGAGGGCGCGCGCGATCCGGTCCATCTCGACGCGCTCTTGCGCGCGCCGCGCGACGCGCTCGCACTCGGTACGCGACGCCGCAGGGTCGGCGCCGTCACCCTTGAGTTCCTCGCGCAGTTCGACGATCGCGTAGCCGTTCTCGAGAAGGATCAGCTCCGACCGCGCGCCCGGCGCGAGAGCAAACAGCGCCTCGCGGAAGGCGGGGGGATACGAGGGATCCTCGCGCGCGATGGGAGCGAGAAGCCCGCCACGTGCGGCACTCGAGTCGATCGAAGCGAGCGCGGCGACATCCGCGAACGACTCGCCGCTGGCGAGGCGGCCCTTCGCCTTCTCGGCGGCCGGCAAGTCGGCAACGACGATCAGCCTGCAGACGCGCCGGGGACCATGAAGGGTGTCATACGCCTGGCGGATGTTCTCTTCGCTGATCGTCGAGTCGCGCCTCGCCAGCGCGCGCAGTGCCGCGTTGCGATAGAGCAGTGCCTTCCAACGCTCGCTCCCCAAACCCTGCGCCCCACGCAGCGACGCGAGCAGCTGCTCGGCGCGCAAGGGGTCTCCGTCGAGCGCTTCGAGTGCCGCCGACTCCTCTGCTGCAAGCGCGTCGGCCGTCACGACGATCGACGATCGCGCGAGGTCCCGTTCAAGCGCACGTTCGAGGATCACTTCATCAAGGATCTGCCCGCCCGCAGCTTCCGCAAGCCGCGGCTGCAACTGCGCCCAAGTGACCGACTGTCCATCGACGATGGCGGCGGGGCGGTCGCGGGCAAGTGCACTGCCCGCAGCCACCGAATGGCTCGCCAGCAACCCCGGAACTGGATCAGGCTGCGGAGCGGGCTCATGCGTCTCGCAGCCAAGCAGCACTGACGCCGCAAGTCCGAGGAGCGTCAGCGATCCACGGATCTCGGGCGCGCCGCGTCTCATCGCACTGAGCCTACGCCGCCCGCCATCGCCGCTCTGTCATGTGTGCAGGACCTTCCCTTCAATGGCCGATTCTGCGCACATGATGGGGGGCGCTGCGCTATCTGAGCGAGAAGAGTTCCATCGACCCGAAGTGTCCCTCGGATCGCAGTTGCCGTGCCAGCGCATTCACCGCCTCGGGCGTCAGCAGCGGATCGAGCCACCCCGAACGCTCCCAGACGGTCAACATGGTCGGGTCGATGACGAGATGCGTCCAGCCTTCTTGGCGCAGTGTCGCCACCGCGTTCGCCATGTCACCGTTGGCCGCGCGCATCGCCCGGGTCACCGGCCCATCGTTCCACACGGTCGAGTAGCCGGGGATCATCGGCCACCAGAAGACGGTTGCGGCACCGAGCGTCGCGACGCGGCTTCCCTCGGGGAGTCGTCTCAGCATTGCCGGGAGCCCCGTTCCCTCCACTTCGCCCGAGAGGATCGGTTCCATGCCGATGCCGGTGGCAGGAGAGGGATTCCCATCGATGGCCGGGCCATCGGAGGCGTACATCAACAGCGGTTGCAAGCACCAGACTCCCGCGAGCCCGGCGAGCGCCGCCTTGCCAAGCCAGCCCGCGCGTTCGAGTGGCGAAGCGAAGAGTGCGACGAGCACCGCCAGCGGAACGACACTCGGCAGAAGGAAGCGCCCCTTGGCATGCGTGAAGAGGAGCCAGAGGACGATGTTGATTGCGACCACGAAGATGAGAATGAGCGCGCACCGCCTCGTCGACCGGACCGCAATGAGGCATCCTCCAGTCACGATTCCGACCCAAGGAAGGATCGACCAGAAGGGACGCCACGGCTCGTGCGCGCTCGGGGGATCGCCCAGCCCCGCGGCGAGAAACTGGTCGCGCAGGCATCCCCACAATTCGGAGATTGGCGGTGCGCCGTGCGCAGCATGAAACGCAGCGGCACGATCGGCGGAGAGTCCGCCACTCCCGATGATCGGGAAGAACGCACTCCCTGTCTCGAGCCAGACACGCCCCCACCACGGAGCGAGGAGCAAAAATCCCACGATGGCGACGGTCGCCACCGAGCGCGCCCAGCCGGCGAGCGAGAGTCCTCCGCGCAGCCCGAGCGCGATTGTCAGGGGCGCCGCAACAAACAGAACGGCAGTCAGCTTGGCTCCCATTGCCCCCGCGATCAGCAGCCCGAGCGCGAGCCACTCGGCCCTCGAGGCAGGGCGGTCACTCGAGAGCACGAGGTAGAGCCCCGCCGCGAGCGCGAGCACCATCGGCATCTCGTTGTAGGCGAGCGATCCTGTGACGATCACCCACGGCGTGCCGAGGAACACGGCGCTTGCCACCCACCGAACGGTGGACGCCGAGGCAGGCGTTGCTGCCCCCGCCGCGCTTCGGGCGAGAGAGGTACGTGCCACGACGCCTGTCATCACGGCAGCCGCAAGGGCGAAGAGCGCGTGGAGCACCTGCGCGCTCAGCGCGGCCGAGTGCGCCCCTCCGCGCAGCGCCATCAAGTGGAGGTACGC
>CANETX010000155.1 GCA_947441435.1 Planctomycetaceae bacterium
CAGCTCGCGAAGATCGTCGAGTGGCGACGCGAAGGTCTCGCGAAACCCATCATCCTCCACTGCCGCGAGGCGCATGAGGCGCTGATCCAAGTTCTCGCAGCCACCGATCTCCCCCGCAACCGCTTCGTCTTCCACTGTTTCACCGGCGACGAGAGCGACATGCGCCGCGTGCTCGACTTCGGCGCCCATGTCTCATTCACCGGCGTCCTCACGTACGCCAACGCTGCCGAGGTGCGCCGCGCCGCTGCGCTTGCGCCACTTGACCGCGTCATGGTGGAGACTGACTCTCCGTTCCTCGCACCACTCCCCCACCGCGGCGTGTGGCCCAACGAGCCCAAGCATGTGATTCATGTCGCCGCCGCGCTCGCAGCCATCCACGGGATCACCCCCGCCGCACTCGAAGAGCGACTCGACGCCAACGCTGCGGCCTTCTTCGGTCCCGCGCTCACCGCGCGCGCATGAGCGATCTCTAAGATGCGCGGCCATGGCCCGCGGACGATCGAGTGACACCGAGTCGAAGATGAGTTTCGGCGACCACCTCGAAGAACTGCGACGGCGCGTCTTCCTGAGCGTGATTGTTCCCGTCCCGCTCATGCTCCTTCTGTTCGTCTTTGCGGGACGGGTGCGAGCCATCCTCTGCGAACCGCTCCTGCACGCGCTCAGGGAGAACAATCTGCCCGCGCAGTTGACGGTGCTCAGCCCCATCGAGACGATGATGGCCGACCTCAAGATCGCGCTCATCGGCGCGCTCGTGATCGCGGCGCCCTGGGTGCTCTGGCAACTCTGGAAGTTCATCGCTCCGGGCCTTCACTCCCACGAACAGCGGTTCGTGCGACTCCTCTTGCCGGGAAGCGGGATCCTCGCCGCGATCGGACTGCTGCTCCTCTACTTCGTGCTGCTGCCGCTGATGTTGACCGTCCTCGTCAGTTTCAGCGTTGCGCCGTCGACGCTGGTCGCGCCAACTCCGGGAACCCCGAACCCTTCGGCCGGATCCGCGATCGCCGTGCTTGAAGCGGACCCCCCCACCGCGCGGCCAGGGGAACTCTGGGTCAACGCGCGCGAGCGGCAACTGCGCGTCGCGCTTCCCTCGACCACCGATCCCACGCAGATCGAAGTGGCCACCATTCCCCTCGAGCACCCAGGCACGCTGACCTCGTCGTTTCGTCTCAGCGAGTACCTCGACTTCGTGCTTCTCTTCGCGATGTGCCTCGCGCTGGCGTTCCAGTTGCCGGTGGTGCTCCTTCTCCTGAGTTGGATTGGGATCGTCAACCCGAAGATGCTGCGCAAGGGACGACGATTCGCGCTCTTCGGGGTCGTCGTCCTCGCGGCGGCCGTCGCGCCGGGCGATCTGCTCTCGCTCGTGATCGTCGCAGTCCCCCTCTACCTCCTCTATGAGTTCTCGATCATCCTGATCATCCTTGCGCCAGTCTCACGCGTCAGTTCGGGGTCGGTGCTCAGCGAGTTCGGCGCGCGTCTTCGGCGTGCGCGCGCGGCGGGTGACTCGTCGCGGCGCGAAGGCAATGTGGGTGACGAGTGACCCCGTGGCGCACGCGTCTCAAGCGGCGACTTCGCCGAGCCGATCCAGGCATCACGCACACCGATCGGCGGATGATGCTTCGCGCGATCGAACTTGCCAACGCCGCCGCAGCCAGCGGTGAAGTTCCCGTGGGCGCGGTGGTCTACCGAGGGGAGACAGTTCTCGGCGAAGCCGCCAATATCCGCGAGGCATCTGCCGATCCCACCGGCCACGCCGAGGTGATCGCCCTGCGCAGCGCCGCAGCGCGCGCAGGTGGATGGCGCCTCGTCGACTGCTCGATGGCCGTCACGCTCGAACCCTGCCCCATGTGCGCTGGCGCGCTCGTCAACGCCCGCGTCGCACGGCTCGTGTACGGCGCTCGCGACCCGAAGGCTGGTGCGGTCGACACGCTGTTCGATCTCTGCCGCGACGCGCGGCTCAATCACCGCGTCGAGGTCTTCGGGGGAGTGATGGCCTCCGCGTGCGGCCGACTTCTCAGCGACTTCTTCCGCGGACGACGGAAGGCGCGACGGAGCGCGACGCAGTGACCCGCCGCCAGCCGAAGGTGCTCTGCCTCGACTTGGGTGGCGTCGTCGTGCGCATCTGCCGATCGTGGCACGAGGGCTGCGGCGCAGCGAGCGTGGTGCCGCGCGAGCCGCTTCACACGATCGACGAATCAACGCTGCGCGCGATCTCCGAGTGCTCGGACGTCCTTCAGTCCGGTGCGCTCCCATTCGACGAGTACACCGTTCGCATGGTCGAGGTGCTCGGCGGCCGACTCAGCGCGGAGGAAGTGGCGCGGGTCCACGACACTTGGATCCTCGGCGACTACGACGGCGTGCGCGACCTCCTCCATCGCATTACCGCGAGCGGCATCAAGGTCGCCTGTCTCTCCAATACGAATGCGCGCCACTGGGAACAGATGACGCGCACATCAGAGGCTTTCGCCGCGATCCCTCATCGCTTCGCCTCCCACGACTTGGGGCTCGTGAAGCCGGCACCGGGCATCTACGAAGCGTTCGAGCGCGCGATTGGATGCACAGGGGAGGACATCCTCTTCCTCGACGACCTTGAAGAGAACATCGCCGCGGCGAAGGGCTGCGGCTGGCACGCAGTGCGCATCGATCCGCACCGCCCGACGGCACCGCAGATCGAGGCCGCCCTTGCGTCGTTCGGGGCGATGAGGGCGACCGACATTCCGTCGCCGCTCTCTGTCGAGACTCTCACCGGCGCGACTGCTCCCGGCGGACGGATCAAGGTCCGGCCGAGCGACTTCCTCGTCGACGAGATCCCCCTCGGGGATCCCACCGGCGAAGGCGAGCACTTGCTCATCGGCATCCACAAGGTGGACATGCCCCACGACGAACTCTTGAGGATCATCGCGCATCACTTCGGAGTCGACCCCGCGACGATCGGCTACGCCGGAATCAAGGATCGCCGCGCGACCACGAGGCAGACGCTCTCGGTGAATCTCCCGCGCGGGGAGCCATCGACGGCATTCACTCACGACCGCGTCGCCATCCTCTGGAGCGCGCGCCACGGCAGCAAGCTTCGCAAGGGACAGCTCATCGGGAATCGCTTCGCGATCCGCGTCCGCGAAGTCGATCCGCTCAAGGTCCCCACCATCCTCGTGCGACTCAGACGCCTTGAGCGCGAGGGAGTCCCCAACGCGTTCGGTCCGCAGCGATTCGGCAATCGACTCAACAACCATCGACTCGGCCTTCTCGCGCTCGAAGAGCGGTGGGAAGACTTTGTCGCCGAACTGACCGGCACGTCCAACCTCCCCTGCCCTCCCCATCAGATCGCGGCGCGCGAAGCGTGCGATGCGGGTCACTGGGACAAGAGCGTCCCACTCTGGGGAGCGGGCGACATCGCGGAACGCAAGGTGGCGCTCGCGCTCTCGCGCGGCACCAAGCCCGCGCGCGCGATCAAGGCGCTCGGAGGCGAGCCGCTGCGCTTCTTCATCAGCGCCCTGCAGAGCGCAACCTTCAATCGCGTGCTCGATGAACGCCTGCGTGCCGGAACGCTCGCAACTCTTCTCGACGGGGAGATCGCATTCCGCCACTCGAACGGTCAATGCCTCAAGGTCGAGGAAGGCGCGAGTGAACTCATCGAGGGTGCGAAGCGACTCGAACTCTCGCCGACCGGGCCGCTGCCCGGCGCGCGCCTCCTCGAGCCAACTGGAGTTGCGCTGGAGATGGAGCGAGCCGCCGCCGCCGCATTCGGGGTGGATTCAACGACATTCGAGCGTGCCCCATTCCCCCCATCCGGATCCCGTCGCCCGCTGCGCATCCCAATCGCCAACGCCTCGCTCGAAGCGGGCACCGACGAGCACGGCGGCTACATCAAGGTGGCGTTCGACCTTCCGCCGGGAGCCTTCGCGACCACCGTGCTCACCGAGCTCTTTGGAGAAGTGCGTTCGGCTGGCGCGCCCGCGACCGACCCGCCCTCGACTGACGGCCGCGAGGGCCTCTAACCCTGACCTGCCCCCCGAACACTGATCCATCCGCTATGAGAGTCCCGTCGAGCCCCGGTTGGGCTCAGGAGACTCTCGATGAAACGAACACGACATACGCCCGAGCAGATCATTTGCAAACTTCGCGAGGCAGACGCGATTCTGGCGAGCGGCAGACCGATCGCACATG
>CANETX010000156.1 GCA_947441435.1 Planctomycetaceae bacterium
GATGCCGTCCCCGACGAGAATGAGTGGGGAGGCGGGCAGGCAGTCCCGGTGATGGATGGCGTCATCGGCCTCAACGTCGAGGCATTCGACGGAGCGGCGTGGTACGACGAGTGGGACTCGGACATTCTCGGAATGCCTCGGGCCCTGCGGGTGACTGTGTCGGCTGGCGGTGCCCCCGATGGCACTGACTTGTTCGCCGAAGAGCATGACTTGATGAGCCTGCGCACCACGATCCCCCTCGACCGGATGATTCCTCCGTACGAACCGCCTCCACCTGAAGAGACCCCCGAGGGAGCTCCGGGTGAAGCACCGAGCGAAGAGACGGCGTCGGCGGCGGCGGCCAGCCCTGTTGTGTCCGCGGGCGGCGCCTCCGCGGGCAGCGGCGCGGCGGGCGGCGCTGGACCAGGCGGGGCGAGAGGCGGCGGCACGGGCACGCGCGGACCGGGTGGTGGCGGTCAGGGGCGTGGCGGCGCGCCCGGTCGCGGTGGCGCTCCCGGTCAACGTGGACCGGGTGGAGGACAAGGACCCAATCGACCCTCTCTCGGAGGATCCCAAGGCGGCTTCGGCGGCGGAGGGGGCCAGCAATGATGCCGACCACGACGTGCGCACCGAGGGGGTCGGCGCTCGTCATCGTGATCTGGACGGTGGCGATCGCATCGACCATCCTTGCGGGATTGCAAATCGTGACCTACCGGCAGTCGGTGCTGGGGAGCGAAGCGCTCTCGCGCGTGCAGGCACGGTGGGCCGCCCGTGCGGGGCTCGAGACGATGCTCGCGATCATGGAGTGGCACACCGAGAATCCTGATCCCGAGGATGCGCTCGCCATGATCAACGAACTCGACGACAACGCGAGGGGTGAGGTCGAGACGGGCACCTACGACATTCGCCACTTCGTCGATGAGGTCGAGTACCTCGGTCCGCTCGATGAACACGCCAAGGCCAACATCAACCTGCTGAGTTCGTCGGAACTCCTGAACATCCCCGACGTGACACCGGACGTCGCCGGAGCAATCGCCGATTGGCGCGACGCTGACGACAATGCCAGCATGATCGGAGCAGAGAAGTCCTATTACGCCAATCGCGGCGTCGGCTACGAACCGCGGAACGGAAACCTGCGCACGTTTGCTGAGCTCGAGTTGGTTGCCGGAGTCTGGCCCGAATACACGCGTGGCGAGGACTGGAATCTGAATGGCCGCCTCGACTCCAACGAGGACGATGGCGAACAGACCTGGCCCGATGACAAGCCCGACTTCGTCCTCGACGGCGGCTGGTCCTCGATCCTCACGGCCGCTTCGCGCAACTCCCCCAATGCCCCCAGTGGCTACGCGCGGCTCAACCTCAAGGAGGCGGCGGCCGAGGAGGTGATGGAGCGCACCGGAGTGACGCAGGCGCAGGCGTCCTCGCTGACCACCTATGCGCGCACGGCGAATGCACGTCTCGAAAATTTGCTGACCACACCTCTGTCCGTGCTCGCCAGCGGCGGCAACTCCCAGACGGGCGGCGGCACCTCCGGGGGATCCGGCGTGAGTTCAGGCCGCACGAATCGTTCGAGCGGCGGGCGATCGGCCGGTGGCACGGGCGTGGCGCAGACTGGTCCGGGGGAACTTGACGCCAAGGCCCTCGGCAAGGTCCTCAACGAGTGCACCGTCACTCCCTGGCTGCGATCCGGTCCGGGCAAGATCAACGTCAACACTGTCTCGAAGCGGGTTCTCGAAGACGTATTCGACATGAACCCAAAGCTTGTCGATACGCTCCTCTCCCGCCGCGATGCCAGGCCCACGGGGCTCACAAGCATCGCGGACATCCTTGAGATTCCAGGCATGTCGCGTGATGTCCTTGCTCCACTGGCCAAGCACCTCGATGTGCAGAGTTACGTCTTCACAGTTTCAAGCCTTGGACGATCCAAGACCAGCGGCACCGAGTGCGAAATCGTGGCGACGGTGGACCGATCGACCCTCCCTGCGCAGATCATGAGCTACCGCGAACCATGAAACGTGCTGCCGCCAAGAGCGCCCCGCCATCGACGAGGCAGGCTGCCGATCCCGCCCTCGCGTGGGTGATCGCTCCAACGGTCCGCGGAGGCGTGCTCGAAGGGATGCGCATTCTCTCAATGCGGACAGGGAGCGGCTCCCCCGAGATCACTGACACCACCGTGTTTCATGGTCCGGCGTGTGTGAGAGAGACCCTGACGAAGTTCGACTCCGCACCGCCGAATCGCATCGTGATCCTCCTTCCGAGCACGGAGGTGATCTGCCGTGTGCTGACCATGCCCTCAGGGTCAGCCGAGCAGTTGGAGATGGCGCTCCGGCTGCAGATCGAAAACCTACTTCTGGGCGGATCGGCGCGCTGGAGGACGGAGGGGGCACTCCTGCCGCTCGTGGATCCCGACGGGCCGCGACCGGCGTTGGTTGTCGAGTGGCCCTCGAGTCGGCAACCCCCAGAGTTCCTCAAGCCGCTGTTCGGACTTTCCGGCGTCACCTCGGCGCCGGTGATTGCAGGACTCGTCGCCCTCGTCACCGGAGCGATCGGCCTCGGGGCGTCGGAGTCGATGGCCATCGACCTCGAGCGCGAAACGGGTGGCATCTCCGTCGCCTTCAGCAACGGCATTCACAGCGCCTTCCGTGTGCTGCGCGAAGATGGCGAGGATCTTGATGGGTGGCGACAGTCCATCCTGCGCGGCATCCATGAAATGCTCGTTCTGGCAGAGGTTCCCGAAGCCGACGTTGAGGCGATGGTCGCGCGTGTCGCGGCCGGACTTGATGATCGCTGCGACGGGTTCTACGCACCGCTCGCAGGGGGGATTGACTCGTTCCGCTCTGTCGTGCGGGGATCCTCCGATGATCCGGCGTGGTGGCACATGAATGGTGCGATGGCCGGGACGGTCTCCGCTCTGGGAGGTGGACTGGCGCGACTGTGCTCGCTGCGTGCACAGGAACTCGTCGAACACCCCGGGTTCCTGCGGCAGCTAGTGATCTCGGCTGGGCGACCCAAGACCGCCACGCGACTCGCGATCGCTGCGATCATGCTGATCGCGCTCCTGCCGCCTGCCGCCGCCGGGGGGCGTCTCATGTATCTCAGGTGGCGACTCCCCGAGCCGGAAGCGTTCGCACGAATCCTCGACCGCGATGACGAGCAGATGGCGATGTACCGCGACTATGACCACCAAGCGTGGCCAATGGCCAAGCTGCTCGGCGACATCGCCTCCACGACCCCTGAGGGGATCGAGCTCGAAACGATCAGCATCGCCCGCGACGCTCCCCTCACGGTGCTCGGTATCGCGAAGCCTCGGGGCTCGAGTGGCAACGCCGCCGACGCGATCCTGCAAATGGAAGAGCAGATGCGTCGGTCTGGCGTGTTCGATCGAGTCGAGAAGAGTTGGGATCCGCCCAACGCCAACGGCGTCGTCAAGTTCGATCTGAGCGCAGCGGTCATCAAGCCGTCACTCGTGCCCAATTACCCCGACGACCAGGACTTTGCCAAGCGCACGCTGAGGGACCGCAAGTACGGAGTGTCGACGGAGAGCGATCCCTCGCCTGCCGAGCCGGCCGCTCCGGCCGCCGTCGATGCGGCGAACCCGAGCGAAGATGGGAATTCGGCTGGATCCGAGACTGCGGCGTCGACGGCTGCGGGCTCGGACTCAACCGGAACTGCAGCAGCGACGACCGCTGCCGATGAGGCCCGCGTGCGTCGACGACCTCCGACCGCGTCGTCGTCCACGGGTGACATCGCCCGCCGGGGACGGCCCGGCGCAGAGCCTCCTCCACCGAGTGTCCCGGAGCCGCTCACCGACGAACAGATCACGGCGATGACTCCGTCCGAGGCGCGCGACGCAGCCAGCCGCGTCTCGACCGCGCGTGGACAGTCGGGGGTTGACGAGGCGACGGAGGCGAGGCTCAAGGCGGAGTTCTACAAACTGCTTGAGAGGGCGCGAAAGCCATGAGCACGTCGCATCAATCGCTTGCCGCGAAGTTCAAGGCGATGTCCCCGAGCCTTCGCATGGGCATCGCCGGCATCGGCTTGGTGGTGCTGGCGCTCTTCATCGACGATTACGTCTGGTCCTATGCCACCGAGTGGAACAAGGAGGCCGACCAACTGGAGTCGCTCTTGCGGCGCGGGGCGGCACGACAGTCGGCGCTCCCC
>CANETX010000157.1 GCA_947441435.1 Planctomycetaceae bacterium
GCTGCCTTCGACGCCTTGGGCGCCCCCTTCGACTTCCCGCCGCCGAAGAGCCCCTTCTTCTTGGCTGGAGGTGCCGCTGAAGCTCCCTCATCCGACCCGTCAAGCGGATCGGTGGATTCGACCGGAGGGGCCTTGGGTGAACTCTTCTTGCCGATGCCGAGGAATGCCATGGTGGTCCTGTCGGAGAGTGGCTACTGGCCCTTGCGGCTCGTGACTCGCTGCCCGACGCGCACGGGACCGCGCGAGGCGGCATCTTCAAGTTCAACGAGGCCGACCGACTTGTTCATGTCGACGGACGTGATGCGGAGTTTCCCGATGAAGCGCGACCCGTCGCCGATGGTGAGTGTCCAGCCGACCTTGACGCCATCTCGGCTGCCCGCGTCGATCTCGGCGTAGGTGGCGTCTCCGGTGCGCTGCACGTTCAGGATCTTCGCGGTCAGGTTTCGGTCCGCCGCTGCGGGAGCCGCCTCACCGGGGGTCGACCCGTCGCCAGCGTCGCCGATGCGCGCTGAGTAGTCGCGAACGATTTGATCGGACTTGGTCTTCTCGGCCGAAAGGGACGCGACGCGGTCATTGAGATCAACCAGCGACTCTTGCGCCACGCGCAGGTCGCTCTCGCTCTTGAAGAGTCGCTGCTCGACGCTGACGCGGGTGCGCTCGCAGTCGATCGCCAGCGTGCGCTGCTTGTCGAGTTCCTCGCTGAGCGTCTTGGTGAGGTCGGTCTTGGCGCGGTCGGTCTCGGTCATCACCGAGAGCGTCTGCTCGAGCCCGGCGAGCCGCCCCTTCAACTGCGCCGACTCACCCTCGAGCGCCTTCACGCGCGTCGAGGTCTGCGCGATCTCGCTCTGGAGGCGAATGCGCTC
This sequence comes from Planctomycetaceae bacterium, assembly GCA_947441435.1. Classification (GTDB taxonomy): domain Bacteria; phylum Planctomycetota; class Phycisphaerae; order Phycisphaerales; family SM1A02; genus F1-60-MAGs104. Next base: position 864 of record CANETX010000157.1, read on the forward strand.
CGAATCGAGGTCCTTGATCTGGAGGGCGGCATCGTTTTCCGACTTGGCGCGTAGCGCGCGCTCGGCGTCGAGTTCACCGCGCGCGGCGCGGACGGCAGACTCCTTGTCAGCCACCTGCTGCTTGAGTGCGGCCTGATTGCTGCTCTGCACCGCAGCCAGCGGCACGAGTGCAACCGCGAGAAGCGAAACGAGTACGACGAAGACTTTCGTGAGGATGTGCACGGTGACCTGTGGGGTGTGAGTCGAGCCGAACTGCGCACGCTGGCCGCTTGGGGTCCAAGGGAGGGCCGTTGCGCGAAGGGGAAGTGTTACCCGGACGCGGATTTTGTGTCAACGAACGAGTCGAACGTTCCTGACCCCCTACCGCGCGGCCCGGAGTTGTGCCGCCGCAGCGGTGAGCCGCACCATCGGAACTGGGTCGGCAAGCAGCGGCTCGATCGCCACAAGAGCCCTGCTGCCACCTGCCCAACCCAGCGTCGCGACCGCCTGCGCTCGGACGCCCGGCGAAGGATCCTTGACTGCCGTCGCACAGAGTTGGAAGATGGGGTCGAGATTGGGTTCGCCGATCCGGGCGAGTGACGCACCCGCGATGAGCCGGACCTCGATGGGTCGCTCCATCGGCCCCTTCGCGTTCCAGATTCCGATCAAGTGGCCGCGCGCCCCGCGATCTTCGACCTCGCCCACCATCTGGCACGCGAGCGCAACGATTTCGCTGTCCTCGCTCGGCGCAAAGAGCGCTGCACGGATCGGGTCGTACTGCCGATAGTCCCCCATCTTGACGAGAGCCTCGGCCGCCTGCAGATCGACGATTCGCACTCGACGCGGGTCGTCGACATCGAGTCGCCGTCCGATCACGCTCTCGATCAGCGCGATCGCGCTTGGGTTGCGGAGTTCTCCGAGGACAAACAGCGCGTTCGAGCGCGTCCGCGGGTCAACGCTCATCAGGAGTTCCGCCAGCGGATTGAGATCGACGATTCTCCCGAGGCAGACGAGCGCGTACAAGGCCGCCGCGCGCACAGACGCATCGGGGTCGTGGGTGAGCGGCTCGACGACATCGGCGCACTCGGAAAGGTGCCGCTTTCCCACGAGCACGGCAGCGGCGAATCGCACGCCGGGGTTCTCATCGGCGAGCAGCCGACGCACGACCGGGGTCAGCACGTCAGGCCGATACTCAAGCCCTTCCAGTGCGTGAACGCGGTAGATGGGCTGATCGCTCTCGGATGCCTTCAGGAGGATCGCGAGCGCGCGACTCTCAGGATCGGATCCTTCGGGCACGGCGGGAACGGTGATTGGCGTGGGAGTCGGGTTGACCACTGCCACGGCAGGAACCGGGTCTGTTGCCGGAGCAATGAGTGAACCCTGTGCGGGGGCCAGCACCGGAGAAGTCGGGGGAGTGGTGTCGACGACCACTGCGGGAGGCCGAATTGTGGGGGCGATCGCTTCGAGTTCATCACTCGGTGCAGTCGTCGGAGACGCGCGGATGACCGACGGATCGGGCTTGGGTTGGCGAGAACTCCACGGAGACCCGGAACTCGAGGCGTTCGCAAGGGTCCCCGAAGGCTCCCCTCCAGAGGCGCATCCAGGAATCAGCGCGGCCGCACCGCCCGCGAGGACAACCAGTGCGGCCACGTGGGAGAGCCCACGTCGGGGTCGGTACGAACCGGCCACGAGGATCGCAGTCAACGCCAACATGATCGGTGAGAGTACATCGCCAGTGCGGCCATAGATCGTGAGGCGATCATCGAAGGAGCAGTCGGCGGCGAACCCGCCGCTCGTCTGCGCCGCGAGCGACGCTCCATCGATGGGTTGGCCATGGCTGTCGTACGCGGCCGAGACGCCGGTGTTCGCGGCACGGACCATCGGAATGCGCAGTTCGATGCACCGCCATCTGGCCATCAGGGCGTGCTGCTCGCGCCCCGAGTCACTTGAGCCGAACCACCCATCGTTGGACACATTGACGATGACATCGGCGCGCTTGGCGCCCTCGGGGTCGTACACAAGTGAGCGAACGACCGCGGGCACCGTGTCCTCGAAACAGATCGGGGTGGCGATTTCGCACTCCTTGTCCTCGGGGCCGTCACCGAACTCGAGCCGCAGTGTGTGCGCTGTCGACCCCTCATCGAGATCGAAGGTCATCCCCACGGCGCTCACGTCGAGCAGTTTCTCCTCGAGCCAGTCCCAGTGCGAGATGTAGGGCATCGTTTCGCCGAACGGCGTTAGGAAGAGCTTGTCGTAGCGCTGCTGGGTTCCGTCTGTCCCGAGGAGATACGCGCTGTTGAAGTGGGTATCCCAGACCCACCGATCGGACTCGGGGCGCAGTCCGAGGTGGACAGCGCTTCCGACGAGGAGCGGACTGTCCGTCCGCGCGACGAGTGCCTTCGCCAGAGCCGCGAATCGCCCGCCGGGCCACCAACCGCCTCGTTCGAGCATTGCCAACGTGTCGGGCTCGAGCCCGAATCCAGGGAGGATCGTCTCGGGCCAGACGACGAGATCGACGCGGCGCCCTGCGACCACGGACTCATCGAAGAGCGCCACTGTCTCGCGCGCGAACTGAGCGACGTCTTGTTCTTGGCGCTCCTTCGGCCAGGGGACGACATTGCTCACCGGAAGATTCGGCTGATAGACGAGGATCGTCGGGCCATTTGACCTATGGCTGGCGGCTTCCGACTGCCGGTGCCACCCATACATCGTCGCCACGGCGACGAGTGCGAGGGCAGCGATCATCGGCCACTTCTTCCCGAACGCGAGATCGACGATCGCTCCCGTGATGGCCGCAACCAGCGCGGTGACGAGTGGAACACCGCCCACGTCCGCGAGCTCAGCCATCGGCAGGTCGATCCACGCCTGTCCAATCAAGAACCACGGGTAGCCGTCCATCACGACGGTTCCGCGCAGCCACTCGCACGCGACGAGGACAATTGGAGCGAGCACCGCCCACGGGAGATGCCGTCCGATCGCGCTGATGCGACAGCGCCGCAACAACCACAGTGCGAGCACCCAGTACGAAGCCATGAACAGCGCGAGAATCGGATACCCGAAGGCCGCAACTTGGATGAGCCACCACTGGAACCAGAGCCACAGGCCAGTCGCGCTCAGAAGGAGCGCGCCCACGGCGAGCCAAGTGAGCCGTTGTTGCGTCGCAAGAACCACGATTCCCAAGTACCCAATGGGGGCGAGCACTCCCCACCCCACCGGCGGAAAGGCGAGCGCGAACGCGAGGGCCGACCCAAAGGCAATCGCGATGATCCACATGATCCCCA
>CANETX010000158.1 GCA_947441435.1 Planctomycetaceae bacterium
CACACTTCACGCATGCCGACGGCAAGATCCATGCGGTGAAAGTACCGCGTGTTCCGGTGGGCCTCGGCGACTGACCACGAGTACCGTCCACGAGTACCGTCCACGCGCATGCCCCGACTGCTCCTGAGTGGATTCGAGCCCTTCGGCGGCAGCACAGTCAATCCGAGTGCGGCGGTCGTCGATGCGTTTGGCATCGAGGGGGTCCCGGGGGCTGAGGTGCAGGTCGTCTGTCTCCCGGTGGTCGGTGGAATCGGCGTGGGAAGCGCGTTCGCACGGCTTGCCTCGGTCGTCGAGGCATTCGCTCCCGACACGATCGTCTCCTTCGGCGAGGCCGCGGAAGCAACGCACGTGAGGTTCGAGCGCGTCGCCATCAATGTGCGCGATGACCGGATTCCCGACAACGCGGGAGTGCAACTCGTGGATCAGCCAATCCTGCTTGAGGGCTCTGTTGCCCACTTTGCCTCCCTCCCACTGCGGACGATGCGGGATGCCTGCGAAGGGGAAGGGGTGCCGGCGATGCTCTCGAACTCGGCCGGAACATTCCTGTGCAACGAACTCATGTACAGGACGCTCGACGCGATGGCGACTCGGCGGTGGCCCACTGTCACGCGTGGGGGCTTCGTTCATGTGCCGCAGTTGCCCGAGCAGGTGGCGCGACGCGGGGGAGTCTCCATGAGGCTTGATCAGGTGATGGTCGGACTCCGGGCGAGCCTGCTGACGCTCAGTGAGCCACTGGGATGAACTCAGGTTCGTAGGATGGCACCATGTCGTCCACGAATGGTGCTCTCTCCACGCGGGTCGCCACGACTCAGCAGTGGCGCGAAGTCAAGGCAATCGTGTGCGATGTGGATGGCACGCTGACCGATGGCTCGATCGACATCGATGATCACGGCGTGGAGACGAAACGGTTCTGCGTACGGGATGGCCTGGGCATCATGCTCTGGCGTGAGTCGGGGGGACGCATCGGCGTGATCACCGGGAGACGCTCTCTGGCCCTGACTCACCGACTGCGCGAACTTGGGATTGAGTCGGGCGTGCAGGGATCCAAGGACAAGGTCGAAGCGTTGACAGCCATGTGTGCCGAGTGGGGAGTGACGCTGGGGGACTGCGCATTCGTCGGCGACGATCTCCCGGATCTCGCCGCCATGCGTGCGTGCGGTCTTGCGATCGCAGTCTCTGGGTCGGCTCCCGAGATCCTGGCGATCGCCCACCATGTGACTGCGGCACACCCGGGGAATGGAGCGCTGCGCGAAGTCATCGAGTGCGCGCTGAAGGCGCAGGGACGGTGGGATGCGGTGGTTGCGCGGTACGCGGGGGCCACCTCGACTGCGTCAGCGAGTGTCGTGAGGGCGATTTCGTGATGGCAACTTTCGTGGCGGCGTCGGTCTTGGCCGCAGCGACTCCACCTGCCCCCTTTGGGCCGCTCCCATCGGAGCGGCAGTTGAAGTGGCAGGCGCTCGAGGGGTCGATGTTCATCCACTTTGGGGTAAACACATTCACCGGTGTGGAGTGGGGAGAGGGGACCGAGAGTCCGGGCATCTTCAATCCCGGGCAACTGGACTGTCGGCAGTGGGCACGCGTGGCGAAAGACGCGGGGCTTCGCGGCATCGTGATCACCGCGAAACACCACGATGGGTTCTGCCTGTGGCCGTCGCCACTCACGAAGCACTCGGTGGCGCAAGCACCGTGGCGTGGTGGGACGGGAGATGTGCTCAAGGAACTCTCGACGGCCTGTCGCGAGTCGGGGCTCGGGTTCGGCGTGTACCTCTCGCCGTGGGATCGCAACAATCCGAAGTATGGGAGCGGCGCGGAATACAACCAATACTTCGCCTCCCAGCTGCGCGATGTGCTGGCCCACTACGGCCCGGTCAATGAAGTCTGGTTCGATGGCGCATGCGGCGAGGGACCAGATGGCCGTCGCCAGACTTATGACTGGCCGCTCTTCGTCTCTGTGGTTCGCGAGTGTCAGCCCGGCGCTGTCATCTTCAGCGATGCGGGTCCCGACATCCGATGGGTCGGCAACGAGCGCGGGTTCGGTTGCGAGACCAATTGGAGCCGGCTCTCGCTCAACGAGTTTTTTCCGGGGATCCCGGGGCGAAACGAAGACCTCTGTCACGGCCAGCGCGACGGCGAGAACTGGATCATGGCGGAAGTCGATGTCTCGATCCGGCCGGGATGGTTCTTCCGTGAGACGGAGACGGACAAGGTCAAGTCGGTCGAGGACCTGAAGAAGATCTGGCTCGAGAGCGTCGGGCGCAACTGCAATCTGCTTCTCAATGTTCCCGTCGATCGTCGGGGGCTGATCGCCGACGCGGACATGGCGTCGCTCGCAGGGTGGGGAACTGCGGTCCGGGCGATGACGGCCACGGACATCGCATCGGCCGCGGTGCTCTCTGCGCCTTCGATTCGTGCCCCGGGGGCCGCAGGACCGTTCGACCCCAAGGCCACAGTCGACGGCGACCCTCGCACTTACTTCGCGACCGATGACGCCGTGACCAAGTGCTCCATCGAGTACTCGTGGCCAACCGATCGCCGCCCGCATCTTGTGCGCATCGACGAGGCGGTCGAACTCGGCCAGCGAGTCGAGGCATTCGTCATCGAGACGATGGGAGCGAATGGCGCATGGACCGCAGTTGCCCGCGGTACCACGATCGGTGCGCGACGGATTCTTGAACTTCCGCCAACTCCCTGTCGGGGCTTGCGGTTGGTCATCGAGTCTTCACGCGCCTGCCCGTGCGTGGCGCGCGTGTCGATCTACGAGTGATTCTCTGGGGCGCCCGTGCCCGTCTCCGCGCGGTGGCGCTTGATGCCGCCGAACTTGACTGCCCACGTCACGAGCACCACAAAGAAGACGGGCACCACAAGTTGATCCATCGTCGCTGAGCCGATCATGCCGCCGAGGACGGTCGTGCCGATGGACTGGCGGCTGTTGGCCCCTGCGCCGGTGGCGATCACGAGCGGTAGGACTCCCAGCATGAACGCGATCGCCGTCATCATGATGGGCCGGAGCCGTTGGTGCGACGCGTTCACGGCCGCGTCGATGATGTCTTCTCCTTGGTCGAAGCGGAGCTTGGCGAACTCGACGATGAGGATGGCATTTTTCGCAGCGAGGCCAACGAGCATCACGAGGCCGATCTGGGCGTACACATCGAGCACCTTGCCTCTGAGGTGCATGAACAGGAGGGCGCCGAGCGCCGCGAATGTGACAGCGAGGAGGACGTTGAGCGGCAGGATCCAACTCTCGTAGAGGGCGGCAAGGAGGAGGTAGACCGCCAAGATGGCCAGCGCAAAGATGATCGGTGCGTACTGCCCGGACTCGATCTGCTGATACGTAACCCCGGTCCACTCGAAGGCGATGCCATCGGGGAGCGTTGCGGCTGCTACTTCCTCGATGACCCGGATCGCATCCCCCGAGGCGAAGCCTGCCCCCGCGGAACCATTGAGCTGCACGGTTCCGTAGAGGTTGTATCGAGTCGCGTTGTCGGTCCCGACCCCCACGACCACTTTTGCGAAGGCAGACAGCGGAACCATCCCTCCATTGCTGCTCTGCACATAGGCATTGAGCACGTCGGTGACCTTCATCCGGTCGATGGCGTCCGCCTGGATCATCACGTTGTAGACCTGATTGAACTCGTTGAAGTTGTTGATGTACTGCTGACCGATCGTCTGGCCCAGGGTGTTGAACACCGTCGCCATGTCGAGGCCGTAGCTCATCGCTTGCACACGGTCGATCTGAAGCGTCACGATCGGCACTTCCGACTGGAAGGGAGTCGAGATCCGCGTGACCTCTGGGTGCTTCTCAAGTTCTGCGATGAAATCGTTGGCGACCGCGGAGAGATTGGGGTAGCCGATCCCGTTGACGTCTTCGAGCTGGAGCTGCCATCCGGCGACCTGCCCGAGACCAGGGATGGGTGGGGGCGGGAAGGCAAGGACCGTCGCCTCGGGGATGGCCATGAGTTCCGGGAAGGCCCGGAAGATCACCGCGCGGAGATTCTCTGTGTGCGCATTGCGATCCGACCACGGCTTCAGGGTGACGATGATGAAGCCGGCGTTGGTGGAGGCGACCTGCGTCAG
>CANETX010000159.1 GCA_947441435.1 Planctomycetaceae bacterium
GCGCGAGTCGGTAGATCGTCGTCGATGCGATCGCCGAGCGGAAGGTCGTGGCGATCTCGACCATGAAGAGGAAGAGCGCCATCGCCGGCACGAACCAGAGCATCTCCTCGAGCACCCCGAGGTCCTCGGTGTGTGCACTCCACCGTCCATACGCGGCAACCCCTCCCGTGCCCAGCGCAACCCCGCCGCCACCGCGTTGATCGCAAGCGTGACTGCACAGGAGATCACCGCCGCGGTGATGACATAGCCCCCTCCACATTGCGGCTGGCCGTGCTTGGCGTGGAAGGCATGAACCTTCGTGAAAGGTCCCCCGCATCCCCGGCGAGGATTCTGTCAGGCGCCGAAGGCCGCGAGGATCAACGTCAGATCGGTTCCACCGACGATGCCGTCGTTGTCGGCATCAGCGATGGGATCTGCAGTTCCCCACGCCGCAAGCACGATGGTGAGATCGTTTCCGTTGACTACACCATCGTTGTTGAGGTCGGCGGGATTGGGAGGCGTGCCGGGTTCGACGAACGTGAGCATCGGGCCATCCCCGGTGTTGCCGGAGGCGTCGACGCAGCGCACCGAGTAACTCACCGTCGACGCTCGCGGCTGCGAGGGAAGGACGCCGCGCCAGAGATTGTTTCCAGTCAGCACCATCGGCACCGACTGCGAAAGTACGCCGCCGATTCCATAGCGCAGCGTCACAGCGCGCGCGTGGAATCCCATGTGGCTCGTGTACGCATCACGCACCGTGACGCGCACCGGGTGGGTCGCGCCGATCGCCGCGCCGGGATTGACCTGTTCCGTCCGGACGATCGTCGGCGCCAAGGTGTCCATCGCCCCGTTGTTCATGTAGATGCGGTTCTGGAAGGCGCCGCTCTCGCCTTGGCCGGTCACGATGTCGTACCGATGGTCGCCGTCGAAGTCGGCAACCTTGACGTCGAGCGATGAGTCGCTCGACGCCGTGATGATGTTGGTCACCTGCGTGAACGCGCCGGTGCCGCCGTTGCGGTAGATCCGCTTCGTCCCGCCGAGCACGGCGATCACGAGGTCGTAGTCGCCGTCGTTGTCGATGTCGATGAACTTCGAGTCGTTGTCGTCGACCGATGGATTCGGTGAGATCGACGAGGAGATGTTTGTCCACGAGGTCCCGAGCCCGTTGGCGTTGCGCGCGAGGAGTTCCTGATTGGAAGTTCCCGCGTTCGTCCCGATGAGGTCGAGGTCCCCGTCGTTGTCGATGTCGCCGGCGTCGTAGGCGTAAGAGGTCGCGTCGTTGGGGAAGTTCGCCCCCGTCGCAAAGACTCCCGAGCCGTTGTTGAGCCAGAGGCGGCTCTGGTTCGGCGTGCTCGCCCGCGTGGCGATGAAGAGATCGAGGTCGTAGTCGCCGTCGGCGTCGAGGAAGAGGGCATCCATCTGCTCGGAGATGTTGCCCGTCGGAAGCCGCGTCGAGGTGCCGTCGATGTACTTGCCGGTGCCGTCGTTCATGTACAGCTTCGGCTGTCCCGAACCGAACCGGCTCGAGGTCCCACTGTTGTTGAGTGCGATGTCGAGATCGCCGTCGCCATCGACGTCGCCGAACGTGGCGCGTGCGGTCGAGGTGCCCAGCGTCGGAATGCGTGTTGAGGTCTCATTGGCGAACGTGCCGCTGCCATTGTTGATGAGCAGCAGCATCTGCCGGTTGTAGTCCTGCCCGAGGAGGAGATCGACGTCACCGTCGCGATCGACATCGCCGAACTCGGCGGTGCGGAAGCAACCAGTGATCCCCGCGACGCGCGTGTCGGTCTGGTCAGCGAAGACTCCGGCGCCGTTGTTGATGTAGATCCGCGGCTTGAGGAGCGTCCCGAGGCTGCTGTACCCCTGGCCGTTGGCGAAGCACATGTCGAGGTCGCCGTCGTTGTCGATGTCCGCGACGCCGATCTGGTTCGTGTACTCGGCCTGAACCGGGAAGCGCGTTGAGGTCTGGTCGACGAACTGGATCTGCGCCGATGCCGCTGCCGCGACAAGGAGATGACCCGCGACGATGACGCCGTGACGGTGGGGACTCATGATCGGGCTAAACCTAGCACCGTTCCCCACAAAAGCGAGAGTCTTCCGGCGATTCCCCGATCCGGAGGGCCACTTTCACCGCCGGCGACGGGCCTTTGGCGCATGCGGAGGACGCGCGCCTGCCGATTGCTGCGCTGGCTGCCCGTTCAAGTGCTTGACCCGCGCACGTGCCGCAGCGACCCCCGCCGGACCGCCGCCTTGGAGGTACGCCGAGGACGCGGCATTCGCCTCACTGAAAGGTCCTTCGAAGGTGATGGTGGTGGTGCTGGGGTCGACTGTGATTCCCGGCACGCCAAGATCGGACAGCAGCGAGACGATGGCGTCCACTCGCTCGTCGCTCACCGGAACACCGCTCGCGATCAACGTCGCGAGCGCGCGTGTCGTGGTCAGGTGGATCGGCTCATTGAGCCGCCGAATGTCGACGACCGCCTGCATCGCCGCCGCCATCTTCTCGCGCTCAAGGAGTCTCACCTGACGCACCTCGCCGTTGAGGATGAACTGCCGCGACGAGAGATTCGCAAGCGCGACCGCCATCGCTCGACCGGTCGCGATATTGCCTGGCGAGAATGGATCACTTGTGTCGCGAGCGCGCTCTTCCTCGGGGACCACCTTGTCGACGGAACCGGCGCTGCCGCCGATTTCGACCGTGATCGCCCGCACGCCGAGTTCGTGGAGGAGCCACAGCGGCGCCTGGATCTTGGGATCCACCGTCGGAATTCCCTCCTTGAGGCCATGCGCGAGGATGCCCCCGAGTGACGCGACGATCCCCTGCTTCGCCGCAATCAAGGGCAGCACCGCGATCGCCAGCGTGCCGATGACTTCCTGTGACTGCAGCGCGAGCGGGACTTCTTCCTGATTGAGCATCATCGTGGCCATTCCCCGAGCGTATCGAGTTCGACATGACTCGTATCCTTCGGCCATGATCTTGCGTCAACTCGCTCTCGCCCTCTGCACCCTCGGCTTGGCCATCGCCCCCGTGCGCGCGGGCGATCCCGCTCCACCCGACTTCGGATGGTGGCGCGAGGCGCGCTTCGGGATGTTCATCCACTGGGGGCTCTACGCCGAGGCGGCGGGAGTCTGGAAGGGCAAGTTCTTTCCCGGCTGGAGCGAGTGGATGCTCAATCGTCTGAAGATTCCTCCGGCGGTCTACTACGAGACGCTGATGCCCCGCTTCGATCCCTCGGAGTTCGATGCCGATGCGTGGGTGCAACTCGCCAAGGAAGCGGGGATGAAGTACATCGTCATCACAACGAAGCATCACGAGGGGTTCGCGAATTTTCCGAGCGGTGCCGGAGATCGGGATGTCGCCGCGACGAAGTTCGGACGGCCCGAGGCCGATGGCGGTCGAGGCCGCGACCCGCTCAAAGAACTCGCGGCCGCGTGCGAACGGCACGGACTTCGACTCGGCTTCTACTACTCGCTCCTCGACTGGGCCCACCCCGACTATCTCCCGCGGCGCGAGTGGGACACGCGTCCCAAGGACGACGCGAGCTACGCGCGCTATGCCGCATTCATGCGCGAACAGGTCCGCGAGATCCTCGATGGCCGCTACGGGAAGATCGCGATCCTCTGGGGCGATGGCGACTGGGAACACTCCGCGCGTGAACATGGGAGCACGGAGATCGTCGAAATGGCGCGCACGCTGCAGCCAGGAATCCTCATCAACGATCGATGGGCGATGGCAGGCGACTACGCGACTCCCGAGAACACGATTCCCGATCAGGGACCCGCGAGGCCGTGGGAGACGTGCATGACTCTCAATGGTTCATGGGGATATGCACGCGACGATCACGACTTCAAGGGGCCAGCCGAGGTCGTGCGCAATCTCACCGACATCGTGAGCAAGGGAGGTAACTATCTCCTCAACATCGGTCCCGATGGCCGGGGGCGCATCGACGATGAGTCCGCGACGGTGCTGCGCGGCGTCGGCGCGTGGATAGCGACGCACGAGAGCGCGATTCGTGGGAACGGCATCGCTCCGCTGCC
>CANETX010000160.1 GCA_947441435.1 Planctomycetaceae bacterium
CTCGGATTCTCGTCGATCTTCACCGGTCTCAACTTCATCGTCACCCTGCACAAGTTGCGGCCGCAAGGGATGACCTGGTTCCGGATGCCACTGTTCTTGTGGGCGATCTACTCGACGGCGATCATCCAGGTGCTGGCGACGCCAGTGCTGGCGATCACGCTGTGCCTCCTCATCGTCGAGCGGACGATCAATGTGGGCATCTTCAATCCGGCGATGGGTGGCGACCCGGTGCTCTACCAGCACTTCTTCTGGTTCTACAGCCACCCCGCGGTCTACATCATGATCGTGCCGGCCATGGGCATCATCAGCGAGATCATCGCGGTCCACTCCCATCGCCACATCTTCGGTTACCGCTATATCGCCTTCTCCTCGATCGCCATCGCGATGTTCTCGTTCATCGTGTGGGGCCACCACATGTTCACCTCGGGGCAGAGCGGCCTCATGAACACGATCTTCTCGCTGATCTCGTTCAGCGTGGCGATCCCGTCAGCGGTCAAGACATTCAACTGGACGATGACGCTGTACAAGGGGACGATCAGCCTGACCGCGCCGATGATGTACGGGCTTGCGTTCCTCTTCCTGTTCACGATCGGCGGGCTGACCGGGCTTCACTGCGCGACGCTCAACACCGATGTGCACCTGCACGACACGTACTTCGTCGTCGCGCACTTCCACTACGTGATGATGGGATCGGCGCTCATTGCGATGATCGGCGGGCTCCATCACTGGTGGCCGAAGATGACGGGCAAGATGTACAACGAGCCGATGGCGATCACGGCGTGCATCATCATTTTCGTCGGTTTCAACCTCACCTTCTTCACCCAGTTCATGCTGGGAAGCCAAGGGATGCCCCGGCGCTACTACGACTACCAGCCCGAGTTCCAGATCTATCACATCATCTCGACGATCGGTGCGTACACCATGGCCGTCGGGTTCATCACGAGTGCGGTCTGCTTCATCCAGAGCCTCATGTCTGGCAGGAAGGCTCCCGCGAATCCGTGGGGCGGCCGGAGCCTCGAGTGGCAGTGCGCCTCGCCGCCGCCGCACGACAACTTCGCGACCACGCCGACTGTGGGCGATTGCTACAACTTCACTGCGGTCGTCTGGGACGAGAAGCAGCAGGGGTACATCGTCGACCGGACCCTTGACCCCGACATGCCGCACCGCCCGACCTCGGGAGGGGCCCACTCGTGAGTCACGCGACTGCCGATACTGGAGCACAAGCCCCGGGCCACGCCGCAGGGTCGCACGACCACGCGCACTCCGGCGAGCACGCGAAGTACCCGTTCCTCGCCCATCACTTCGAGACTCCTGCGCAGCAGTTCGACAGCGCGAAGCTCGGAATGTGGCTGTTCCTCGCCACCGAAGTGCTGTTCTTTGGCGCGCTGTTCGTCGGGTACGCCGTCCTTCGCAGCCGGTTCCCCGAAGTGTTCTCCTACGCGAGCCACTACCTCGACACCGTGATGGGTGGAATCAACACCGGCGTGCTGATTCTCTCGAGCCTCACCATGGCCCTCGGCGTCTACTTCGCGCAGCGCGGAAAGAAACTCGCGTTGATCATCTGCCTCTGGCTGACCATGGCAGGCGCGGCGGGGTTCCTCGTGATCAAGTACTTCGAGTACTCCCACAAGATCCACGCGCACCTCGTCTGGGGACCGACTTTCTACATCCCGCCGCACAACATGGAAGGCGATGAGGAGGCGGCCGCGCTTGCGCATGCTCCGGCGCCCGCACCCGCAGCGCTTCCCGCACCTGCCGCCAGCGCGCAGGGCCCCGCGCAACTTGCGGCGACTCCCGTCGTCGACGCGTCCGTCGTGATGCCCGCGAGCGCCGGGCCCTCGGGGCTCCGTGCCGCCGCTGTCGACCAACGCCTCGAAGGGCAAGGGGACGAGATTCCGCATGATCTGCCGTCCGCGCATCTCGCGGACCCCAACATGCCCCCCAACACGCATCTCTTCTTCACGATTTACTACGCGATGACGGGGCTGCACGGCATTCACGTTCTCGTCGGCATGGTCGTGATCGGCATGCTCATCTACCGCGCGACGCGCGGCGACTTCGGTCCCAACTACTACACGCCGGTCGATCTCGTCGGGCTCTATTGGCACATCGTCGATCTCGTGTGGATCTTCCTCTTCCCGCTCTTCTATCTGATCCACTGAGCGGAGGCTCCCATGTCACACCCATCTACTGACTCTCACGCTAGCAGCCACGCGGACACCCACGCCGGCTCCCAGGCCGAAGCGCATCCGCTGGTTGGCCACCTTGTTCCAGTGCGCATTTTGGTGGCGACCGCCTGCGCGCTCTTGGTGCTGACCTTCATCACCGTTGCCGTCCGCTACATCGACATCGGCGAGTTCAACGTCTGGGTGGCGATCGGCATCGCCGTCATCAAGGCGGGGCTTGTCGCGACGTTCTTCATGCACCTGCGCTGGGACCGTCCGTTCAATGTCCTCGTGTTCGTGGGCTGCTCGCTCTTCGTCGTCTTGATGATGGCCTTCTGTGTCCTCGACACGAGCCAGTACCGGGCGACTCAGTACACGGGTAATGCGCCACTGGCGCAGGAGACTCTCGACGCACATGCGCCGGGCGCCCCCATCGCCGCGAAGAAGACAGAGATCAACCCGTAGCCCGAGGGAGTCCGGTGGCCTTCCTCCGAAGGGATCCATTCGAGAAGGCCAGTGACCGCGACAAGGCGGCGCGCCTCGGAATGGCGGTGTTTCTCATCGTCGTAGTCGTGCTGTTTGTCGCGGCAATTCTCGGATTCGTGGTGGTTCGACTTGATGCGGTGCGCGGAGCAGCCTGGCGTGGCGAAGGGGTCCCGGGCCTTCCGAAAACTCTGCTCCTGAGCACCGCGGCGCTGATCGCGTCGGGCGCGATGCTCCATCGTGCAGTGCGCGCAGCGTGTCGGGGAGCGCAGGCAATCTGCGCCACATCAGTCTCAGCGGCCTACTGGCTTGGAGTTCTCTTCGTGCTGCTTCAAGGTGCAGCGTGGTGGTCGATGTGGCGACAGCATGTCACCATCACCGAGAGCCTGTATGCGTGGACTTTCTATGTGCTCACGGCACTCCACGTGCTGCATGTGATCGGTGGGCTGTATGGACTCGGCCTCACGCATCGCAGTGCGCGTGCGCATCGCTACTCCCCGGTCTCGCACAACGGGCTCGTGCTGTGCGCGATGTACTGGCACACGCTCGATGCGATCTGGCTCGTGCTGTACGCGGCGCTGTGGGTTGGGGCGCGGTAGAGGTTCGTGGCACGAAAGAAGGGTCCGCGCATGCGAACACCTACGAATCTTTCGGAGGTCGAGCGGGAGTTACCTGGACTGACGCGACCGCGGCTGCGTTCTCGCAGTCTCTGAGTAGGCCGTGGGGCGCCACTTCGGCGCGATGTTTCTGGAATTTTGAGTTCTCCTCCGAACACGAACGGCGGAGATCGAGCCTCCCCAGCGCCAGCAGAAAGCACTCGCCATGAGACCATCTGTCACCTCCAAAATCCTGTCCGCATTTGTCGCATCCCTCACCTTCGGCACGTCTGCCTTGGCTGCGGGAGGTGCTCTCTCAACGGCATTTACGTACCAGGGACGTCTCGTTCACAACGGAGCTCCGGTCACCGGTGAAGTGAACTTGAGTTTCGCTCTGTACGACTCGCGTGAGGGTGGGTCTCAGGTTGGCAGCTCATACATCGCCGATGGCACGCAGGTCGCCGATGGCCTCTTCGACGTGTATCTCGAGATCATCGTCAACGGGAATGCGCTGAATCCGCGACAGCCCGTGACGGCAGTTCCGTTGGCCTTGTACGCGCTGAATGGTGCAGTTGGTCCGCAGGGACCAGCGGGTGCAGATGGCAACGACGGCGCTCCTGGCGCAGACGGTGAAGACGGTGCTCCTGGAACGAACGGCACCAACGGTGTTGATGGCGCCACCGGTCCAATCGGTCTGACCGGCGCAACCGGATCGACCGGTGCCACCGGCGCGCAAGGCGCCACTGGCGCAGCTGGCGACTCGCAC
>CANETX010000161.1 GCA_947441435.1 Planctomycetaceae bacterium
CCAAGCGGCGTGCCGGTTGCCTCCACCACCACCAATGAGCGCGTCAGTCCGACCTTTGCAGTCGACGCCGCCGCGGATCGCATTTATGTCACGTGGGCTGAGCATGTCGTCGGCGGTTCCAACTACGGTGTCGGCGCGCAGGCCTTCGCACTCTCTGGCACCGGCCATCGCGCATGGGGCGACGCTCCGCCACTCATCTCGCCGATCGTGACGCAGTACTCGACCGACTTCACCAGCGTGACCGCGGGCGCCGGCGGCGCGACATTCGCGTTCCAGACTTCAACCGCCAATGCGCAGGACACGCTCAAGTCGGTGCGACTCAACGCGGACGGCTCTGCAGCATGGGTCGATGGCACAGTCCAACTCTCCCCCCCAACCGACAAGGGCAAGATGGCCTCGGTGCGCCTCTCAGGCGCATCGGTGTTCTTCTGGGGCGACGGCGCGTTCGGCACCGTCGACCTGCTCGCCCAGCGCGTCGGTGATGATCGCTCCGTCGGCGGCAACCCGACCGAGCCGGCCGATCTGAACGGCGACGGCGTCGTCGATGGAACCGATCTCACGATCGTGCTCGCGGCGTGGGGCACGGCTGACGCGACCGCGGACATCAACGATGACGGCAGCGTCGACGGAGTCGATCTGACCATCATCCTCGCCGGCTGGACTTGAACAAGCGGTGAACCGCTAGGAGCGTCCCGCGTTCGCGCGGTACCAGGCGATCGTTTCCTTCAGACCCTCCTCGAACGCGACCCGCGCGCGCCAACCCAGACGCGCTGCGGCGTGTTCGACTTCGAGGCAGCGCCGAGGCTGACCGTCGGGCTTGCTCGCATCCCACCGGATCTCGCCTGTGAAGCCGCACAGCTTTGCGATGAGCGTGACGAGATCGCGGACGGTGATCTCCCTGCCCGTGCCGAGGTTCAGCGGTTCAGGCGAGTCCATCACTTCTCCCGCGCGGACGACTCCCTCGGCGGCGTCCTCGACATAGAGGAACTCGCGGCTCGCACTGCCCGTTCCCCAGCACTCGATGACTCTGGCCCCCGACTCGGTGGCGCTCACGCACTTTCGAATGAGCGCCGGGATCACATGCGAAGTCGCAAGGTCGAAGTTGTCATGGGGACCATAGAGATTCACCGGTAGGACATAGGCGCACTTGAGTCCGTACTGCCGGTGGTAGGCGTCGAGCATGACGAGCGCGGCCTTCTTAGCGATGCCGTAGGGCGCATTCGTCTCCTCGGGGTACCCCTTCCACAGGTCCGACTCGCGGAACGGGATCGGCGCGAACTTTGGGTAAGCGCAGATCGTCCCGACCTGCACGAACTTCCCGAGGCCGTGGATCCTCGCCTGCTCGATGAGATTGAGCGCCATCGCCATGTTGGCGAAGAAGTACCGACCGGGGTTGGCCTGATTCGCACCTATGCCCCCCACTTCGGCAGCAAGATGGAAGACGACATCGGGTTTGAGCGTCTCGTACAGCCGCACGGCATCTTCTTCGTGGGTGAGGTCGAAGTCACGCCTCCTCGGAATGTGAACCTCGGCCCCGCGTGCGCGTAGTTTTTCCGAGACCACCCGCCCCAAGAACCCCGCCCCGCCGGTGACCACCACGCGTCGACCGTTGAATGGACTCGGCTCCATCGGGGGGCTCATCGAGCAGGACGGTATCCGATCCCCGTATCCTCTCCCCACGAGATCAGTCCATGAAGCGAGCGATCATCACCGGCATCACCGGACAGGACGGGAGTTACCTCGCCGAGCTCCTGTTGTCGAAGGGCTATGAGGTTCATGGAGTCGTCCGGCGCTCGTCGACCTTCAATACCTCGCGAATCGATCACATCTATCAGGATCCGCACGAGCAGGGGGCGCGACTCAAGCTCCACTACGGCGACCTCTCCGACGGCAACGGGCTCCTCGAGGTCATCCGCAAGGCGACTCCCGACGAGGTCTACAACCTCGGGGCGCAGAGCCATGTGCGCGTGAGTTTCGACCAGCCGGTCTACACGACGGACACCGTCGCCATGGGGACGGTTCGGCTGCTTGAGGCCGTCCACACCTATCAGGAGCAGAGCGGCAAAGCGGTGCGTTTCTATCAAGCCAGCTCCAGCGAAATGTTCGGGAGGGTCGCGGAAGTTCCGCAGCGCGAGACCACCCCGTTCCAGCCTCGGTCTCCCTATGGCTGCGCCAAGGTGATGGCGCACATGATCACCGTGAATTACCGCGAGAGTTACGGCATGCACGCGAGTTGCGGGGTCCTCTTCAACCACGAGAGCCCGCGGCGCGGCGAAACTTTCGTCACCCGCAAGATCACCCGCGCAGTCGGCCGCATCAAGCTCGGCCTGCAGAAGAAACTCTATCTCGGCAATCTCGATGCCATGCGCGACTGGGGATTCGCCGGTGAGTACGTCGAGGCCATGTGGCGCATGCTGCAACAGCCCACCCCCGACGACTATGTGATCGCGACCGGCACGATGATCCCCGTGAAGAAGTTTTGCGAGCTCGCCTTCGCGAGGCTCGATCTCGATCCCAAGGACTTCATCGAGGTTGATCCGCGCTACTTCCGCCCGGCCGAGGTCGAGCAACTGAAGGGTGATGCCTCGAAGGCCGCTCGAGTCCTCGGCTGGAAGGCGCAGTGCACCGTCGAGGAACTCGCGGCGATGATGGTCGATGCTGACCTCGAACTCGCCAAGCGTGAGCAGACCCTCCGCAATGCGGGCCATGAACTCCCCGCGGGAATTGGGCACGATCAGTGATTGAGCTCGTGACGGTCGGGGCGTTTGCCCTGGTCTGCCTCTTTGCGACGATGAGTCCGGCGTGGGCGCTCGCCCTCGTGATGACGATGTATGCCTTCGAACAGGCTGCGCAGGCGTCAAATCCGGTCTTCGTGCGGATCCTTCCGCTGGCGAATTTCCTGGTGGCTTTGTCAGTCGGCCTGTGCATCGTGCGGTCGATGATGACTCAGCGCGGACTGTTCGACGGCTACTTCAACCCGGTGTGGTGGGGGACCGCGATCATCTTCGGATTCTCGGCGACTTCCCTCATGTGGACCCCCGCCCGCGACACGGCGATCCCGCTCCTCAACGGCGCGGCGCCGTACTTTGTCCTGTTCGTCCTGATGGCGCCCCTCCTGGTGCGCGACGCCGAATCGCTCGTGAAGTTCACCACGGCGTTCCTTGTCGTCGGCGTCGTCATCGTCGGACTGATGCTCGTCAACCCGGCATTCACCGTGAAGGCCGGCCGCCTTGGCTTCCACCTCGATGCGACGGTTCGAACCAATCCCTTGGCGATGGGCGAACTCGGCGGCAACATCCTCATCGCCGCAGCGCTCTTCCGTGTGGGGGCGTCCGCATGGTTCATCCAACTGTTTCGCGTGGCGGGGTTCGTGTTCGGCGCGATTCTCGCGCTGCAGTCGGGCTCGCGAGGACAGGTCGTATTCGCAGTAGTCATCGCCGCCGCCTTCTATCCAATCTCGACCCGCGTCAAGAACATCGCGGGATTCGTCTTCGGAGCTCTCGGGGCGATCATCCTGATCCCCGCAGTCTTGCTGCTCGCGAGCTACATCCTCGGCGCGGAAGAAATGCACCGCTGGGACTCCACTGTCATTTCGGGAGGGGCAAATGTCCGCATGGCGAACGCGTGGGAACTCTTCGCGGCGTGGCTGCGCACGCCGCACGCGTGGGTGATGGGGCTCGGATTCAACGCGTTCACGGCGGTGTCCGCAGCAAGGAGCGAGCCGTACTCACACGTCATGTTCCTCGATGTGCTGTGCGAGCAGGGGATTCCGATGTTCATCCTCTTCTGCATCGTCATCGGCCTCGCCGTCCGTGACGCGATCTGGCTATTCAAGCGATATGCCGACACCGTGCGGGAGCGCGCGGCGATCGCGACCTTTTACGCCTTCTTCATCTATCAGGTCATGCTTGTGAACAAGCAGGGGTACGTCTGGGCAGC
>CANETX010000162.1 GCA_947441435.1 Planctomycetaceae bacterium
GAGGCGGCGATGCGTCTTCTCGACGCAGATCCCGCCAACCCCCAGTACATCAAGGCATTGCGAAAGATCGTGGTGCAGCCGGGCTACTCGCGGGCGCTGCGCGACGAGGCGTGGGATCGACTGGTCAAGAACGACCCCGCCGCGCTGAAGGAAGCGTTGGAGATCGCGCTCCCGAAGATGAGTGCGCTTGAGTGGCGAACGGAGGTCTGTCGACGGATCGGGCAACTCGGATGGAAGGATCTCACGCAAGCGCTGGTGCGCGCGTGGGTCGTGCCATTGCCGATCCTTGCGACGGACCTCATGAAGCGTCCGGAGTACCTCGCGCTCTGTGCGCTGTGGGGGAAGGAGCGCGTTCCGCAGGTGCTCTTCGAACTCCTCCTCAAGAGCGATCCGGTGAAGGAGGCAAACCTCCGGGCACGCTGCTGGGAACTGCTCTTGGCAACTGGCGAGCGACAACGCATCACGGACCTCCTGGCCGACGAGAACCTCGCCACGACGGACTCGTTCATTCTCGACATGCGGCGGGCCTCCTTCGATCTCCATGTCATTCCGCGCAACCGGGAAGAGATCCTGTGGATCCGCGCGCTGCGCACGACTCAGCGGCGCGCGTTCTGGGATGCCGCGCGCGATGCGGTCGCGAAGCTGCCCGCGAGCGTGCGCGCGACCCTCGAGCCTCGGGACATTCCGGTGCTCGTTGCGGCGGCACGGGTGCGCCCCGACCTTCTGGCGGCGGATCGCGATGCACTCTTTGCGGAAGTCTCGGCGCGACTTGCGCGCGATCGGATCAGCCGTCACAGCGCGTCGTTCGAGGGATACGGGACGCAGCTTGCCGAGACGCCGCGAGCCCACGAGAAGGAGATGACGTGGGGGGACTGCGCGGCGATCCTCGTGGCGATCGCGGCGCTCGACGACCCTGCCGTGCGCTCGCACCTCTTCGACATCGCCGACCGCGATCTTGCCGACAAGTCGACGGAGTATGGCGGACTGCTCCGGCTCGATGCGCAGGGGCGCTTTGAACTCGTCGAGTATCCGCCGCAGAGCCGAGGCAGCGACGTGCGGTTCGAGGCCTCGGGCACGATGTTCGAGGACGGGTACGACGCCGTTGCTCACTTTCACGGCCACACGCAGGCCTACGACAACCGCCGCTACGCCGGGCCGCACGTGGGCGACTTCAATTACGCCGACGCGACGGGCGTGAATGGCCTTGTGTTCTGCTTCATCGACAGCACGACGCTCAACGCCGACTATTACCGTCACGGTCAGATGGTGATCGACCTCGGAACGCTCACACGGGGCGAGGCGCCGTCGAGATGAAGTTCTCGAAGATGCATGGAATCGGCAACGATTACGTGTACGTGGATACGGCACAAGAACGCATCGAGGATCCCGCCGCGCTCGCCCGCGAGATGAGCCCGCGACACACGGGGATCGGCGCCGATGGGCTCATTCTTGTGACCCCACCCTCCCGGGCAGGGGGTGCCCACGTCGGGATGCGCATGTTCAACGCCGACGGCAGTGAGTCGGAGATGTGCGGCAACGGCGTGCGCTGTGTCACCAAGTTCGCCGTCGATCGGGGGATTGCGCGTGAGAATCCCTTGCGTGTCGAGACGGGCCGAGGCACGCTGGAAATGAAATGGACGGCCGGGGCGGACGGTCGCGTATCGCTCGTGGAAGTGGACATGGGAGCACCGACGGATCCGCCGACGCGGGTGGCGTGGTCTCGTTCGGAGTGGGAGGAGACGCTTGGTCGTGCGGGAGTGCACGTGGACCCGCGCTGGCTGGACCTCGCGGGAGTCGAGTCGCCCGCATGGGTCGTGTCGATGGGGAATCCGCACATCGTCTTCTGGGTGAAGGCAGTCGACCAAGTCCCGCTCGCGACGGTCGGAGGCGCCGTCGAGTGTCATCCGCGCTTTCCGTCACGGATCAATGTGCACTTCGTCGA
Organism: Planctomycetaceae bacterium; assembly: GCA_947441435.1. Taxonomy (GTDB): domain Bacteria; phylum Planctomycetota; class Phycisphaerae; order Phycisphaerales; family SM1A02; genus F1-60-MAGs104. Next base: position 1,943 of record CANETX010000162.1, read on the forward strand.
AGTGCTCTCGCCTTGCGAAGTTCGCATGCGAACATGGGAGCGTGGCTCGGGGATCACGCAGGCGTGCGGGACCGGTGCGAGCGCGGTGTGCGCCGTGGGTGTGGCCGATGGGCGATTGACCCCTTCCGTGCGAGCTCACTTGCCCGGCGGGGATCTCTCTCTGCGATTCGACGAGAAGACGCAGCATGTGCACATGACCGGGCCAGCCACTCATGTGTTCGATGGGGAGTGGCCATCGTGAACTCAGGAGCAACGCCGTGGGAGTGACCTCCGCCGAGTCGCGAATCGCCGAGGCCGTGCGGGCCCGCTCCGCAAAGATGACGGATGACCTGCGCACACTCGTCGCCATGCCGACGGGGTGCGGTCACGTTGAAGGGCTTGAGCACACGCGAGAGTGGTTCAAGGGACGCCTCGGCGCGCTTGGCGCGACGCTGACCCGCGCGCGAGGCGGTGTACGCCCCGACTGGCTCCGCGAGAGTGCCCTCGGGGATGATTCGGCGGATGTGCTCGTTGCCGACCGCACCGCGGTTGGAGCGGGTGGCCCGAAGATCCTCATCGCCGGCCATCTCGACACCGTGCATGATCCGCACGGACCATTCCAGGAACTCTCGGTGCCAAGCGCAGGCCGGTGCACGGGTCCCGGTGCCGCCGACATGAAGGGTGGACTGGTGGTCGCGCTCACGGCGCTCGAAGTGCTTGAGCACTGCGACGTCCAGTTCCCGTGGACGGTTGTCCTCAACGCCGACGAAGAGACCGGGAGCTTCGTCAGCGCGGAGATCCTCAAGCGTCTCGCCGCCACGCACGACATCGGTCTCGTCGTCGAGCCGGCCTTCGGTGAGGGGGATTTTGTGACGACGCGCCCGGGCAGCGCCCAGTTCCTTCTCGAGGCGTTTGGACGCGAGGCGCATGCGGGGCGAGACGCGGCGAGCGGAGTCTCCGCCGTCGGTGCGCTGTGCAAGGCGGTCACGACCGTGCTTGAGCGATCGGATCCCTCGAGCGGGATCACGCTCAACATCGGGCCCCTCGAAGGCGGCCGAGCCACGAACATCGTTCCCGGATTCGCGCGGGCGTGGGGCAACGCGCGCTACCGATCCGAGCAACAGCGCGAGGTGATCGAGCGCTTGCTGCATTCGGTGGAGTGCGGCGCCGAAGGCGACATCCCCCGCGTGCGCACGCAGGTCATCCACAATCGACCGATCAAGCCAGCGACGGCGCGCGTCGAAGCGCTCGCCGCAGTGGCCGTCGGCGTTGCGGCGGATCTCGGTGTTCCCGCGGGGTGCGTGGCCACGGGGGGAGTCAGCGATGCCAATGTCCTGCAGGCCGCGGGACTTCCCTGCCTCGACGGGCTCGGCGTGCGAGGGGGCAATCTTCACCGGCTCGACGAATTCGTTGTCGTCGAGAGTCTCGCGGAGCGAGCGTCGATCTTCGCCGTGCTGCTCGCGCGGCTCGCGGCACGCACTTCCGTACCATAAACCCGTGGGCGCTACGACTGCCATTCCCAAAGCGATCGAGCCGCTCTCGCCGCTTCCACTTCCGGCGAACGATCCGCAGATTCGCGCGGCGATCGAGGTGATCCTCACTCGCCTCCAGACGATGCAGGCCCCGCTGACCGGAGCGCTCGCCCCCGATGCGGGGCGGGCAGCAGCGGTGGAAGCATGGCACTCGCGCAATGCGGCGGTGCGCGGCCGGGCCACCATCTATCCCTATTGCGGTTCGGGACTCGGCCATGGGCCGCTCGTCCAACTCGCCGATGGAAGCGTCAAGTGGGACATGATCAGCGGCATCGGAGTGCATATGTTTGGCCACTCCGATCCGAGGATGATCGAAGCGGCGCTCGAAGGCGCGCTCTCCGACATCTGCATGGAGGGGCACATCCAGCACAACGCGGACGTGCTTGCGATCTCTGAGTTGCTCGTCGCGCAGGCCGCGCGAAC
>CANETX010000163.1 GCA_947441435.1 Planctomycetaceae bacterium
GCAAGGACCGTCGCCTCGGGGATGGCCATGAGTTCCGGGAAGGCCCGGAAGATCACCGCGCGGAGATTCTCTGTGTGCGCATTGCGATCCGACCACGGCTTCAGGGTGACGATGATGAAGCCGGCGTTGGTGGAGGCGACCTGCGTCAGGAAGTTGAAGCCGTTGATTTGGATGACATCGACGACGGCGGGATCCTTGCGGACGATGTCGAGCACGGTCGCGCTCACCGCCTCGGTGCGCTCCAGGCTCGCACCCGAGGGCAGCGAGAATCCGACGAAGTAGTACCCCTGATCCTCGTTGGGGATGAATGCTGTCGCCGTGTGGGTCAGCTCGTAGACGACGCCGGCGATGCCGATGACGAACGCGGCGCCGACGATCTGCCACCGGTGGGCGAGCCAGCGGACGAATCGCGAGTAGCGATGGGTCGTCCACTCGAACCCTTCGTTGAACAGCACGAAGGGGCGGAACTTCACGTCGTGGGCCTGCTTGAGGAACACTGCGCACAGGGCAGGGGAGAGGGTCAGCGAATTGACCATGCTCAACATCACGCTGAAGGCAATGGTGAGCGCAAACTGGTTGTAGAGCTGCCCGGTGATCCCGGGCATCATCGCGGCAGGGATGAAGACGGCGAGGAGCACGGAACTGGTCGCGACAATTGGACCCGCGACTTCCTTCATCGCTCGTTCGGCGGCGATGGTGCTGTTCTCGGCCCCGAGTTCCAACTGGCGGTAGACATTCTCGACGACGATGATGGAGTCATCGACGACGAGTCCGATGGCCAGCACGAGTCCGAGCAGCGTGAGCGTGTTGATCGTGAAGCCTGCCGCGAGCATGATCGCGAAGGTCCCGACGATCGACACGGGGATCGCGATCATGGGGATGAGGGTGGCCCGCCAGCTCTGCAGGAACAGGAAGATCACGCCGAGCACGAGAAGACCCGCCTCGATCAGCGTCTTGACGAGGTCGATGATCGACTCCGACACGAACTCCGTGCTGTCGTAAGTCACCTGCCATACGACCCCCGGGGGGAAGAGGGGCTCGATGCGCTCCATCTGCGCCTTGACCGCTTCGACGACGGAATACGCATTGGCCGTGGGAAGCTGGTAGATGCCGATCGTCCCCGTTCCCTTCCCGTTGAGGGTGGAGGTCGAGCTGTACTGGAAGGCGCCAAGTTCCGCCCGCCCGATGTCGCGAATGCGCACTACGGCACCATCCGACCCGGTTCGCACGACGATGTCGCCGAACTCCTCGGCGGTGGTCAGCCGTCCCTGAGTGACTAGCGTCAGGTTGAATCCGGGATTGCCGGTGATGGGCGCGGCACCCACGCTGCCGATCGCCGCCTGCTGGTTCTGGTCCTTGACCGCCTGGACGACCTCTCCCGGCGAGAGATTCATCGCCGTCATCTTGACGGGGTCGAGCCAGACGCGCATCGAGTACTGGAGGAGCCCGAACACGGTGATGGTGCCGACGCCATCGACGCGCGAGAGGACCGGCTCGACCACGATGTTGGCGTAGTTGGAGAGAAACTTGCTGTCGTAGGTCCCGTCGGGCGAGAGCACCGACACGACGAGCGTCAGGTTGGTCGACTGCTTGTTGATCGTGACGCCGAGCTGCTGCACCTGCTGGGGCAGCTGCGCGGTCGCAGCCTGAACCTTGTTGAGGACATCGACGGCGCCGATGTTCACGTCGTATCCGACCTCGAATGTCACCGTGATCTGGCTTTGGCCATTGTTGGTGCTGTTCGAGGACATGTAAATCATCCCCTCGGTCCCGTTGATCTGCGCCTCGAGCGGCATGGTCACCGAGTTTGCGACGGTGATCGCATCGGCGCCGGTGTAGGTCGCGACCACCTGCACTGTGGGCGGCACGATGTTGGGGAACTGCGAGATCGGCAGCACCACCATCCCGATCACCCCCGCGAGGGTGGTGATGATGGCGATGACCGCGGCGAAGATCGGGCGATGGATGAAGAATCGGACCATGGGGAGTCAGGGCGACTAGGGGGCCTTGGCGGGCGGCGAGGAAGCCTTCGCTGGCGTTGAGGGAGCGTTCGCCGATGGCGCCGGAGCTTCGGTGACCTTGGTTCCCGGCTTGAGTTTCTGGATCCCCTCGGTCACGACGCGGTCGCCGGCCGAGGGACCACTCACCAGCGCGATGGCGGTCGCCATCTTTCTCAGGACCTTCACCTCCACCGCCTCGACGGTGTTGTCGGCCTTGACCCGCCAAACATAGAGTTCGGTTTCGCGCGCAAAGACCGCCTCTTGCGGAACAACAACCGTGTTGGGCTGTTCTCCGAGTTCAAGCGCGACATCGACGTAGACGCCGGGGCGGAAGATCCCCGTCGGGTTGGCGAACTCGACGCGCATCATCAGCGTGGCGGTCTGGGTCGAGGCTTGATTGTCGATGAACGTGACGGTCGCTGGCGTCGAGATGGTCGCGTTGCCTCCATATGTGACCGTCGCATGCAGCGGTCCGCCCTTCATCCTCCCGGCGAACTTCGGCCAGTCGCTCGCCGCAGGGCTGAACTGGGCCCACATCGGGTCGAGTTGGACGAGTGAGTTGAGATTCACCGAGGGCATCTTGCCGACGACGGCTCCCTCGAAGAACGCGCTCGGACCGAGAAGCCCGACGAACGGGCTCTGCATCGTGCAGTACGAAAGGTTGAGCTTCGCCTGCGTGACATTCGCGTCAGCCGTGAGCACCTGCCCCTCCGACTCCTGATAGTTGGCGACGAGCCGGTCAAAGGTCTGCTGGCTGATCGCGTTTGCCGCCACCAGCGGTGCATTGCGCTCCATCTCCTTCTTGGCGTAGTCGCGTGCGGCAATGGCCTGCGCGAGCGATCCCTCAGTCCCGGCCAGCGTGGCCTCATACTGGCGCGGATCGATCCGGTAGATCACTTCGCCGGGCTTGGTGACCGCTCCATCCGCGGTCTCTTGCTTGAGGAGGAACCCCTCGACTCGCGCGTCGATCTCGATTGACCGCGGCGATGCAGTGAATCCTGGGTACTTGACGATCACCTTCACCGTCTCCGCCTGAACGACTGCGGTCCTCACACTGATCGTGGTCGGAGGTGAGGGGAGTTGTGGGGGCTTTGCGCAGCTCGCGATCGCCGCGAGGGGGAAACACATCGCTGCGGTTCTGAGTGTGCGTTTCATTTGGCGGGTCATGATTGCTCCTTGCCGGCGGCAGCTTTCGCGGCCTCGTCGTTCACGGGGTCGTCGCTCCAACCACCGCCGAGTGAGCGGTAGAGGCCCACGAGTCCAGAGGCGACCGATCCCTGGCTCTCCGCGTAATCGCTCTGGACCTCGAGCATGTTGTTCTGAATCATCACGAGCCGATTGAGGTCGACCGTGCCGGCCTCAAACTGCAATTGGGCCAGTTCGAAGGTGCTCGTCGCTGCCGCGAGTGCTTCGCCGTAACTCTGCGCCGCGCGCCGCGCCTGCACGAGAGAACTGATCGAGGTCTCCACATCGCGGATCGCCTCGAGCACCGTGTTGCGGTACGACGCGAGGGCAACCTGCGCCTGCCCCTTGCTCTGGGCGATGAGCGACTCGACATAGCCGCCCTGGAAAATCAGCCACGAGATCGTGGGACCGAAGCCGTAGGCGGAGTTGCCAGCGCTGCCGAGACTTCCGAATTGGTTGGCGGCGAGATAGAAATTTCCGCCGAGCGAGAAGACCGGCAGATTGAGCGCCTCGTTGGCGCCGATGTTGGCGATCGCCGCCGCCACCTGCCGCTCGCTGCCTCGGACATCGGGTCGCCGTCGCAGCAGATCGGCGGGAATGCCGACCCCCAC
>CANETX010000164.1 GCA_947441435.1 Planctomycetaceae bacterium
CCAGTGATCGCACGATTGAGATAGAGATTGCCGACCCGGAACTCGCGCTTGGCTCGCTGCAGGTGGCTGGGGCGACGACTGAAGACCCCACCGGTCAGTTTGTAGCGCGTGCCATTCGCGATGGCGAGCGCCTCCGAGAAGTCGCGCGCACGGATCACGGCGAGGACGGGGCCGAAGATCTCGTCGTTCGCAAGCCGATGCTGTGGTGAGATGCCCGAGAAGATCGCCGGGCCGACATAGGGCTTCCCCACGCGCCGTTCGAGCCCGTCAGGAGCACTGAGTGCGATCGCGAGGGTCCCCTCCCGCTTGCCGAGTTCGATGTAGCCGCGGATTTTCGCGGCGGCCTCGGCGTCGATCACCGGGCCGATGTCGGTTCCCGGCAGCGACGGGTCGCCGAGAGTGAGCGTCCGTGTCGCCTCGACGAGGCGATGAAGGAACGGGTCATGGGCGCTGCCAACGACGATGACGCGGCTGCAGGCCGAGCACTTCTGGCCAGAGAATCCGAAGGCACTCTGCCGGACAGCGAGGACCGCTTCGTCGAGGTCCGCGCTCTCATCGACGATGATGGCGTTCTTTCCGCCCATTTCGCAGACGACCTTTTTGACCTGCTCTTGCGACTCATGCGTCGTGCCGCACGCCTGCACGATGTCGAGGCCGACTCCCTTGGATCCGGTGAAGGCGATGAGGGCGACTCGGGGATCGCGCACGAGTTGCGCGCCGATCGTCTCTCCGAGGCCGGGGAGGAAGGCGAGCGCGCTCTTGGGGGCGCCCGCTTCCCAGAGGATTTCGCAGAGGGTCTTGGCAATCGAGGGAGTCTGCTCCGCGGGCTTGAGGATGGCAGTGTTTCCGGTGACGAGCGCTGCGACAGTCATGCCGCAGGCGATGGCGAGGGGAAAGTTCCACGGACTGATGACGACTGCCACGCCGCGAGGCTGGAACCACTCTTCGTTGACCTCTCCGGTGAAGAGACCGAGGCGCCTCGCATCGAAGAGGCTTGCCGCCTCGCGCGCGTAGTACTCGCAGAAGTCGATCGCTTCGCAGACATCACCATCGGCTTCCCGCCAGGTCTTGCCCGCCTCTTTGATGATGAGCGCGGAGAGCGCGTCCCGGCGCTGTCGCATGATGGCCGCCGCACGCACGAGGACCGCCGATCGGACGGCGCAGGGTTGATCACGCCACGTGGCGAAGCCTGCCTTCATCTTTGTAACGGCGTCCGAAGCCTGTTCCGAAGTCGTGTCATTGGCGACGCTCGTGACAGAGGCTCGGGCGACCTCTGCGGCGAAGGCAGCGTGCTGCGCGCGGTCGGAGAAGTCGCGCAGGCTCTCGGTGGTGAATGGCTGTCCATCGCCGATGTCGCTGCGCGCCGCGCTGAGCGCATGGCGAGTGGCCGCTGCATCGAGGCGAGATCGCCCATCGTCGGTTCCCGCTCCCGAACCGCTCGCGCGATGGGGGCTCGCGACGAGCACGCTTGGATCGGCTCCATCGGCGAATCCAGAGCGGAGCCATGACTCGTTCGATGTGTTCTCAAGGAGCCGCCGCACGAGATATGCCATCCCCGGGATCATCTCGCCGACGGGCATGTACTCGCGCAGGCGCAGTCCCCGCGCGAGCACCGCCGCCTTCAGCGGATCCGCCATGCCGTGCAGCATCTGCAGTTCAACGGCACGCTCGGGGAGTCCGGCGCGCTCCGCGAGGGCGAGAGTGGCGCCAATCGAACGCGCATTGTGCGTGCCGATGGCGAGCTTGACTCCGCCGACCCCGGCCTTCGTGGGCGTCGATGCGAGCAGAATCGCCGCCATCCGCTCGAAGCAAGCATCGGTGTCGCGTTTGGTCGCCCACACGGGGTTCGACCAGCCCTGCTGCTCGGAAAGGATCGTCTCGGAGTCCCAGTACGCACCCTTCACGAGCCGGACGGTGACGACGCGTCCCGTCCGCTTCGTCCAATCGGTGATCCGCTGCGCATCGCGATCGCCGCTGCGCAGGTACGCCTGCATGGCGAGCCCCGCGGAAAAGTCGTGCGCCTCGCAGCAGCGCATGAACAGCTCCAGTGTCAAGTCCTTGAGCGAGTGCTGCTCCATGTCGAAGTTGACGAGGACCCCGCGCCCTTTCGCTGCCGCGAGAATCGGCGCGAGCGCATCGGCAAGGCCGCGCACGGATCCCTCGAAGTCGATCGGGTCAGTGCGCGCATAGAGCGAGGAGATCTTGATCGACACATTCGTGCGCGGCACCGGTCCAAGGTGATCGCTCTCGAGGATCGGGTTTGCCTTCCACGACACGACGAGCCCCGGAAGCGTCTCGATGAGATCGAGGTACTTCCCGCGGTAGGCCGCCGCCTCTTCGTCGCTCACGCACGCTTCGCCGAGGAGGTCGACGCTGAATCCCTTGCCCGATTGCCAGACTCGTTCGAGGGCGGGGAGCGCCGTGCGGGCGTCTTCTCCCGCGATGAACTTGCCGGCCATCGACTCGATCTGCGAGGCCATCGTCTTGGCCACGAGTCCCTTGGCGACTCCGCCCGCCTTGAGCCCGAGTTCGAGCCCCGGCGGCAGCGTCAATCCCGGCTGCGACATGAAGTCGACGAGGTGGTCGTAGATCGCATCGGAACTCTTGAGCGTCGGGAAGCAGTCGACGAAGTGGAAGAGCTGGACCTTGAACGCCGGGTCCTTCATGGACCAGGCCATCAGCTTGTCCGACCAGAACGCTGAACTCAGGAATCCCGCATTCGCCGCGCGGGCGGCGGTCAGGAGTTCGGTCGCGATCGATTGCGCGCGCCCCTCGAGCGCCGAGTCACCCATGAGGGGCATGACGGGACAGAGGTCGCCGCCACTCGTGCCGTTGACCGCGGTCGCCCCTCGCTGTGCAGGAGACTTCGGTGCAGGCTTCGCCTTCGAACGGGTGAACAATCCCATGGGCCGAGTATAGGAATCAGCCGCTGCGGGCAGCGTCAGGAGCGCGCCGGGCGCGCGAGCGCCGGACGCCTCGTCCGCGAGATCGTCTCGATGGCGCTGGCATAGGTTGAGAGGCAGCGCTTCGCCGCCCCATCCCACGTGATCCCGCGCACCTCGAACCATCCGCGATCGCGCAGTTCAGAGCGCAAGGGGGGATGACGAAGGACCGCGACGATCTTGTTGGCCATGTCGTCGACGTTCCAGAAGTCGACCTTGAGGGCGTGCGTCAGCACCTCGGCGACACCCGAGTTCTTGCTGATGATGACGGGGACGCGGTGGCCGAGTGCCTCGAGCGGGGCGATCCCGAACGGCTCCGAGACGCTTGGCATCACATAGAGATCCGCCATCGAGAACATCCGCGCAATGTCGCGGCCGCGAAGGAATCCGGTGAATGTCACCTTGCCGCCGATGCCGAGCGCAGCGGCCATCTCGATCATGGATGCGGCCTGATCTCCGGTTCCGGCGACGACGAAGCGCACGTTCTGCTCGACGTCAAGGACTCGCTTCGCCGCGCGGACGAAGTACTCGGGCCCCTTCTGCATGGTGATCCGGCCGAAGTACAGCACGATCCGCTCGGACCGTTCGATGCGCTTGATGCCATAGGCCGCAGGCTCCAAGTCGACGCCGTTGTAGACCACATCAATTTTGTCCTGCGGCACCCCGTACCGATTGACGAGCAGGTTGCGCGTGAGCATGCTCACCGCGATCACACGCACGGCAGCGTGCATCCCGCGCCGCTCGATGTTGTAGACGGGTTGGTTCACCACGTCGCCAGAGCGATCGAACTCGGTGGCGTGGACATGCAC
>CANETX010000165.1 GCA_947441435.1 Planctomycetaceae bacterium
GACAAGCCCAAGAGCGAGCGCTGGTCCCAAGCCATGCGCTTCGAAGTGAAACCGCTCATCGAAGGGGCCTCCTGCGACCGATCGGCGAGTCCTTCTCCCGACGGCAAGTGGCTCGCGTTCCGTCGTGGTCGCGGGGATCTCATGATGATGGATCTCGAGTCGAAGGTGATCCGACTTGTCGCCGCAGGATGGGATCCCGATCTCGAGATGAGGTGGAGCCCCGACTCGAAGTGGCTCGCGTACACGACGTCCGACCGCGACTTCAACGCCGACATCTTTGTCGTCCCGGCTGACGGATCTGCGAGCGCGATCAATCTCACTCGCCATCCCGACAACGACGGTTCGCCGAGGTGGAGCGCCGACAGCAGGATGCTCGGGTTCCTCTCCGAGCGCACCAACGAAGAAGTCGATGTCTGGTGCATCTTCCTCGACAAGTCGCTTGAGTGGTATCCACGATTCGAACTCGAGAAGTACTTCAAGGATGCGGGCGACGCGGCGAAGAAGCGCAAGCCGCTCGAGAAGCCGGCCGCCGTCGTCGCCGATGCCGCGAAGGACCCCGCCGCCGCGAATGAACCCGCAGCGACCACCGATGCCAAGGCCGAGGACGCTCCCAAGCCAGCCCCCGTGCTTTCATTCGCCGATGCGTACAGGCGCGTCCGCCGCGTCACCTCGATGCCGGGCAACGAGGGCAATCTCGAAATCGCCCCCGCAGGCGACAAGTTCTATTTCACGGGGGGCGATGCGACCGACGGAGGACTTCAGAGCATTGGCTGGGATGGCACAGGGCAGAAGAAGCTCGGCTCGCGCGCCGACGTGCGAGGAATCACATTGACCGGAGACAAACTCGTCACGGTGCAAGGGGGCAAGGGGCAACTCGTTCCGGCCGAAGGGGGATCAGGCACCGCAGTCGACGTCGATGTGTCGATCTCGGTCGAGCGCGCAGAACTTGTCCAGCAGAAGTTCGCGGAAGCGGTCCGGCTCATGGGCGAGAACTTCTACCACCCGACCATGAAGGGGCTCGACTGGGATGCACTCGGCGCCAAGTACGGCGAACTCGCCACGCACGCCCGTACAGGTGCCGAGTTCGATCACGTGGCGAACCGAATGCTCGGCGAACTCAACGCCAGCCATCTCGGCATCCGCTCCCCATCGTCCGGTGGCCGCACCGTGCTTCCGCAGGGACGGCTCGGTGCGCGCGTCTCCTCGACACCGACCGGACTTCGCGTCGACGAACTCGTGCCCGAGTCGCCCGCGCTTCTCTCCAAAGTCCCGCTCAAGGTCGGCGATCTCATCACCGCGATCGAGTTCGAGCCCATCCGCGCCTCCGACACACTCTCGTCGCGCATGGCCGGGACGATCAACCGCGAACTCGTCTTCTCCATCGACCGACCGTCGGAAGACGGAACCGTGATCTCGTTCCAGACGATGCTCGCTCCGGTGAACGACGCGGTCATCTCGCGGCTCGCCTATCGCGCGACACAGGAACGCAATGCCGCACTCGTCGACGAGTGGTCTCAGGGGCGCATCGGCTACGCGCACATCCAAGGGATGGGCCAGGACTCCCTCGACGAATTCGAGCGCGACTTGTTCGCCGCCTGCGAAGGAAAGGACGGCCTCTTGATCGATGTCCGCAACAACGGCGGTGGGTGGACGGCCGATCGCCTGCTTGCGTCGCTCTGCGCCCCGGTGCACGCCTACACGGTGCCGCGTGGCGCCGACCCCGCGCACACCGATGGATACCCCCAAGATCGCCTCTTCATCCAGCGGTTCGCAGGACCGGTGAACATGCTCTGCAACCAGAAAAGTTTTTCCAATGCAGAGATCATTGCCCACGCGTTCAAGACGCTCCATCGCGGGACGCTCGTCGGCATGCCGACCTACGGCGGCGTGATCTCCACCGGCTCCGCGTCGCTCCTCGACGGCACTTCCGTCCGTATGCCAACGCGCGGCTGGTACCTCCCTGATGGCACCGACCTCGAATTGCACGGAGCGATCCCAGACGTGATCGTCGAGCAGACCCCGATGGACGAGGCGACTTCCAACGATCGCCAACTCCGCGCGGCAGTCGACAACCTCGTCGCGCGGCTCGCTGCCCCTCCCTCTCGCTAGTCTGCGCGAATGGATCCGATCCGGTACCACCTCAGTCGGCCCCATCCGTGGCACGGACTGCGGACGGGGGACGATCCTCCGCGCCTCGTCCAGGCCTTCATCGAGATCACGCCGTTCGATCTTGTGAAGTACGAAGTGGACAAGGAGTCGGGGTACCTGCGAGTCGATCGCCCGCAGCGGACAAGTTCAACGCCACCCATGCTCTACGGCTTCATCCCGCGGACACTCTGCGCTGCGAGAGTTGCGGCGCTCAGTTCCAACGCTGCGTGCGCCGACGGAGACCCGCTCGACATCTGCGTCCTCTCCGAGCGGCCGATCAATAAGAGCGACATCGCGCTCGATGTGCGTGTGGTGGGGGGGCTGCAGATGCTTGATTCCGGCGAAGCCGACGACAAGATCATCGCGGTCCTCATCGGCGATCCGGTCTGGGATGGGGCGCGCGATCTTGCCGATCTCCCGCCGCTGGTCATCGAGCGACTGCAGCACTACTTCACGACCTACAAGCTCACCATCGGCGAGGCGAGTCCCGCGACCATTCGGGATGTCTACGGCTACGACCGCGCGTCACAGGTGGTCCAAGCAGCGATGGCCGACTACCTCGCGACGTACCCCGACCCGCTGCCAAAGCCGCTCGGCGGGGTCTGAGCGCGTCGGGTCCGAAAGGGTCAACTTCCCCAGTTGGCAAGCAGCGACGTGAGGTCAACGGCGTCGACAGCGCCGCTCCCATCAATGTCGCCAGAGCCGCTACCACCCCAGTTCGCGAACAGGATCGTCATGTCAAGGCCATTGACGATGCCGTCGCCATTGATGTCGGCCGGATTGCCCGCCGAGAGTTCGAGCGTCGCGGAATCCATCAGGACCGGAGCGCTCCGTCCCTGCGCCACCCACGCGTTGTAGGCGGTCAGACCGGTCCCGTTCGCCGCCGTGTCGCGCAGGAACTCCATGTACTCGCGGGTCGAAGTCTGGAAGAGGAAATTGACGACGGCTGTCGTGGCGCCGGCAGGAATTGCGTACGAAGTCTCATCCCAGTACTGCCCATCGGCGTAGTCGTAGCCGACGGGAGCTGCCCCGACCGCCTCGAACGCCGCGTTCGTGAATCCGCGTGGGGGAATCCGGTTGTCAAAGGCCACGACATTGGCGAGCGCGAGATGGAAGTTCGCGTCGGGTGGCAAGTGCGTTGCCTTGGCAATCTCCGGCGAGATTGCGTGTCGAGTCTCATAGGACTTCGTCCCGACGAGATCGGCCGTGGCCGTGACGTAGTCGTAGCCGCCAGCCTCGCCGATCAAGCTTCCCCCCGCATCGAAGAACCGGACATTGATCCATGCCCGCCGTCCTTCGGGATAACCCGTCGGCAACTTGTGGCCGGTCTGGTTGGTGATCGTGACCTCAAGTTGGCTGCCCTTCTGCTGCAACTCCATGTCTGATGCATCTCGCAGCATCTGAATGTTGCGCGCCAGCGCCGCATCGACTCGCTCGGGAGTAAGCCCGTAGTACTCCGCGTCATCGCCCATCTGCGCCGCGATCGCGCGCACGACCCAGGTGTTCGCACCGCTGAACGAGTGCTGCGGGACATTAGGGCGCTCCGTCGTCGGATCCCCGTCGAAGAAGATGCAGCCGCCTCCCTGCTGGTC
>CANETX010000166.1 GCA_947441435.1 Planctomycetaceae bacterium
ATGGCGACGGACGAGATCCAAGATGACCTTCGTCGCCGGGCGGTAGCACTTGTCCGCGACCTTGCGCAAGATCGACGCATTCACGTCGTTGTCGAAGTAGAAGGGGTCGCCGTCGAAGACGGAGTACTGCCGCAGTCGATACGGCTGGTGAACCTGAAAGTAGATGCACACTGCGGCCATGGGGGAGGGGAGTCTACGGTCCCCTCTGCTAACCTCGGACTCGAAAGAGGATGACCCCATGAGCGATTCACCCGTTGTCCCCCTGCTCGATCTCAAGCCCCAATATCAGGCGATCAAGGCCGAGATCGACGAGGTGGTGGCCAAGGTGATCACCAGCCAGGTCTTCATCCTGGGTCCGGAGATCGAGGCGCTTGAGAAGGAGCTCGCGGAGTATTGCGGAGTCAGCCACGCGATCGGCTGCTCCAATGGCTCCGACGCGATCGTGCTGGCGCTGATGGCCGTCGGGGCGACGCATGGCGAGGAAGTCGTGTGCCCCTCGTACACATTCTTCGCCACAGGCGGTGCGATCGCGCGGGTCGGTCTCACTCCCGTCTGGGCGGATATCGACCCTGTCACCTACAACATGTGTCCAAAGCTCGCGGCGGACGCCGCCGCGAAGTGCCGGAAACTCCGCGCGATCATGCCGGTGCACCTCTATGGGCAGGCAGCGGACATGGATGCCTTCGCCGCGCTCGGGGCGAGATTCAACGTCCCGGTCATCGAGGATGCCGCGCAGGCCATCGGTTCGCGAGATGCACACGGTGCTCCCGTCGGCGCGAAGGGGGCGATCGCCACCTGGAGTTTCTTCCCCTCCAAGAACCTCGGTGGGTTCGGCGATGGGGGCATGTGCACGACCGACTCCGCGGCCCATGCCGACCGACTCAAGATGCTCCGCGTGCACGGCAGCAAGATCAAGTACCAGCATGAATTCGTGGGGATGAACGGACGGCTCGACGCGCTGCAGGCTGCGGTGCTGCGCGTGAAACTTCGACACCTTGAGTCGTGGCACGCTGGGCGACAGCGCAATGCAGCGTTCTATGACGAGGCATTTGCCAAGGCTGGGGCGACCGACTCCAGGACCGCGCTGTCGGCGGGTGGATTCCCCTTGCGATTCCCCTACCGAATCCCCGCGCCCGCGCGCCACATCTACAACCAGTACATCATCCGCGTGCCCGCGGGCATGCGCGACGACCTTCGCGCCCATCTCACGGAACAGAAGATCGGCAGCGAGATCTACTATCCGATCCCGCTTCACCTCCAGCAGTGCTTTGAGTACCTCGGCGCCAAGAAGGGTTCGCTCCCGCACTCGGAGGCGGCGTCGCTGGAAACCGTGGCGCTTCCGATCTTCCCGGAATTGACACAGGAACAACTCGCGCATGTCGCGAGGCAGGTTGCGCACTTCGTCGGGGCGGGATCCAAGACAGCCGTGGGAGTGTGACCATCGCCTCCATGACGCACCCGTGGGTCCGCGAGCGCGACTGGCGCAACGCCCAGCGCGCCACGCGCGATCTTGTCGGGGAGCCGGCGCACCTCATCGCGACGATCTTCGCGATGGTGATGGAGCCCATCTCGACCGCAACGGCGAGCATCGGGTTCACGACGCTCGTGGTGGTGGGGCTTCTGCGCGCGCCGGTCCTCTGGCCGATCTGGCGGGCGATGGCGCGCGAATTGTGGGTCAAGCTGCTGCTTCTGTGGATCGCCTGGAGCGCGCTCTCGATCGCGTGGAGTCCGGATCCCATGACAGGGATCGATCGACTGTGGAACCTCAAGTTCCTCGCGTGGATCCCGCTCTTGTGGCCGCTTCATCACCGCTGGAAGTGGTTGCTGGGCGGTTTTCTGTGTGCGACACTCGTCCTGCAGGGAATTCAGATGTCAGGGGTGTTCTTCGGCGTCACGAAACACGGGGCGCTTGTGACGGCAGGGCTGCGCCATCCCACCATGGCGGGAATCTGGAACGCCATCGCCCTGAGTTGCTGGCTGTTTCTCTCAGTGGTCGTGGGTTGGCGGACACTGGTCCTCGCCCTGCCGATGGCGGTGGCCTGCGCCTTCGGGTTCTTCTGGGCGGGGCAGCGTGCTGCGCTTGTCGGGATCATCGTCGAGATCGCGCTCGCCAACGTCATTCTGGCGCTCGTCGCCCCAGGGTGGCTCAAGAAGGCCATCACACGGGGACTCATCGGCATCGGCATCCTGTGCGTGGTCTATGTCGTGGCGGGAGACCGCCTCACGGCCAAGGTGAGTCAGGCGACTCGCGAGGTGGGCCAGTCCCTGACGGGCGACGCCCCGCTTGTAATGGAGGCTCGTCTTGCCCTGTGGCAACTGTCACTTGCCGCGTGGGAGCGCGCGCCCATCATCGGGACGGGACTCGGCGGCTACCAGAGAGCGACTGAGGGGCTAGATGTCAATTACGGGAAGGGGGACATCCATGAGTACCTGACGCCGCACTCGACCTACATCGGGATCCTGACCGAGTGCGGGATCGTCGGGCTCGGCCTCTTCGTGCTCTGGTCGGTGGCCTTCGCCATCAAGGCCATCCAGTGCGTGCGGATCGACCCCATGCGCATCGGTGCGCTCGGCGGCACGATCATCTGGTTCAGCGCGGCGGCCTTCGACAGTTTCAACACGCGGGGGGTCTTCCTGACCGTCGGCGCGATCATGATCGCGCTCGCGGTGATGCCGCTCGTGCGCGAATCGTCAGCGCAGCGATGAGCCCATCATCGCGCGCTGCGCGAAGGACTTGACCCTGCCGCGCGTCATGTGCCAGACGAAGGGAATCGTGAGACGTGGCTCGGAAAGTCGTAGGTCGGTCGCTGGGAGTCCCTTGCGCAAGTACGCGCGGTTGAAGAGCGACTGCGGAATTCCCCACTTCTCGAGGAATTGCCTCGGCCCGGGATTGCGCTCGACGCGCCCCGTCGACTTGCACTGGAAGTGATAGGTCAGCGAATCGCCGATCCCCAGGAATGTCCGGCACCCAGCTCGCCAACACTTCATGGCGAGGTCCGGATCGCTGCTCATGCCCGGAGAGAACTCCTCACTCAGACCGCCCACCTCGTCCCAGAGGAACCGTGGCATCACCAAAGGGCAGTAGGACGAGCCATACCAATCCTGGATCGCAAGTCGCGGGGCCGCAGCGAGAAGATCTGCCTCGCGGAAGCGCTCGACGGCGGTGCCGAAGTCAGCGACGCGCACGCACGGATTGCCAGTTTCCGTCGGCTCGATCATCGTCCCCGAGAGCATGTATCGCTCGATGCCGAGCGCCTCGACTCGGCGGCAGAGCGCACGGTCCCACCCCGGCAAGGCATACATGTCGTCATTGACGAGGCACACGAGGGCTCCCGTGCCCAACCGCGCGGCGCGATTGAACGCCCTGCAAATCCCGATGTTTTCCGCGGACTCCGTGAATGCAATTCCCTGCGCCCGAAGCCACTCCCGCGTTCCATCACTGCCGTCGTTGACATGGATCAGGAGGCGGTGGGCCGCCGCCGAATGACGTCGGAAACTGTCTACGCACAGTTTCAGATACGGCAGGTTGTTCCACGACGCGAGGACGATGTCGAGGGGAGGCAACGGCGCATCGACCATGCGGAGAAGTCTATGGATCCGCGTCGGTAGCCTTGGAGCGTGGCCGCGCAACCGATCATCGACCTTGGTGCGCTGCCGCTGGTGAACAATCTCCACGCGAGCGCCGCGGCGGCTGAACACGCGCCGCGGCATCCCCTG
>CANETX010000167.1 GCA_947441435.1 Planctomycetaceae bacterium
CTCTTCGCGGCGCTCCTCGCCTTCGCCATCGTCCTCGTGTTCGGCCGACGGGTCATCGCGTGGCTGCGCGCGAAGAAGATCGGCGATTCCGCAGAGTTCGGCGTGGAACAGTTGAACCTGCTCATGCAGGGCCGGGAGGGAACCCCGACGATGGGTGGGCTCCTCATCTGCGGCGCGATGCTTGTGAGCACGCTCCTCCTCGCCGACACTTTCCACAACCGGTATGTGCAACTCGGTGGAATCGTCGTCATCTGGCTCGCGGTTGTCGGTGGATTCGACGACTGGCTCAAGCTCACGCAGCGCAAGCGGCAGCCGGGCGTCCGCGACGGTCTCTTCGCGTGGGAGAAACTGCTCTTCCAGCTCGGGCTTGGTGTCGTGGTGGGGTTCTTCCTCTACCGCGCTGGGGCTTCCGACGGCGCGCATGTCTTCAATATTCCGTTCCAACGGACCTATGTCCCTACGCCATCGCTTGAGTCGTTGATCCAGCCGCCGGACCTCGCCTCCGGCGTGATGGTCCTCGGCATCGCGTCGTTCACGATCCTCGCGGCACTGTGGATTGCGGGGATGTCCAACGCGGTGAACATCACCGATGGGATGGACGGGCTTGCCACGGGGACGCTGGTCATCGTGTCGCTTGCGATGATGGTGCTCATCTGGATCGCCGCGAGTCCGCGCGCGGCGTTCTTCCTGATGGTGCCTGAGGTCGAGGGCAGCGGGGAGCTCATGGTGATGATGGGGGCGATGGTCGGCGCGTGCCTCGGATTCCTCTGGTTCAACTGCAGCCCGGCGAGTGTCTTCATGGGGGACACCGGCAGCCTCGCGCTCGGGGGATTCCTCGGATTCGTGGCGATCGCCATCCGGCAGGAGCTGCTCCTCCTCGTCATCGGCGGGATCTTCCTCGCCGAGATGGGATCGGTTGTCATCCAAGTGAGCTGGTTCAAGTACACCCGGCGGCGTTACGGCGAACCCCGGAGAGTGTTCCTCTGCACGCCGATCCATCACCACTTTCATTGGGCGGGATGGAAGGAGCAGCAGGTTGTCGTGCGGTTCTGGCTCATCACCGTCGTGCTGGCGACGGTTGCCCTCGTGAGCCTCAAGCTCCGGTAGCGGGAGGGCCGAGCCGACCCTTCCAGCGTCGCAAGAGATCGAACGCTTCTAGCGGGGTCAACGCGTTCACATCCGTGGCGGCGAGTTCGGCGAGCACCCCGTCGCGTGCGGGGTCTTCGGAACTTGCAGCGGGCGGGGCCGCGGTCGGGAGATCGAAGAGCGTCGGGGCCGCTGGCGCTCCCTGACTCGACGGTGTGTGTTCAGGTGCCGCGTGGACGGCGAGGCGTTCGAGGACTTCGCGCGCGCGCTCGACGACCGCACGCGGGACTCCCGCGAGTTTGGCGACATGGATTCCGTAGGAGCGGTCGGAGCGACCCTTCTCGATGCGGTGGAGAAAGACCACTTCGTCCTTCCACTCGCGCACGGCGACATGCACATTGCCGATGGACGGATCGTCGTCGGCGAGCGCGGTGAGCTCGTGATAGTGCGTCGCAAACAGCGTGCGGGTCCGGCGTGCGGCGAGCGCCTCCGTGATCGCCCACGCGAGACTGAGACCGTCGAGTGTGCTCGTGCCTCGGCCGATTTCGTCGAGGATGACGAGGCTCGATGCCGTTGCGTGGTGAAGGATGTTCGCCGTCTCGGACATCTCGACCATGAAGGTCGACCGTCCTGACTGGATCTCGTCGGAGCCACCGATGCGGGCGAAGATCCGGTCGCACACGCCGACGGTCGCGCGCTTCGCGGGGACGAAACTCCCTGAGAGCGCCATGATCGAGATCAACGCGTTCTGCCGGATGTAGGTCGACTTGCCCGCCATGTTGGGGCCCGTCACCAGGGCGAGTGTCGGTGTGCGCGATGTTCCCTGCAGCGCGCCGCCGAGTTCGCAGTCGTTGGCGACGAAGGTGCCGCCGAGGCGCTCGTCGAGCACCGGATGGCGCCCCGCTTCGATGACGAGGATCGGTTCGTCGCACAGCACCGGTCGGACATATCCGTGGCGAACCGCGGCGTCGGCAAAGGCACTGAGGCAATCGAGCTCCGCTATTGCGTCGGCGAAAGGAACGAGCGCAGCACCGTGGTCGGCGACGGTGTCGAGGAGTTCATCGAAGAGCGCGCGCTCGCGGTCGATCGCTCGCCGCTCTGCTCCGAGCACCTTGTCCTCGAACTCCTTGAGTTCTGGGGTGATGTACCGCTCTGCGTTGCGCAGCGTCTGGCGGCGGGTGAAGGAGATGGGCACCTTCGCAGTGTGCGCGTGGGTGACTTCGATGTAGTAGCCGAAGACCCGGTTGAATCCCGTGCGCAGCGAGTCGATGCCGGTGTCGCGGACGAGATCCGCTTGGTACTTCGCGAGCCACGCTCCCGCGTCTCGCTCCAGCGTGCGGGCCTCGTCGAGTTCGCCGTCGTTGCCGTCTCGGAAGAGTCCCCCTTCGCGAAGATGTGCCGGCGGGTCATCGACGCACGCCCGGACGATGCGCGTTCCCAGCGGGGCAAGCGTCCGCGAGGCATCAGCGAGTCGCTGACCAATGGCGCCGAACGCCTCGACACCCTCGACGAGTTCGAGGATGCGCGGGGAACTCGCGATCGATCTCCCGAGTGCGACGAGATCGCGCGGCGTCGCCCGCCGCATCGCGACGCGACCGTGGATCCGCGCGACATCCTGCACCTTGGCAAGGATGCCCGTCAGCGCCTCGCGCAGCGCCGCGTCCTGCACGAGTGCCGCGACCGCCGCCTGCCGACCTTCGATGGCATGGCGATCACGCAGAGGAAAGGCGAGCCAGTCGCGCAGGAGTCGCCGCCCCATCGGCGTTCTGGCGTGGGAAAACATCGACCGCAGCGTTCCCTCGGTCGAACCTGAGAGCGCCGTCCGCTCGAGTTCGAGCGCTCGCATCGTCCACGCGTCGAGCATCACGTGCGCGGCGCGGTCGGCAAGTTGCGGCGGTTCGAGATGGGCAAGGGTGCGCAAGCGAGCCGATGCACCCGAAGCGCCATCGAGGGCCATGCCAGACTGTGTCTCGAGGAGATACGCAAGGAGCCCGCCCGCAGCGGCGACGGCCGCTCCTTCAAGCCGCCACTGCGACACCGATGCGACTGCGAAGTGCCGACGCAGCGTCGCACCCGCTTCGTCTGTTCCCATCGACCACGGGGGTCGCGATGTCGTGGCGATCCCCGCAGACTTCGCGAGTTGGGCGAGTAGTTGCCCTGAAGGAAGCGCGGCCCCCTCGGCAAACACTAGTTCCGCTGGGGCGCGTCGGGCAATCTCGTCGGGAAGCGCGAGCGCGGGGCAGGTCGCGACAGTGAATCGCCCCGTCGAGAGTTCAATGAGGGCCAGCGCCGCTTCGGAACCGACGATCGCCACCGCTGCAACTTCGTTGTGCCATCCCGCATCGAGGAGCGACTCGTCGATCCGCGTCCCCGGAGTCACGACGCGCACGACGGCCCGTTCGACGATCCCCTTCGCGTCCTTGGGGTCCTGCATCTGCTCGCAGACGGCGACCCGCTCGCCCGCTTCAACGAGCCGCTTGAGATAACCCTCCGCGGAGTGGAAGGGGATGCCCGCCATCGGAATCCCCTCGCTGCGCTGCGTGAGCGTGATCCCGAGAATCCGGTGGGCACTCAGCGCGTCCTCGTCGAACATCTCGTAGAAGTCGCCGAGCCTGAA
>CANETX010000168.1 GCA_947441435.1 Planctomycetaceae bacterium
CCGATGCCGAAGACCGCCCCGTGGTTGACGACGAGATGGAAGTCGAGGAGATCGGGAGGAACCGCACGGATGCCATCGTGCCACGGCAATCGAAACCCCGGATCGGACACGGTCTCGCGATCAGAGAGGTCGATCGGAACTTGCGCCACACGTTCAAAGGCGACGGACTTCGTGGTGAGATCGACCGCGAGCGCGGCGACGAGCACCAGCAGCAGTCTGGTCCACGCCCGCGGGCTGCGCCACGCGAGCGTCGCTTGGGTCAAGTCCGTCCCCGAGAACGCTCGGCGATTCGCTCCGACTCAATCGTGTACTTCGCCCACGGCTTCACATCGAGCCTGCCGCGCGGGATCTGCTTTCCGGACATCAGGCAGAGGCCGAATGTCCCGTTCTTGACCCGCGCGAGCGCCTCGTCAACTTCGACGACGATCTCCCGATCGTGCTGGGCGAACCCGAGCGCGAAGTCCTGCTCGAATGTGTCCGTCCCGATGTCCGCCATGTGAAGGGGCATCGTCGACAGATTGCCGTCGTTGCTCTTGAGCGCTTCCTTTTCGGTCACCTCGACCCGCCCCACAAGTTCGGAGCGCAACTTGAGAAGCATTCCGTGATACCGCTCGATCTCACGCGGGGGCAGTTTCGTCTGCCCGAGCTTCACCGGGACCATCATCGTCTCGGCGTCGTCGTCGGTCGCTGCAACCTTCGGGGCCGCCTTCTTGCGCACGAGCTTGATTCCCTTGGTCGACATCACGCGCACCTTGCGCCCGTTGATCACGACGTAGCCGCCCGCCACCTTCTGGGTCGTCGCGGCACGGACGGCAGCCTGCGCCACCGACACCGCGTGAGCCATGTCGATCTTGCGCCTAGGCTCCTTCGACTTGTCGGTCGAAGGAACCGGCTTGTGCTTGAGCTTGGGCTTCGCGATCACCGGCGGCGGTGCCCCCTTCGACCGCTTGGGCGGTGGCGGTGGCTCACCGACGATGCTCTTGGGCATCACGAAGACAATTTTGGGCGGCGGCAACTTCGTGAGTTGCGGTGCCGTCGGGGGCTGGTGCTTCTTGACGGGTGCAGTCGGTGCGGGCACGACCGCCTTCACCTTCGCCTTGGCCTTGGCCTTCGCCTTGGACTTCTCGTCCAGGCGGGCCTTGGCACTCTTCGCAGTTGGCTTCTTCTCCGGCACGGAAGCGCTGATTTTACCGGAGTTTCTGCCCGCAGTCAACCCACGGGCGAGGGTCGTACCGACCCGATCCGCCGAAACTTCTCGTACCGCGACTTCACGAGGTCGTCGAGGGGCACCTGCGTGAGCGTCCGCAACTGTTCGACGATCCAACCTTGGACGGCCGCGGCCGTCGCCTTGGGGTCCCGGTGCGCGCCGCCGAGGGGCTCCGCCACGACCGCATCGATCAGGCCATTGCGGAGATTCTCCTTCGCCGTCAGGGCGAGCGCCTTGGCGGCGAGCGGATTGGTCTTCTCATTGGCGGACTTCCAGAGGATCGCAGCGCACCCTTCAGGCGAAATCACTGAGTACCACGCATGCTCGAGCATCGCGACCCGGTCGGCGACGGCAATTCCCAGTGCGCCTCCGGAGCCACCCTCGCCGATCACGACCGTGACAATGGGAGTGCGCAATCGGCTCATTTCCCGCAAATTGACCGCAATCGCCTCGGCTTGCCCACGCTGCTCGGAGTCGATGCCTGGGTACGCCCCCGGGGTATCGACGAAGGTCACGACGGGCCGCCGAAACTTCTCCGCGAGCTTCATCTTCAAGAGCGCCTTCCGGTACCCCTCAGGATTGGCGCACCCGAAACGGCAGGCGATCCGTTCGGGTGTCGTGCGACCCTTCTGGTGGCCGACAACGAGCACTTTGTAGGGCCCGAGCCTGGCGAATCCGGTCACGATCGCCGGGTCGTCCGCAAAGCGCCGGTCCCCGTGCAATTGCGAGAAATCCCGGCAAATCAGGTCGATGTAGTCAAGGGTCTGCGGGCGCGCGGGGTGCCGCGCCACCCGAACTGTCTGCCACGGCGTGAGGTCGGAATAGGCCTTCGCCAGCAGAGCCGCCCGCGTGGCCTGCAGGGTCTCC
The DNA here is from genome assembly GCA_947441435.1 of Planctomycetaceae bacterium. GTDB lineage: Bacteria > Planctomycetota > Phycisphaerae > Phycisphaerales > SM1A02 > F1-60-MAGs104. The sequence continues at coordinate 2,075 of CANETX010000168.1, forward strand.
AGTTCGCCGCGCTCCTCCCCCGCCCCTCGCGCCTGAAGTTCGGCGATCTGTCTTTCGATCTCGGCGACGGGCTGCTCGAAGTCGAGCATTGCGATCGCACCGGCAGCGGCACGCGACATGGCGCGAAATGCTACCACCCGTGCTATTGTCCTGCGATGGCAGCCGGTCTCTCTGTGCTTGGATTCGGTGCGATGGGCAGCGCGCTCGTCGAAGGGGCGCTGCGCGCCAACCTGATCGAACCGAGTGCCATCCTCGTGATCGATCCCGACGATAGCGCTCGCTCGCGGGCGGAGCGGATCGGTTGTCGCACCGCATCCGACCCTTCCTACGCCATCGGGATCGAACGATGCGCACTCGCCGTGAAGCCACAAAACTTCCCTGACCTCGCCCAGCAACTCGGCACGCTGGCCACGCCGACGCTAGTGCTGTCGATCATGGCTGGGGTCTCGATCGCAAGAATCACCGAAGCGCTCGGTCCCCAGACCCGCACCGTTCGGTGCATGCCCAACATCGCGGCGAAGACCGGCCTTGCAGCCACGACCTACCAGTGCGCTCCCGAGTGCACCGTCGAGGATCGTGACTTTGCGCTCCGGCTGATTGGATCGCTCGGAATCGCCATCGAAATCCCCGAGGGTCTCTTCGACGCAGCGACCGCGCTCAATGGCTCAGGCCCGGCGTATCTCTTCCTCTTGGCGGAGTCGATGACCGAGTCTGCGATCCGCATGGGATTCGACAAGTTCACCGCCGAGCGCATCGTCCGCCAGACACTGCTCGGATCGGCGACGCTCATGGCACGGTCGGGGATGACACCGGCCGATCTCCGTGCCGCAGTCACCAGCCGAGGGGGCACGACGAGTGCAGCCCTTGCGGTGCTCGACGCTCACGGATTCCGCGCGATGGTGAATGAGGCGCTGCGCGCCTCGCGAGATCGGGGACGCGACCTCGCGGCAGAGGCCGCAGCGCGCGCTCCGCAGGGAAGCGGCTCCACCGGAGTCGCGTAGGGATGGATCTCGCCAGCAGCCCGAAGGGACAGGAACTCGCCGTCGACTTGGCCGGCGTCAAGAAAACATTTGGCCGATCGATCCACGCCTTGCGTGGGGTTGACCTCCACATCGGCAAAGGGGAAATCTTCGGCCTCCTCGGACCCAACGGCGCGGGGAAGAGCACGCTCGTCAAGGTCATGATGACCATCGTGCATCCAACGGCAGCCTCGGGGACTGTGCTCGGGCGACCCATCGGCGACCTCACCGCGCTCGGTCGCGTGGGGTATCTGCCGGAGCATCACCGCCTCCCCTCCTACTTGACCGGACGCCAAGCAGTGGAGTTTTCAGGAGCGATGGCGAAGGTTCCGCGAGTCACGCGACGCCGACGATCGGCGGAACTTCTCGAGAAGGTGGGGCTCGGCGCGTGGATGGACCGATCGCTCTCTTGTTACTCCAAGGGAATGCGCCAACGTGCGGGGATTGCGACGGCGCTCGTCAATGACCCGAGCCTCGTGGTGCTCGATGAGCCAACCGACGGCGTCGACCCGGTCGGGCGACGGGAGTTCCGCGACCTCATCGTCGGCATGCGCGACGAGGGGAGGACCGTGATGCTCAA
>CANETX010000169.1 GCA_947441435.1 Planctomycetaceae bacterium
CCTATGTCACCGTCACCGGCAAGACCGGCGCGCAGTCGTCGACCTCGCTCGACCCGAGCTTCGGCTCTGGCGTGAATGATCCGGCCAATCCGGCGATTCCGCCCGCAGCAGGTTGGTACACCGCGAATCCTGCGGTCGACATCCTCATCACTGGCGGCAAGATCAAGGTCATGCAGATCGCAGTCGCTGCGAGCGCTGGGCAGGGATACCAGTACACCGGCAAGGTGTCCGTGGGCTACAAGCTCCAGGGCACAACGAACCCGCTGTATGCGATGAACCTGACCTACGTCATCCCAGCCCCAGGCGCGATCGCGCTCCTCGGGTTCGCGGGGTTCGCGGCACGTCGGAGGCGGAGTTGATCGAACAGTATTGAAGTCATCGGAAGCAACGATGCAACCGCCCCTTGTCATTGATGGCACCTGACTCCCCGGGGCGGCGGCCAACACAGGTCGCCGTCCTCGGGCGGGTGCTGAGAAGTGAAGCGGGCGAGCGGAAGCGAAGAGGGTCTAGGGGTTTCGGGAGTTCGAACGAGGCAAACCATCCGAGTCAAACTCGGGAAAGGGTCACAATGAAAAGGGCAATCACAATTCTGGGTCTCGGTGCAGCAACGGTTCTCACTTCGGCCGCGTCGGCCACGGTGACGGGGCTGTCCACGGAATTTGTCGGCACGGTCTCAGGCCGTGACATTTGGAACGTCTACGTCCTGTCCAACGGCCCCAGCGCCACCGGACAGCACGATGTCCTCCTCAACATGATCGGCCATCAAGTCATCAGTGGCTCGATGGCCCATGTCAAGCACAACGACAACTATGTCGATGGCGCGGGGGTGCACTCTGGGCACTGGAACGCGACCTACACAAGCGCTCCGTCCTTCATCAATCTCGATCACTGGCGGGACTCGTACGTCACGATCACCGGCACTGTCGGGTCTCAAGCATCGACAACGCTCGATCCCAGTTTCGGCACGGGGACGGCCAGCGGTACGGGGGAGATTCCTGCCGCAGCTGGTTGGTACACGGCCAATCCGGCGGTCGACATTCTCATCACCGGCGGCAAGATCAAGATCATGCAGATCGCGGTCGTGGCGACGCCGAATCAAACGTTTGAGTACACGGGCAAGATGCACGTGGGCTACAAGCTTCAAGGCACCACGAATCCGCTCTACGGGATGAACATGACCTACACGATTGGTACGCCTGCTCCCGGCGCGCTGGCGCTGCTCGGTGCGGCTGGGGTGTTCACGAGGCGGAGGCGGTCGGGCCGGGGGGGGAGCGCCGCATGAAGCACGAGCGGTTCTGCGGTCTTGCGGCAACTGCGTTTGTGACGGCGGCCTCGCCGGCGACGGTGACGGGATTGTCGGTGGAGTTTGATCGGACCATCGCGGGTCGCGATGTCTACAGCGTGTACGTGCACTCGAATTCGCAGTCCGATGCGTTGCTAGTTGTGTTTGCTCACACTGTCATCGCAGGATCGATGGCCAATGTCCTGCACACCGACTCTTTCCTCAACGACTACGACGAGGCGGTCGGCAACTGGAACCCGAGTTACACGAGCGCATCCACCGCCCCGACTTCAAATCAGTGGCGGGATTCGTATGTCACAGTCACGGGCAAGGTCGGCGCGCAGGGCTCGACCTCGCTCGACCCCAGGCTTCGGCTGTGGATGCCCGGATGACAACCCCAACTGGCCCGCCATCCCGCCCGCAGGCGGCTGGTACACCGCGAATCCCGCGGTCGACATCCTCATCACGGGCGGCAAGATCAAGGTCATCCAGGTCGCAGTTCCAGGGAACAGTGGGGCATTCCAGTACACCGGCAAGATGTCCGTGGGCTACAAGCTTCAGGGCACCACGAACCCGCTGTACGCGATGAATCTGACTTACAACCTCGGCAACCCGAACGACCTTGACGGCGATGGAATTCTGAACGCGAACGATTCTTGCCCGACTCAGGCAGGTGTTGTTGCGTGCAACGGTTGTCCGCTCAATGTGTGTGGGGCATGTGGCACAGCGGTCGACACCGATGGCGACTCCCTCGCGGATTGTGTGGACCTTGACGATGACAACGACGGATATCCCGACGGCTCCGACGCCTTCCCGCTCGATGCGATGGAGTGGGCTGATTCCGACGGCGACGGCCAAGGAGACAACGCTGATCTGGACGACGACAACGACACCGTGGCCGATGGCTCGGACAACTGCCGAACGGTCGCCAACCCATCCCAGACTGACTGCAATGGCAACGGAATTGGCGAAGCATGCGAAGCGTTTTCGGATTGCAACTCCGACGGCGTGCCCGACAGCTGCGAAATCGCCCAGGGAGTCTCGACCGATTGCAACGGCGACGGCATCCCCGACACGTGCCAAGGTGCATACGGGACCTCCGCGTATGCCCAGAACTCCGGCAACCTCGGTGCGCCGTCGGGAGTTGTTGCGCGCACCTTTACCTTCGCGGACCTCCCACTTGCCGAGGGTGACGCGACAGTGACCATCGATGTCCGCGGTGATCTCAATGGCGCGAATGAGTGGATCGACATCTCTCTCAACGGCGGGGCACCCACGCGCTTTTTCGAGTCCAACGGCAACATCTGCCCGGCGACTCCCGACCGCGCCACGATCACGCTCAGCGACCAGGCCTTCAACGCCCTCATCGCAGTGACCGGCCAGTTGGTCGTCACCATGACGTGCCCGGCCACAGTCGACCCGACCGAATGCAAGGGTGCAGAGCTCACAGCGTTCAGCCTCGGATACCTCGGCTTCGATCCCGCGCAGGGGGACTGCAACGGCAACCAGCAATTCGACTTCTGCGAGATCGTCGCCGGCGTGTCGCCTGACTGCAACGGCAACGGCAGGCCTGACAGCTGCGACATTGCGAGTGGCGCAGTGAGCGACTGCAATTCCAACGGCGTCCTCGACACCTGCGAAACTGGCGGCGGCTCGCCGTACGCCGGTGCCATCCAGTGGACCACTGCAGAGGGCGGCAACAATCACTGGTACTACCCTCTGACGACGCTCCAGCACTGGCAGCCCGCATCCGATGCCGCGGGCGCCATCGGCGGCCACCTCGCGACCGTCCACAGCGAAGCTGAGAACACATTCGTTCGCACACTCTTGCCGGCAACGACCTACTACTGGATCGGCGGCACACAGCCGGTGGATTCGTGCGAGCCCAGTTGCGCCTGGGGCTGGGTCTCTGGCGAGCCGTGGAACTACACCAACTGGGATGTGAACGAACCCAACGACTACCAAGGCATTTCCGAGGACCAGGTCATGGTGGTCACGAGCGGCAAGTGGTGGGATGCCGGCCTCAATTGGTCGAGCGCTGCGATCGTGGAGTGGGAGACGGATGTCGACTGCAACGGCAACGGCGTGCCGGACTCCTGCGACCTCAGCAGCGGAGCGGCCGACTGCAACGCCAACGGCGTCATCGACACCTGCGAGTCCGACGCCGACGGCGATGGAGCGATCGACCCGTGCGACAACTGTCCGGCCCTCGCGAATCCCGCGCAGGCGGACTGCGATGGCGACGGCTCTGGCGACGCGTGTGAACTTGCATCAGGCTCACCCGACATCGACGGCAACGGCGTACCCGACGAGTGCCAGACCGTAATGGTGTCACCTGGCG
>CANETX010000170.1 GCA_947441435.1 Planctomycetaceae bacterium
AGCGCGATCGACTCGCAGTGCGCGCGCAGGACCGGCACGCGCACGCAGGTCGCGGTGACGCGCGCGCGGTCATCTCCCCAGATCTTGCGAGTCTCGTGGAGAAGCTTCGCTTCCTCCTCGTTGTATCCCGAGGGTCCGACGGCGCTGTTGTGGCTGAAGCAGTTGAAGAGATATTGGCGCCCGAAAATCTCCGTGCGCATCGGTCGTCCGTGCGCGAAGTCATGCGCCTGCGATTCGAGTTCGCGCATCGCGGCCGCGCCCGCTCCGCTTGCTGCCTGATAGGTCGACACGACCATTCGCCTGAGTCCCGCCGCCTTGCGCAGCGGCGACACGGCAACGAGAGCGACGATCGTCGAGCAATTGGGGACGGCGACGATCGAAGGGCCAGTGCACACATCGATGGCCTCGGGGTTCACTTCAGGAATGACAAGCGGCACCGCTGGGTCCATGCGAAACGCGCTCGAGTTGTCGACGACCCACGCGCCTTCGCGCACGGCGCGCGGAGCCCACTCCTTCGAGACTCCCTTGCCGGCCGAGAAGAACGCGAGGTCCACTCCCTCGAAGCACCCCGCACGCAGGGGTTCGATTGTCACCGATGCGCCGCGGAACTCGACGGATCGCCCCGCTGAGCGCTCGCTGGCGAAGAGCCGGATCCCCCTCGGCTGCAATGCGTCGCCCGCGAGAAGTCCAAGAAATTCCGCACCAACGGCCCCCGTCGCGCCGACGACGGCAAGGATTGGCCGATCTTGGTCCGATTGTTTTTGCATGAAATGCTCGCGTCCACTTGCCACAGTCAATCGCTATCGTATTGTTCCCGCGTGAGATGGGTTCGGGAGCGTATCCCGACCTCGACCACGCTTTTTCAAGGAACATCCATGTCACCGAAGCCAGCGAATAAGTCCACGACGTCCAAGACCACTGCCAAGCCGGCGCGTCTGAGCGATGCCGAACTCGAGCAAGCAAGCGGAGCCGGCAGAAGCCGCGTCGCTCGCAACTCGACGGCAGCCCGTCAGTCTCGCACGCCAAAGCGCTAACTAATCCTTAGCCGAGTCGACGCCAGACGATCGACCGCTTCTGTGTATGGAAAACTGCAGCCGGTGACCGTACCTGCTCCTGGACGGTCATCGGCTGCTGCGTTTTGTCAGTGCACGCGCTGCTCAAGCGCAGACGATCCGTTAGATCGCTTCTGGCTCTACCGAGTCGATCATCTGCCTCCTTGCCATCTCCTTGAACAGGCCGTCCTTCCCGATGAGCTCCTTGAACGAGCCCGCCTGCACGACGCGCCCCCCCTGCATCACGTAGATCTTGTCGGCCCTGCGGATGGTGCTCAGGCGATGGGCGACGATGAGCCTCGTGGCCTTCAACTGTTCCAGGCTCGCGACGACTTGAGCCTGCGAGATCTCGTCGAGCGCACTCGTTGCCTCGTCGAAGATCACGATCTTCGGTCGCGTGACAAGCGCCCGCGCGATCATGAGTTTCTGGACCTGCCCGCCTGACAGCGTCTGGTCGGTGACGTAGGTGTTCAGCCCCATCGGCAGCTGGCTGATCTCGTCGGCGAACCCCGCGGCTTCGACCGCACGCTCAGCGTCCTTGAACGTGAACAGCGTGCTGCCCACGATGTTGTCGATGATCGATCCCGGGACGATGCGCGTGTTCTGCACCACCGCGCCGATCTGCCGCCGCACAGCGATGAGGTCGAGACGCTCCAGCGGCTTGCCGTCGAAGAGCACCACTCCCGCATCGGGCGTTCGCAGCCCGAGGATCAATTGAAGCAGCGTCGACTTGCCGCTGCCGCTCGGACCCACCACTGCGATGCACTGTCCTGCCTCGATCGAGATGCTCACGCCGGAGAGGACTTCGTTGGCGTGGCCGGGGTACGAGAACCGAACATCGTTGAGCTTGACCTGCCCGGTGAGCGTCCCCGGCTGCTCGCGGTCGCCCATGCGCTCGCTGGTCGCTTCGAGGATCGGGCTGATGCGTCCGAGCGTGGACTTGAGCGAGGCGAGATCACCGAGTCGCTCGCCGAGTTCGAGCACCGAGTACAGCGCCGTCACGAAGGCGCTGTTGAACACGAGATACTCCGCGATCTGGATCGAGGCTGTTGCGCCGGCATGTCCCGACACGAGGGCCCCCGCCTCATGCGGAAGGAACATCACCCAGAAGATCATCATGCAGGCCATCGGGAATGCCGAGGCAAAGATGTCGAAGATGAGGTCGAGGCGGCGCGTGCGCATCGTCGCGTGACGGACCGCCTTGAACCGGTTGAGCCATCGCAGGGTCGCATGCTGCTCGGCCGAGGCCCCCCGGATCGTCTCGACACCGCCGATGAACTGCAGCACCATGCTGGAGAGTCGGCCTTGGCCCTCCATGATGGTTGCGGCCAGCCGCGCCCGCCGCATGCTCAAGAGGATGGCCACGAGCACGGCGACGAGGAGCAGCCCCGCCCCGATCGCCCCCGCTTCGGGGTTCACCCACATCATCACCGCGAGATAGACGACGCTGAAGCAGCCGGCGATGATCGACGAGACGCCTGCCCCCGAGAGGACCGACTGCAGGTCGCCGACGCTCAGGATGCGGTCGGCAAGGTCGCCGCTCGTGAACTCACGGAACTTCTGCACAGGAAGTTTCAGGCAGCGGTCGAGCACACCCGCAAGCGCGCGAGCGCCCAAGCGTGTCTCGGCGCGCAGCAGCAGGTTCGACACGACAAAGCTGCACGCAGCCGAGGTGAGCGTCGTTCCCAACAGGACGAGTCCGATGAAGAGGAGCGCCAGTCGATTGTTGCCAGGGAGGATGTACGTCACCAACACCCCCGTGGCGATCGGCACGGCGAGATTGGCCAGCGTGGCGATGAGCGTGACCACGAGAGCACGGAGGTAGTCGCCCCCTGACCCCTTGATTGCGAACTTGAGGAAGCGGGCGATCGTCGTGTCGTTGGGCCCGAGCGTCGCATAGAACTGCGAGGCTGTCTTCGTCAGTTGCGAGGCGAACTCGGCTGTGACCTCGACCGGGCCAAGCGTTGCTCCCGCCGAGTGGACGAACGCGACGAATCCCTTTCGCTGCGGGATGATGGCCACCGGAGCCTGATCCTCGGCACGGAACGCGAGCAGCGCACCGACGCCGCTCATCCACCAGCCCGGGTCGAGAAACACCGGTCGGATGCCGAGCCCTGCGACATGCGCGAAGACCTGCTCGGGCTTTCGGGTGGCGTCGCGCGGGAGGCGGGTCGGCACCGAGGCGGGATCGCACCCCATGTGCAAGGCGATCTGCATGCAGGCGCGCACCACGGGGGGCAGCCGATCGTCGGGAAGATCTCTCCACGAGGGCACCGCCCCACGATCCATCGTCGACTTGAGTCGATCCTCAAACAAGAGCGACGCGCTCGCGGTACTGACGAGCCTCCGCATGTGCCGGGAGAGCGCGGACTCGATGACCGTGTCCGAACGGCGCACGAGTTCGGATGCGCATCGACTGCAGGCAGAGCGCATCGACGCCTTCTGCGGCAACGAACTGCCGCAGGCGGTGAGCGTGAGGGCGATCCCTGCCAGCAGCGACTGCTCGTTGGCCGAACCCTGCTCGACAGACGCGAGCGCCGCCAG
>CANETX010000171.1 GCA_947441435.1 Planctomycetaceae bacterium
GCGGCGGCGTCGACTGCAAAGGTCGGACTGACGCGCTCATTGGTGGTGGTGGAGGCAACCGGCACGCCGCTTGGGCCGAACTTCGCGACGCCCACGGTGTCGAGGAGCTGCACATGGCACTGGAGCGGTGACGAGGTGTACCAGCAGAAGACATAGCCGACGCCAGGCACCGCCTTGCACGGCGGGTAGTTGCCGATCTGGAGCGATCCGGTCGAGAAGACAATTGCGGGACCCGGCAGCGTCGGGCTCCATCCGAGCACGCCGGCGCTCGAGACGCGGAACGCCTTGAGCGTCTTCGCACCAGTGAACGTCACGTAACGAACGACCGAGACCATCACGCCGCCACTGGCATCGGCAGCGGGCCAGAGGTCCGCGGGCTGCGTGGTCACAGTGCCGTCCTTCACAAGGACCGACGCGGGCCACTGCGCGGCGCCCGTCGTCGCATCGAACTTCTGCACCTTGACTCCGGTGCCTTCCAGCCACGCCCCGTAGATGAACCCATCGCTTCCCTCACAGACCTTGGGATTGGCGACAGACGCACCGAGCGAATCGATCGTGCTCGTCCAGAGGATTCCACCGGTCGCATTGAGGAGGCTGAAGCTGATGCGATCGCCGCCGATACGGTCATCGTTGTAGCCGACCGCGAATCGATCGCCGCTGCATACCCACGCGCTGTAGTCGACGGTCGATGAGAAACCGCGGTCGGCGACCAGCGTGCCGTTGGGCCCCCACAACGGAGAGCCCGAGCCGTCGAACCGGTTGGCGCGGACGTCATAGCCGCCTGTCGCGTTGTCGAACCACGCCATGAAGAACCCGCCATTGCTGGATGAGCCGACCTTGGGTTGGACTTGATCATTCGCTCCCGAAGCGAGTGTCGATGGCCCTGAGGTGGACCAACCCATCAGCGCCGAACTGACAACGACCGCGCTCAGCGCGACAAGTGGGGACTTCAGGTGCATTGGCTGAGTATGGCACGGACTCGGTGGAATCCAAGCGTCATTCCCCGTCATTTTTGTGCCCGTGCCCCAATGTCCACCAGCGCTTCAGGAATCGAAGAGCGTAGGTTCGTTTCTGATGCGAGGAACTTCGGTTCGTTGGAGCGTGACCGATCCGGTGTACTCGTCGTAGTCCGCATTGGGGTTATCTCCGACCCACGTGAGGAAATTCTGGACTTCCTCGCCATCCGCGGCGCTTCGCCACGACTCGCCGAACCGGGTCTTGACCCCCAGCCAGATGTGCGCAAACGCGTTGCGCTTGCTGAGCCCCTCGCAGGGCGCAAGGAGCGGCTGAATCCGCGCACCGACCTCCGCGACGCGGTCACTTATCTGCCTGAGTTCGGTGTCAGTCATCGTGCGAGACCACCAGTGACGGGAGCCTACATTTGCCCCGAATGCTCCTATCGCTTGCCATGCTCGTTGCGCTCGCACCGCCTCCGCCACAGGATGCTGCGAAGAGCGTGGAAGTTGCCCCACCGCCAGTGCCCGGGGTCCCTGCCGGATTCACCATTAGAGTCTTCGCCCGCGAACCACTCGTCGCCGATCCGGTCGCCATCGCGATCGACGAGAAGGGGCGCGTCTACTCCGCGGAGAGCGAACGGCAAGAGCGCGGCGTCGAGGACAATCGATCAAGCAAGTTCTGGTTGATGGATGACCTTGCGGCTCAGACGATCGAAGATCGGCTCGCCTACTACGAGAAGTGGAAGGCCGAGCGCAAGGGGGAGATGGACTACTACCGGGCGTTCGCCGACCGACTGAGGCGAATCGAGGACACGGACGGCGACGGCGTGGGTGACCGCGTCACCAAGTTTTCGCGCGACTTCCGCGAGCCGCTCGACGGCACAGGCGCGGGCGTCCTCATCGACGGAAGTGACATCTATTACGCCTGCATCCCGAGCCTCTGGAGATTTCGCGACGCGAACGGCGACGGTGTGGCCGACTCGACCGACGCGGTCTTCACCGGCTTCGGCGTGCGCAGCGCGCTTCGCGGGCACGACATGCACGGACTCATCGTCGGCCCCGATGGGCGCATCTACTGGTCCATCGGCGATCGCGGCTACAAGGTCGTGACGAAGGAAGGGGTGACGCTCGCTGATCCCAAGTCGGGCGCAGTCTTCCGCTGTCGGCCCGATGGGTCGGAGCTTGAACTGTTCGCCACCGGTCTGCGCAATCCGCAGGAACTTGCCTTCAACGAGTTCGGCGACCTCTTCACCGGCGACAACAATTCCGATGGCGGCGACAAGGCGCGATTCGTCCACGTCATGGAAGGTGGAGAGACGGGGTGGGACATGAACTACCAGACTCTCGAGAAGAAGAACCAGCGCGGGCCGTGGAACCGTGAGGGGATCTGGCATCTGCGCACGCGCGCCGAGCGCGACTATCCGGCGTGGACGCTGCCGCCGCTGGCGCATGTCGGGAGCGGACCGTCGGGGCTTGCGTATGCCCCCGGCACTGGGCTTCCCGCGCAGTGGGATCGACGGTTCTACATGTGCGACTTCCTCGGCAGCGAGACGCACAGCAACGTGCTCGCCATCGCGACGCAGCCGAAGGGGGCGAGCTACGAGGTCACCGCGGTCGATCCCTTCGTCACTGAGGTGCTCACCACGGATGTCGCCTTCGGTCCCGACTCGCGGATGTATGTGAGCGCGTGGGGCGGCGGCTGGTACTCGACGGACAAGGGGACGATCTACGCCGTCTCGAACGCGGACACCAGCGCGAGTCCTGACGCGGCTTCGGCTCGGGAGATCCTCGCGAAGGGCTGTGCTCATCGACCGCAGCGGGAACTCCTGGGACTCCTTCACCACGCCGACATGCGTGTCCGACAGGCGGCGCAGTTTGCGCTTGTCGCGATGGGATCGCAGTCGACGAAGGCACTCAGTTCGCTCGCGGCATCGACGGATGTGGGCGTCGCCGACGAGCGGCTCGCCCAACTCGCTCGCATTCACGCGATCCGGGCGCTGGGCATGCAGGCGAGCGGGATCCGCGGGCCGGTCGTTGTCGAGCCCGATCCGCTCGCGGGCGTGCTTGGGCTCCTCGACGCCGAGGACGCCGAGGACGCCGAGATCCGCGTCCAGGCAGCGCGTGTGCTGGGCGATTCCCGCGCGCGGGCGGCGATCCCCAAGTTGACGGAGCATGTGCTTGATGAGAGCGCTCGAGTGCGCGCCGAGTGTGCGCTTGCGCTGTGTCGCATCGGACTCGCTCATCCCGGTGCGGCAGTTGAGGCGATCCCCGCGCTCAACGCAGCGATTTGGGAGAACGACAACGTCGATCCATTCCTGCGACACGCCCTCGTGATGGCGCTCTCGGGCTGTGCCGATGCGGCGACGCTGGCGCAACTTTCGGCGGACGAGTTCCCGAGCGTGCGGCTCGGCGTCCTTCTGGCGATGCGCCGTCACAAGGATCCCGCGATCCAGCGGTTCCTCTTCGACCCCGACATGCGACTTGCCGCGGAAGCGGCGCGTGCGATCTGGGATGTCCCGATCCCCGAGGCATTCGAGGCGCTCGCGGCGGCGAGTGGCCGGTTGATACCCCTCAGCACAGGCGACGAGACTGCGCCCGCGCCGACGTACCGCTTCACACGC
>CANETX010000172.1 GCA_947441435.1 Planctomycetaceae bacterium
ATCTCCATCGCGCTCAAGGAGGGAGTCGATCCTGCCAAGTGGGTCACGGAGAACGCTGGAAGGGTCTCCTCCCCGCTCGCCCTTGAACCAAGCGAAGTCGCCACGACCGGACTCGATCGACCCGCGCGCGCGGGAGAGTTCCTGCAGGCCTTGGCGACGATGCTCGCGTTCCTCTGCTGTGCGCTCCTTGTGGCGACGGCGATGACGACCGCGCTCGCCCAGCAGCAGCGCGAACTGGCCATCGCGCGCTGCGTCGGCGCGTCGCGCGGTCAACTCTTCGCGAGCCAAGTCTTGGGAGGCGGAGTGCTCTGCCTGAGCGCGGGAATGGTGGGTGTCCCGCTGGGCCTCGCCCTCGCACGCGGCGTCGCGTGGTGGTACGCATCGCAACTTCCCGGAGGAATGAGCGTCTCGACGCTCGGGATCTCTCTCGCGCTTGTGGGGGCGACTGCAGCCGGAGTGCTCGGATCGCTCTGGCCCGCGTGGAGAGGGGCGCGCATCGATGTCCTCGCCGCGCTCGCTCCGCATGCGGCGATCCCCCGCCGACGACCGCTCTTTGTCGCGGCAGCGATCGCTGTCGCCTGCATCGCCGTCCAACTGGCGCTCCTGAACATTGCCGATCCCGAGCGCCGGTTCTGGGGGTATCTCGCGCTCGGCCTTCCCCTCATCCATGTCGGGTGGTTCCTCGCCGCGATACCGATCCTCGCTGTGCTGGGTCGACTCCTGGGAGGGGCGATCGAGCGGGTGCTGGGACTGCCGACAACTCTGCTGACAACATCCCTCTCGAGCGTCCGCTTTCGACTCGGCATGGTGGCGGGTGCGCTCATGATCGGCGTCGCGATGCTCGTCGGAACATGGACGAGTGGCCGGGCGATCCTCGACGACGTGACGAACCGAGTCCGCTTCGGAGATGCCTTCGCCTTCAAGTCCACGGGATTCTCGACGGCCGAAGTGGAGCGGATCCGCGCCATCGACGGTGTCCGCCACTTCGCGGCGATGGGATACCTGCCCGTTGAGGTGATCTCCGAGCAGGTCTTCGGGCTGAAGGCCCTCTCCCCCACCCGGGTCGTGTGCATCGGGTTCGACTCCGAGCCCTTCTTCGCGATGAACCGGCTCGAATGGGTGGCGGGAGATCCAGTGGTCGCCGCACGAAGACTGCGCGAGGGCAACGCCATCCTCGTCGCCAGCGAATTCATGACCGCGCGTGGGATCGCGCCGGGTTCGATCCTCGAACTCGGAAGTGGCGCTCACCATCTCCCCTTCGAAGTGGTCGGCGTGGTCGGTGCGGCTGGCCTCGATGTCGCCACGCAATTCTTCGGCATCCGCAGCCTCTATATGGAGCACGCCGTCAGTTGCGTGTTCATGGAGTTCGACGCGGTCACAAAGCACTTCGGGTCCAAGGAGGCGTTCCTCATCCAGATCGGTCTCCCCGATGACGCCACCGATGCCGATGAATCGCGCATCGACAAGGCCATCGAGAAGGCCGCGCCGGGGAGTGTCTTTGCGAGCGGCCGGTCGATTCGCGCCGAGGTGCTCGAGGTCGGGCGGGTGATCATGACCATCTGCACGACGATCGCGGCAGGAGCGCTGACTCTCGCGTCTCTGGCCTGCGCCAGCGTGATCGGCGCTGGTGTCGCCGCACGCACTCGCGAATTCGGGATCCTGCAAGCGGTCGGCGCGAGCCGCGGCGTTCTCGCCCGGCTCCTGATGGGCGAGGCCGTGCTGGTCGGACTCGCGGCAGCCATCGTCGGCAACTGCTTCGGCTTCCACATTGCGTGGATGGAATCGCGGATCTATCACGACCTCGCGGGCCTCGATCTCGCGCCGCGACCCCACCTTGTGGTCGGGCTCGTGGGGGGCGCGGTCGTCATCGTGACTGCGATCCTTGCCTCGATTCCGGCAATGCGTGTTGTGACACGCGCGTCGCCACGCGCACTTCTGGGAACGGCCGCCGCGTAGGGGGTACTACCCTTCCGGAGACGACGCCGATGGCTCAGCGATTCCTTATTGAGAGTTCCTTTGCCCCCGCCGGTGATCAGCCGGCGGCGATCGATCAGTTGTGCGCGGGAATCGCCCAGGGGCGCCCCTTCCAGACCCTGTTGGGAGCGACGGGAACCGGCAAGACGTTCACGATGGCCAATGTCATCGAGCGCACCCAGCGCCCTGCGCTCATTCTCAGCCACAACAAGACACTCGCAGCCCAACTCTTCGAGGAGATGAAGGCGCTCTTCCCCCACAACGCCGTCAGCTACTTCGTCTCGTACTACGACTACTTCCAGCCGGAGGCCTACCTCCCCGCGCGCGACATCTACATCGAGAAGGACTCGTCGCGCAACGCAGATCTCGATCGGCTGCGATTGGCGACGACGAGCAACCTGCTCCATCGCGCCGACAGCATCGTCGTCGCCAGCGTCTCGTGCATCTACGGACTCGGTTCGCCCGAGGAGTACGCGAACCGCTCCGCACTGGTGACGAGGGGCACGTCCATCAACCGCACGGAACTCCTCCGCTCGCTGTCGGCCATGCAGTACTCGCGCAACGATGTTGCCCCGGAGCGCGGCAATTTCCGGGTGCGCGGAGAGTGCGTCGAAGTCTGGCCCGCTTACGCCCAGCACGCCATTCGCATCGAACTCTTCGGAGATGTCGTCGAGCGCATCGAACGGGTCGACTCGCTCACGGGAGAGTCGTTCGGCGAAGAGGAGCGGGCCTACATCTTCCCCGCCGTCCATTACATGATGCCCAAGGAGCAGCTCGAGCGGGCGCTCGCGACCATCAAGGAAGAGATGACCGAGAGCGTCGCAGTCCTCCAGTCGCAGGGCAAATTGCTCGAGGCGCAGCGGCTCCTTGGGAGGACCCGCTACGACCTTGAGATGCTCCGCGAGACCGGAATCTGTCCCGGAATCGAGAACTACTCGAGGCACATGGAGGGACGCGCCGCCGGGAGCCGGGGCTACTGCCTCCTCGACTATTTCCGGTCGATGCCCGGCCGCGCTCCCAACGAGTGGTTGATGTTCGTCGACGAGAGCCATGTCACGCTCCCCCAGTTGCGCGGCATGCACGCGGGCGACAAGGCGCGCAAGGAGACGCTCGTCACCCACGGATTCCGGCTCCGCAGCGCACTCGACAATCGACCGTTGATGTTCGCGGAGTGGGAAGCGCTCATCCCCCAGTGCATCTTCGTGAGCGCGACGCCGGCCGCGTACGAACTCGAGCGTTCGGAGGGGGTGGTTGTCGAACAAATCATCCGCCCAACGGGACTCCTCGATCCCCCCGTCGAAGTTCGCCCCGCGCGCGAGCAGATTCCCGACCTGCTCCGGGAGATCGGGCCGGTCTCGAAGCGTGGCCATCGCACGCTGGTGACGGCACTCACCAAGCGGCTCTGCGAGGAACTGACTCGCTACCTCGATGAGGCGGGGATTCGCGTGCGATATCTCCACAGCGACATCGAGACCCTCGAGCGACTGGAGATCCTGCGCGACCTGCGCGCAGGAGTCTTCGATGTGCTCGTGGGAGTCAATCTGCTGCGCGAGGGGCTCGATCTCCCCGAGGTGGCCCTCGTCTGCATCCTCGA
>CANETX010000173.1 GCA_947441435.1 Planctomycetaceae bacterium
CGAGAGCGCAATCGCCGCCGCGAGTGTCAGTGAAGGGATCATTGGATGAAGAAGTTGAGGTTGGCGGAAGCCGAGGACCCCACGGAGCCATCCTCATCGACCGCGGCTGCTGCGGAGACTGCGGCGGTCCCGTTCCAGCGGGTGTGGAGGGGGAGGTTCGTCAGCGCGCAGTAAGTTCGATCAGGTTTGACCGTGAAGGAGAGAGTGCCAGTCGCGCTCCCGGCCCCGTCGGTTCGCCACTCGGAAGCTGCGGAAAAACTCCCCTCGATGCTCGGACTCTCCAGATGAACCGCAGCGCCCACATTTCCCGAGATGTCGGTGGAAGCTGAAATCCGCGAGTACGCCGCAGCACAACCGATTTTCTCGTCGCAGGCGGCGCTGGCATTCCCGCGACTGCTTGCAGAGGCGCTCATGGAAGCACTCGTGCTTGCCGAGCACCCTGCGTGAGCGGAGCACGATGCCGCCACCGCGAGGGAGCCGCGCCCCGTTGCTGCGAGTTGCACTGAACGGGCGCATGCGGGGAGCGATCCGCGCCACTCCTCCTTCCATCCGTCGGCGAAGCTGGCATCGAGCGTCAGGGAATTGCTGCCGGCGGACCACCAATTGCTCTCGCCGCTGACGGAGACCTGAACGAAACACCCCGTCGATGTCGCCGCTGCAGTGCGGTTCACACTGAAGGTCGTCTGCCCCTGCCGAACGCGCGCAGTCCGATCGAACGGCTCTCTCGGTTGGCGAATCGCGTGCGCTGGGACTCGCTGCCACTCGCCCGGTCCGCAGGTGCAGGTCTGGTCCTCGTCGGGAGGATCGTCCGGACCGATCGAGCCGCACAGGCGCTCGATGTCAGGGCAGGGCGGTGGTTCCGCGCCATCCTGGGCGTGTGCCGATGGGAAGGGTGCGATCCAACAGAGAGTGGCCGCGATCAGCGCAGCGCAGTGGCAAGTCCGAGAGAAAGAGAAAGTGACGTGACCGTCCTTGGGTGAGTGTTTCATGCTGCCTCCTTTTCCATGCGTCACGGCGAGCAACGCTGCACGCCTTGCGCTCGGGCACGCTAGAAGTGCGCCGGAGGCTCTTCGAAAAGTGATCCCTTTTTTCTGTTGGCCAATATGTCGAGGGATGCGTGCTCATCGCGCGGGACCTCGGTGAGTGCGAGATGCCCGAAGGCCGCCCGACTCGCCGCAACGGCGATGTTGCGAAGGAGGCGTTCACGCCTCGCAGCCTTCGATGCCAGCGGGCTCGCCGCCACCGTCTCTCGAATCGGCACCGACTCGAACGCGGATGTCCTCGAAGCGCGCCGCGCGGCGAAACGAGGACACTCCAGAAGTCCCCACCCCTCTGGAACTTCGCGCGGGCGGATCATTCCTGATGGACAGAGGAGGTAACACAAGTCTGCAAGCCGATAGCGCACGGCCAGGCAGAACTTCGTCTCACCGTGAAGCGAACGATCGATCCGCTTGAGGCCGACGAGAACCCGGCGGTAGTCAGCCAACTTGCTTTGCGAGAAGTCCCACGCAGTCCGGTCCTCGAAGAGCCCCTGTTGTGTCCGCCCGAGGTGGGGCTCGTCGACCTTGACGCGCGTCTCCTCGATGCGCGTCCGCCGGTCCCGCAGTCGATCCCGTTCGGCCACAAGTTCATCGACCGCGGCATCGTCGCGCAGGAAGTCGGCGCGGGACTGCTTGCATTCGATGACGATCGACTCCGATTCGAGCCGCGTGTGCCTCCACCCAGCGGCATCGAATCGCCAGCGCGGGATGTTGCCGGTGACCTCCATCGCAACGGCCCGGCACCTCTGCGAAAAGAGCCAGCCGACTGCGATGGACTTGAGCGCGCGGTGGTCGAGCGTCTCCACCGATGCACGGTACTGTTCGGAGTTTGTTAGGGGAAGCGCGGGGGACTCTTTTCCCCAGACGAGGGACTCAGCCGCGCTTCTCGTGGTTGGCCTGCGGAGCCTGCTGTCCCTGCTGCTGAGGCTGTCCACCCGGGAGTGACTGCGTCGGCGCAGTTCCCTGCCCTGCTGGCGGTGTGGATGAGTGATGAACCTCGGACTGGACATCGGCGAGCCCCTTCTTGAACTCGACGATCGTGCGACCCACCGACCGGCCCAGTTCTGGGAGGCGGCGGCCGAAGATCAGGAGCCCGAGCACCAGGATGATCGCCAATTCCCAACCGGAGAAATTGAAGAACGCGAGACTGGTGGTGGAAGCGATGTTCATGGCTGTTTCAAGCATACACATCGAGGCGTTGAGAAGGCGACACTGCCGTCCAATTTGGTACCGTGCCCAGATGCAAGGATGCACCAAGTTTATCGGCATTTCCCTTCTCGCCGCAGTGTCGGTCGCGCTCGTGGGCTGCGAGGCGCCGCCGAAACCCGGACCCGCACCCGACTTTGCGAGACCCCTTGCGCCGGGCGAGTGTGCGCTGCGCAAGTTGGGTCCCGACGAAGCATGGCCCGACCTCGCTGCGGCGTGGGGTTCGCGCGACGCGTATCTCGAAGAGGCGCTCAGTCAAGACCAGACTTGGTTTGAGTTTCCCTCGAGCCGCGCGCGCTTCCCGCAGATGTTCCCCTTCCCGGAGGTCTGCACATGGGATCAGGCATCCTCGAGCGTGATCGCGTTCCGGCAGATTCTCAATGACAGCGCCGATCAGTCTTCATTCGATGCCGGGCTCAAGCAGATGTTCGATTGCTGGCAGACGAAGGGATGGAATGGCAAGGGAGGTGTGCTCTTCACCGGTTACTACGCGCCGGAGTTCCATGCGTCGCTGACCAAGCGCTCTGGCTTCGAGTATCCGATCTATCGACGACCGAAGGAACTCGAAACGGATCCCGTGACGGGCAAGCCTGTCGGTCGTCGAGTGAGCGAGTCAACGATCGAGCCGTGGCCGTCGCGAGAGACGATCGACTCGAGCGGGATGCTCGCGGGATTGGAACTCGCGTGGTTCCCGACGCCGCTCGATGCGTACATCGTGCAGGTGAACGGCAGCGCGAAACTGCTTCTCCCCGAGGGCAAGACGATGTTCATCGGCTACGCCGGGGTGACGGATGGGCAGTATGTCGGCCTTGGATCGAGTCTCGTTGCGGCCGGTGCCATCCCCGAGAACCAGCTGAGCCTCTCCGCGATCAAGCGGCTCTACGAGAGCGATCCGTCGACGGTCATTGCCAACATCAACAAGAACAACCGCTATGTGTTCTTCACGAGCTACGACGGCAAGGCGTGGCCTGCGGGGAGCCTCGGCGTGAAGGTCACCGACAAGGCATCGCTCGCGACCGACAAGAGCGTCTATCCGCCGGGTGGCATCATTCTTGTGGACACCCAGGCGAGTTCCTACGGTGGATCGCGCCAGCCGTTCAAGCGATTCATGCTCGATCAGGACACCGGCGGAGCGATCCTCGCCCCCGGACGCGCCGACATCTTCATGGGGATCGGTCCCTCGGCGGAGATCCTCGCTGGCGGTCAGTACTGCGAGGGGACGCTCTACTACTTCTTCCTGAAGCCCGAGTACGTCTCGCAGTATCCGCTCCCCGAGCGCAAGCCCGCTGCGAAGGCGAAGGGCACGGCGGGCTGAGCCGCC
>CANETX010000174.1 GCA_947441435.1 Planctomycetaceae bacterium
GCGCTGTGCCTGATGGTCTCCACCCAACCGGCGGTTGCCGAGGACTCTGCGGTCGCCCGAGAACTCAACCGCCAGTTCAAGGATGTGACCGCGAAGAACCGCACGAGCGGAGCGATCCTCGCCGCCTTCCTGAAGATGACACCACCTCCCTTCGAGGTCGGGGATGACTTCGACCAGGGGACGATCTGGCCGAAGATGGAAGGATGGCCCAAGGTCTCCGCGTGGGCCAAGTCGAACGCCGCGATGGGACAGGCGCTCGTCGACTCGCAGTTCGGGCTCGTGTTCGGGCTTGGCTATGGGGATGGAGCCGTCGACGGCGCCATTGCCAAGGCGGGGCTGCAGATCAAGCTCGGGGACGGCGCGGATGTTGCGCAGATTCAGTATGGGTACTTCCGCGCCATCCGCACGATTGGCGCCTTCGCAACGGCCGAGATGTACCGACTCGGCGAGGCTGGAGATTATGCGGGTTCATTCAAGGTCGGTCTCGCCTATGCGCGGCTCCTGCGGCAGGTATGCGAGCAGTCGATGCTGGAAGAGAAGCTCTTCGCGCTCGAGGCGCTTGCAGAGGCGCTCTCGATCCATCGCGACTTCATGTTCACCTACCTCAAGGGCCTCCCGGTGGACTTGATGAAGCAGGTGGCCCTCAAGGAGTACTCGTTCCTGCGCCCGTCCGACAACGAGCGGATGCGGCGGTTGCAGATGCCCGAGGGAGACCGGATCGTGACGGAAGCGGTGCTCAAGCAGGCACTGACCGCATCGACCGGGTCGGACATCGATGCCGACAACTTCGCGCAGGTGGTCGGGGCGCAGGAGTCAGACGAGGGGGCGCTTCAGCGGTTCAACACGCAGGAAATGTGGCGGCGAGTCTCGCAGGTGCATGGGTCGCTCGAGGCGAGCAACGACAAGTTGCTCGATGTCTACGACGACTGGTGGCGGCGCTGGCGGGTCCGTCCGTTCACGGCGTGGCACCAGGTTCCCACCGAGTTTTCTCGGGCGAATCCGATCAAGTACGCAGCCGTGCTGGCGATGGTCCGTGACATGGACCGAGCCTTCGCGTGGCGCAATGTCATCATCGCCGAAGTGAATGGCACGGTGATGGCCGCGGGACTCTGCGGCTACTACAACGAGTTCAAGGCCACTTGGCCCAAGGACCGAGAGCGCGCGTACGCGGTCTTCTTCCAGAAGCGATTCGATTTCGATCCCTTCGACAAGACGTATGGGCGATTGCAGTACCGGGCGCTCGGTGCGGAGCGGCAGGCAATCGAGACGCCGCTCGGACGAGTCTGGGCAACCGGCTGCATGGTGTGGGCGCTCGGCGCCAACAATGAGGACGAGTCGGGGGAGAAGCACTCGACTGACGCATCCGACGGTGACCTCCTGATCTGGCCGCCGGTTCGGGCTCTCGCGCGCGAAGAAGGTCTCCTGAAATGACCGTCGCGGGTGGGGTTGAGCGGGTCGCGATCATCGGATCGGGCCCTGCAGGTTGGACGGCGGCGATCTATGCCGCACGGGCGAATCTCGCCCCCCTGTGCATCATCGGGGTGCCGAGGTCGGATCCTGCGCCGGTACTTCCGGGCGGCCAGTTGATGCTGACGACTGAAGTGGAGAACTATCCGGGATTCCCTGCCGGAGTGACAGGCCCCGAACTGATGGAACACTTCCGCAAGCAGGCGGAGCGATTCGGGACGAGGGTGTGCGATGACGATGTCGAGTCCTGTGACTTCTCGAAGCGGCCCTTCGCCCTGAAACTCGCCGGTGGCAAGGAGGTGAAGGCGCACAGTGTCATCATCGCCACAGGAGCCGTTGCCAACTGGGTCGGCGCGCCCAACGAATTGCGGCTGGCGCAGATGGGCGGG
The DNA here is from genome assembly GCA_947441435.1 of Planctomycetaceae bacterium. Classification (GTDB taxonomy): domain Bacteria; phylum Planctomycetota; class Phycisphaerae; order Phycisphaerales; family SM1A02; genus F1-60-MAGs104. The sequence goes on from CANETX010000174.1 coordinate 1,857, forward strand.
GGGGTGAGCGCCTGCGCGGTCTGCGATGGTGCGCTTCCGGTCTTTCGCGGGAAGGAACTTGCGGTCGTCGGTGGTGGAGACACGGCGATGGAGGAGGCCACCTATCTCACCAAGTTCGCCTCGAAGGTCCATGTCATTCACCGGCGGGATTCGTTCCGCGCGTCGAAGGTGATGCAGGACCGACTGTTCGCTCAGAAGAACGCCGTCGCCGTCTGGAACAAGAAGGTCGTCAATGTGCTCGGCGAGGAGCGGATCGAGGCGGTGGAACTTGAGGACACCGTGACGGGGGAGCGCTCGAAGCTTCCGGTGTCTGGACTCTTCATTGCCATCGGGCATTCACCGGCAACGGCGTTCCTGCGCAGCAAGGGTGCGAGCGAGATCGCCCTCGACGACAACGGCTACATCGTGCTTGCGTCACGATCGTCGGCCACGAATGTGGATGGCGTCTTCGCTGCAGGCGATGTCGCGGATCCGCACTATCGGCAGGCGGTCACCGCTGCGGGAATGGGCTGTCAGGCCGCGATCGAGTGCGAGCGCTGGCTCGGCGCCCACGGCGTCCACTGATCTCAACGGTCGCTCGGAATCAAACTGCCTGCGGGGCGGTGCTCGTGACGCTCAGTTCCTTGAGTTGATCGAGGGCGATCGGACTTGGCGCATCGATCATGAGATCGCCGCCCGACTGCGTCTTCGGGAAGGCGATCACATCGCGGATGTTGTCGGTGCCGACGACATGCATGACCAGTCGGTCGAGGCCGAAGGCGATCCCGCCATGGGGAGGTGCCCCGTGGCGAAGCGCGTTCAAGAGGAATCCGAACTTGCCCTGTGCTTCTTCGTTGGTGAGGCCGATGAGGTTGAACACGCGCTGCTGCACATCCATGCGGTGGATGCGGATGGATCCACCGGCGATCTCGCTGCCGTTGAGGACGAGGTCGTAGCCAGAGGAGAGGCAGGCCCCAGGGTCGCTCTCAAGGATGCCGAATTGGTCTGGATTCGGGCTGGTGAACGGGTGATGGAGGGCGACCCAGCGCTTGCCGTCGTCATCCCACTCGAACATGGGGAAGTCGACGACCCAGAGGAAATTCCACTTGCCCTCGGGGATGATCTTGAGATCGCCCGCCAGCTTGAGGCGCAATTCGCCGAGGGTCTTTGTGGCGATCTCCCAGGTGTCTGCGGCGAAGAGCACCATGTCACCGGCCACGAGGCCGAGCCGCCTGACGAGATCGTCGCCGATGGGGCCGAGGAACTTGGCGATGCCCGACTCGAATCCTGCTGCCGTGTACTTGACGATTGGCAATCCGCCGGCCCTGAACGTCTTGACCCACTCGCCATAGCCGTCGGTGATCTTGCGTGTGAGTTTGTCTGCGCCTCCCGGGACGCGGATGCACTTGACGACGCCGGAGCGTCCCTGCGGGCTCTTCTTGGCGAGCGCCTGCTGGAAGACCTGGAAGTCGCACTTCGCGGCGAGGTCGCTGATGTCGTTGACGAAAAGTTCGAAGCGTGTGTCGGGGCGGTCGATTCCGTACTTCGACATTGCTTCGGCCCACGTGATGGACGGAATCGCGGCGATGTCGAGATCAAAGATCTCCTTCCAGAGTCTTTGGACGAATCCTCCCATCATGGACATGATGTCTTCGCGCTCGACGAAACTCATCTCGAGGTCGATCTGGCTGAA
>CANETX010000175.1 GCA_947441435.1 Planctomycetaceae bacterium
GAAGCCGCCGTTGTTCTCGGGCAACTTCTGCTTGATGATGTCTGCCTGGATCGTCACGCCGAGATGATTCGCCTGCCCGGTGAGATCGGCTGAGACATGGAAGTCCTTGCCATCCTTCTTGAAGGCGCTGTTGCGCAGGTAGCACCAGAGCACCGTCGCCATCCCAAGTTCGTGCGCGTGCTGGAAGCACTCGGCGACCTCGACGATCTCGCGACCGGAGTCCTCGGAGCCGAAATAGATCGTCGCCCCCACCGCCGCCGCACCGAGGTTCCATGCCTCCTCCACGTTGCCGAAAAGGATCTGCTGCGCACCGTTGGGATAGGTGAGCAGTTCGTTGTGGTTCATCTTGACGATGAAGGGGATCTTGTGGGCGTAGGCCCTCGAGACGCTGCCGAATACACCGAAGGTCGTCGCGACCGCGTTGCATCCCCCCTCGATGGCCAGTTTCACGATGTTCTCGCCATCGAAGTAGAGCGGATTCTTCGCAAAACTCGCCCCCGCGGAGTGCTCGATCCCCTGATCGACGGGAAGGATGCTGCAGTACCCAGTCCCCGCGAGGCGGCCGTGGCCGAACAGCGCCCCGAGATTGCGCAGCACCTGCGGGTTCCGATCGCTCTTGATCCAGACACGGTCAATGAAGTCGCCCCCCGGCAGATGCAGCAGGTCCTTGGATACCTTGGCCTTGTGCGAGAGGAGCGAGTCGGCGTCGGCGCCGAGCAGGCTCTCAAGGGATGTGGCGGATGCGGCGGGTCGAGTGGCGGTTGTCATGGGGGACTCCTGTGATCGCGAAAGGACGAGGCAAGCGTACCGACGATCGGTCACAATGCGCGCGATGCTCCTCTACGCCGGCATTGATGAAGCGGGGTACGGACCGCTGATGGGTCCGCTGTGCGTGGGTTGCTCGGAGTGGACGATCGATGGCGAGCATCCACCCGAGTCGCCCCCGGACTTGTGGGCGCTGATGCGCGGCGCCATCTGCCGCAAGGCCCGTGATCGCAAAGGGCGGGTCGCGGTTGCGGACAGCAAGCAACTCAAGGGGAGCGCAAAGGCGAAGCGGCATCCCCTGAGTGAGATCGAGCGTGGCGTGCTCGCCCTGCTCTCGATCGCCGCGGATTGCCCCGGATTCCCCGCGACAGACGCTGAGTTCCTTTCAACCGTCGGCGCAGAGCTCCTCGACTCGCGCGGCCCTTGGTACGAAGGAGCGACGGAACTTCCTGTGGCCGGCGATCACTCCCGAGTGGCGATCGGGCGAGCGATGATCGTCCGCGCGTGCGCCAAGGGCTCGGTGCGCGACCACCGAGTGTCCTGCCTGAGCGCGGATGCTGCGGAAATCAACGAGGCCGCGCGATCAGGCGCGGTCAAGTCGAGCGTTCCATGGACGCTGCTCATGCGGCACATCCACGCGTTACGCAAGCGCCACAGCGACCTTCCCCTGCGCGTCGCCGTCGACCGACAGGGTGGAAGGGTCCGCTACCGCGAGGATCTCATGCGCGAGTTCGACGGTGCCAGACTCACGATCCTCACCGAGGACGAACGCGAGAGCGCGTATCGCCTCGACGGGATCGGAGCACCGTGTGTCATTTCGTTCTCGGTGGAGGGGGAGCAGCACCATCTCCCGATCGCGCTCGCTTCCATGACCGCCAAGTACACCCGAGAACTCTGGATGATCCGGCTCAATCGGTGGTTCGCCAGCCAAGTCGATGGGGTGCGACCCACGGCTGGGTATGTCGAAGATGGCCGTCGGTTCCTCGCCTGCGTCCGGGGGGCCCTTGCCGACCGAGAACTGCCCGAAGCGCTCCTCGTCCGCTCAATCTGAACTTGACGCACGCGAATCACCGAGGATCACAGGGTTACCTTCACGAGTATTGACCTGCAAGCCCCGTTTCTGTTAGGCTCCGGGGCTCGACATTCCAAGGAGATTCGACCCCAATGGCTACTGACCTGACCCGCGTTCGCAACATCGGCATCTGCGCTCACATCGATGCCGGCAAGACCACCGTCACCGAGCGCGTCCTCTTTTACACGGGCAAGATTCACCGCATGGGAGAGGTCCATGAGGGAACCGCCACGATGGATTCGCTGCAGGAAGAGCAAGAGCGCGGCATCACCATCCAGTCGGCCGCGACGACCTGCCCGTGGGATCACAACGGGATCGAATACAAGGTCAACCTCATCGATACACCGGGCCACGTGGACTTCACCATCGAGGTGGAGCGATCGCTGCGCGTCCTCGACGGCGCCGTCGCGGTGTTCGATGGCAAGGAAGGGGTCGAAGCCCAGAGCGAGACCGTCTGGCGGCAGGCCGATCGCTACGGCGTCCCCCGCCTCTGCCTCATCAACAAGATGGACAAGCTCGGAGCGGATTTCGACTTCTCCTACGCCTCGATCCTCACCCGCCTCGGCGCCAACGGGATTCCCATCCAGTGGCCGATGGGTTGGGGGAACGACTTCAATGGCATCGTCGACCTCATGACCATGAAGGCGATGTACTGGGACAGCGAAGACGAAGGGCACACGATCACCATCACCGACATCCCCGAGGACAAGCGTGAGCAGGCCGAGGCGTGGCACCACAAGATGGTGGAGAAGATCGCCGAGCTCGATGACGCCCTCACCGACAAGTACCTCCACGATCCCTCGCACATCACCGTCGAGGAGCTCAAGGCTGCGCTGCGTAAGGCGACCATCGACCTGCGCGCCTTCCCGGTGCTGTGCGGATCCGCGCTCAAGTACGTCGGCATCCAGAAGGTGCTTGATGCGGCGATCGATTACCTCCCCTGCCCGACGGAACGGCCTGATATGGAGGGAACCGACGCCCGCGACCCGACCGTGAAACTCACCCGACCGCACTCCGAAAGCGCGCCATTCTCCGCACTCGTGTTCAAGGTCGTCGCCGACGTTGCCGGCACGCTCACGTACCTGCGCATCTACTCGGGAACCCTCACCAAAGGGTCGCGTGTGCTCAATCCCGGCAACGGCCGCAAGGAAAATGTCTCGCGACTCTACGAGATGCACGCCGCCGACCGCAACGCCCTCGATTCAACCGGCGCCGGACAGATCGTCGCGGTCGTGGGGCTCAAGGACTCGTTCACCGGCGACACCCTGTGCGATCTGGACCACCCGATCATCCTCGAGCGAATGGTCTTCCCGGAGCCGGTCATCTCGATGTCCATCGAGCCCAACACTGCCGACGACAAGAAGAAACTCGGCGAGGCGCTCACCACGATTCGCCGCGAAGATCCATCGTTCCGCTCCAACTACAACGACGAGACTGGCGAGACGATCATCTCCGGCATGGGCGAGCTCCATCTTGAGATCATCAAGAACAAGCTCGTGCGCGACATGAAAATCGGCGTCACCGTCGGCAGACCGCGCGTCGCCTACCGCGAGACCATCACCGGCACCGCCGAGCGCGTGCGCGGACTCTTCAAGAAGCAGTCGGGCGGCCGCGGCCAGTACGGCGATGCGGTCGTGTCCGTTGGCCCCATCACCAAGGAGGAGGCCGA
>CANETX010000176.1 GCA_947441435.1 Planctomycetaceae bacterium
GGTTGGGATATCAACCCATACGGTGCCACCTCCCTGAGCTTCTACGCGGCAACCGGAACCGGCTACATGCGGAACCCCGGCGCTGGAACGGCGACCGGTCGAACGAATCTCGCCGCCGGAACGGCCATCGGCGCATCCTCGTTCTTCTACGGCTCCTCATCTGCCGTGGTCGGCACCAATGTTGGCCAGTGGGCTTTCAACTCCAGCGGAATCGTCGGCTTCAAGTTCCTCGCGGCTGACGGCCTCACCCACTACGGTTGGGCACGCATCGCGATCGGCGCTGGCTTGGCCACGCGGACCCTCGTCGACTACGCCTGGGAGTCAACCCCGGCCACGGCCATCAACGCGGGCGATGAAGGGGTTCCCCCGCCGCCGCCGTGCTCAGGCGACTTCAACGGCGATCTGGTCCGCGACGGACTCGACATGGCCGTCATCCTGTCGGGTTGGGGGACTGCGAGCGGCGACGCCAACGGCGACGGCACGACCGATGGCCTCGACATGGCGGTGATCCTGTCGGGCTGGGGCGCCTGCCCCTGATCATCGAATTTTCCCTGTGAACACTTCACCCCTCGGCACATGCCGAGGGGTTTTTTCTAGGATCCGTCACTCATGGCGACGCGCCGCGCAAAGCGACTGCTCATCATCGGATGGGATGCCGCCGACTGGATCATGATCGATCGCCTCTTTGCGCAGGGGAAGATGCCGAACCTCAAGGGGCTTGTCGATTCGGGAGTGCGCGCCGACCTCGCCACGCTCGAACCGAAGCTCTCGCCGATCCTGTGGACTTCGATCGCAACCGGCAAGTGGGGTGACAAGCACGGGATTCTCAATTTCGTCGAGCCCAACCCCGCGGGAGATGGCCTGCGCATCAGTGCGAGTACGACCCGGCGCACCAAGGCGGTCTGGAACATGCTCACGCAGTCGGGGCTGAAGGCGAACACGGTCGGGTGGTACGCGTCGCATCCCGCGGAGGCGATCTCGGGCGTCGCGGTGAGCAACCTCGTGCAGGATGGCGTCGCCGAGGGGACCGTCCATCCGGAGGCGTCGCGAGAACGGATCACACCCTGCCGGGCGAGGCCCGAGGACTTCTCGAGGGGAGATCTTGCGGTGTTCGTCCCCGACCTTGCGCAGACCAAGTCAACCGACGAGCACCCCCGCAAGCTCGCGACGCAACTTGCGCGGATGCGCACGATCCATCGCGCGGCGCTCGAAGTCCTCCGCAGCGACCCGGCGTGGGACGGCACGATGATCTTCTACGAGACCATCGACACCGTCGGCCACCACTTCATGGAGTGCTTCCCCCCGCGCATGAAGCACATCCCGCAGGAAGATGTCCGGCTGTACGGCGAGGTGATGCCGCGCATCTATGAGGTGCACGACACGGCGCTCGGCGAGCTGCTGGCCGCAGCGGGTCCCGACACGACCGTGATGCTCCTTTCTGACCATGGGTTCCACTCCGGCGCCGACCGCCCCGTCATCGGCGACATCGATCCCAAGGACCGTGCCGCGCTCGAAGCGAGTTGGCATCGACCCTTCGGCATCCTGGTGCTCTCGGGACCGGGAATCAAGAAGGGTGCCGTCGTGCAGGGGCCAAGCCTCCTGGACATCGCGCCGACCGCGCTCGCGCTGCTCGGCCTCCCGACCGGCGCGGACATGGACGGCCGGGTGCTCGCCGAAGCATTCGACGCCGCCTACGAACCGACCATCATCGAGAGTTGGGACACGCTTGGCGGCGCGGATGGCATGCACTCGGCCGATCGCCGCGCGGATCCATTCGAGTCTGCCGATGCGCTCAAGCAACTCATCGATCTCGGGTACATGCCTGCGCTGGCCGGTGGCACAGAAGCCCAGATCGCGCTGGCGAGGCGGGAATCGGAGGCGAACCTCTCGGTGATCTACATGTCGAGCGGACGACCGGCGCTCGCGATGCCCCTTCTCGAGAAACTGCACGCGGGGCATCCCGACGAGAGCCGGTTTGTCGTCAATCTCGCCAACTGCCTCATGGCCGCGCGCGAGTTCGACCGCTGCGAGGCGGTGCTCGCGCCGTTCGTCGCGCGCCATCGCGCCGTGATCGAGCCGAGATTGCAGTTGGTGGCCGCCCTCGCGCAGAAGGGCGAGCGCGACGCTGCGCGCGTCGAACTCGATGCCGCCGCACCACTCGCGAAGGGCCGCGCCGACCTCGCGCTTGCGCTCGCGGATCTCCGGACGCTCCTCCACCAGTGGCCCGAGGCGGCCACCCTCTACGCCGCGGCCGCAAGGCACGACCCGGCTGACCCGCGCCCCCAGGTCGGGCTCGCGCGCGTGGCACTCCACGAGCGGCGCTTCGAAGCCGCAGCGGACCACTGCCTCGACGCCGCAGAACGACGGCATCTCACCCCCGAGGCCCATGACTTTCTCGGCATCGCGCTCGCGTGGATGGGCGATCATCCACACGCGATCCAGTCATTTGAGTACGCGGTTGCGATGCGCCCCGGTCTCGTCGACGCCCATCGGTTCCTTGCGCTCCTTGCCGATCGCACCGGCGATTCAGAGAAGGCCCAGCGCCACCGCGCGCGCGTGCAGCAGCTCCTTGCGACCGCGACCGCGCCTCCCCCGCCGCCGGATCCCTTTGGCCCCGAGGCGTGGGCCGCGCACGCAGCCGGCCTGCCGAGTTAAGTTCGATTGCGATGGAGAGCGGGATCGACTGCCGCGATCATCTTCGCCTCGTCGAGGGTCCCCCCCACGAATGCGTTGATCGACGCCGCAGCCGCTCGCGGGTCGCGGACACACGTGGCGTGGTCGAGTTCGAGCACCTTGAACGACGGCCGCGCCGCGAGCCACTCTCGCACGCGCGTAAGTTGCCCCTCGTACATGGCGATAAGCCGATCGGGGGTGAGCCCTCCGCCGGCGCGCCCGCTGCGCTCGAGCATCGTCCCTTGGGAGGCGACGACCTCGCGAAGGTCGCGGCGCATGAAGATCACCCGATACTCCCGGTCATCGGGCAATTCCATCAGCAGGAGATGGATGATCTTGACCGCCTTTCCGTGCGCGTCATCGAGCCATCCCTTGTCGCCCTTGAGTTGCTTCACCCGCTCGAACTCGAGGTAGCCGCGGGGATTGTCGGGATCAGCGGCACGAATCGCGTCGGTCATCACCGGCATCCCGCCTGCATGCAGCATCTGCATGGCCATGCTCGTCCCCGAGCGCGGGAGACCGGAGACAACAACGATTGGGGGGCGGCTGTTCACGGTGTCCCCTCCGGCTTCGGCCACCAACCGTAGATGGCGATGTCGCCGTCGACCGACTTGGATGAAGGGGCGGGAATGCCGGCCGCCTTGGCGACTTGTTCGGCTTCGCGCGGAAGCAGCACGACGGCAATCGACCGCCGCGCGACGATCGCCGAGCGCACGCGCTCGATGGCCACTTCAAGCGTCACGAGTCGCGCCAGTTCCTCAGGCCGCCCCAGCTCATTGTCGAACTCGCTCGGATGGCCGACGATGACGAGATCGCGCCGATGCGTCTGCCA
>CANETX010000177.1 GCA_947441435.1 Planctomycetaceae bacterium
ACGACGATCCTCAACTTTGCGAAGGCGCCGCGGTGGGCCACGGTCCAGATCGCCCTCAACCAGATCGATCCGATGATGAGCCCGGCGCTCCTTCGCGTGGGGACGGGGGCGGCTCCGGGAGTTCCTGCCCCTGCTGCGTCTCCCGACCGCGCGATCGGTCCTCCCGACGGATTCGCCCCCGCGCCGTTCTAGTGAGAGGCGAGGCGCCTGCGCAGCCAGCGCAGCGGGAAGAGTGCGGCTGCAGTCAGAGCCGCGGAGAACGCGAGCGCGAGAAGATCGCTGTTGGGGTCGGCCTTGGCCCGATCTGAAATGAGTGCGAAGCCGAGGGCGAGTGCCACTCCCGATGCGAGCGCGATGAGCGACGAGTCGAGCCCCGTCGCAGTGTGCGTGCCTTCGGCATCGACAGCGCCCGGTCGAATCGCCGCGAGTGCCCCCCGCCACGAGCCCTCGACGAAGACGATGGCGCCGAGCGCGCCAGAGAGGAGCAGCAACTGTCCGAGTCGCGCGTCCACGAAGACAAACTGGCGTGCGCCAAGCGCGACGAGGCACCCCCCCATCGCCCCCGCCAGCCCCGATGTAACGAGGGCCACCCATGTGAAGGGTCTTCCCCACAGACGCGCCTTCGCGTCGGCAATCCACGGAGGCTCCGGTAGCGCCGAGAAGACGAAGAAGGAAGTCACCGCGATCCCCAGCACATCGGCGAGATAGTCGGCGAGCGAGGTGTGGCGATTGAACAGGGCAAGCTGCTGCGTTGACTCGTCGAGGGCCGCGACCGCCGCCATTCCCAAGAAGAGCACGAGTGGATGACGCACCCAACGCGCCTGAAACGCAAAGAATGTGAGGACACCGAAGGCCATCGCGTGGATGAACTTGTCGCTCGGGCCTTCCGGACCGAACGTGAGTCTTGGCCAGTGTGTGGTCACGAAGACGAAGGTGAATCCAAGGGCCGCAACCCAGCGCCACGCGGCGATCCCCCGCGCTCCCGCCTCAAGAGCCATCGTCACTGCGTGGCCGCGCCTGCTGCAAGGACTTCGGCAGGCGCTGCGGCCGGAGCTTCGACGCGCACCCACCGCTGCCGAATCGCGTCCGCGAGCGCGCGATAGTCAGCGGCCCCGGCACATGTCGGTGCATAGTCGAAGATGGTCTGACCGAAACTCGGTGCCTCGGCGAGCTTGATGTTTCGTCGGACGGCGGGGCGCAACACCAGCGCATCCTGCCAGGGCAGCCCGCTCCCCTTGAACTTCGCGAAGTACTGGTCCATCTCCTCGACAACGGCCTTGCCGTGACTCGACTGCGACTCATGCATGCACAGGAGCACGCCGCCAACAGTGAGTCGCGGATTGAGTGCCCGCTGCACGAGCAGGACCGTCTCCAGCAATTTTTCAAGTCCCCGGAGCGCGAGGTACTGAGCCTGCGTGGGCACGATGACCTCATCGGCCACCGTCAGCGCATTCACCGTCAGGACACCAAGGCTCGGCGGGCAATCAAGGAGAACCACATCGAACATGCCCATCACGCTCTCGAGCCGTCGCGCGAGGATTCGCTGCATGTTCTCCTGCAACGCGAGTTCCCCCTCCACAAGCGCAAGTTCCGTGTCGCTTGGGACGAACCACAGATTCGGCCGCGCAAGTCGTATCGTCTCCTTCGCCTCCATCGTCTCGTTCATGAAGAGATCGCGCACCGTGGGCTGATCCGGGGTCGGCTCGTGGCCGAAGTGGAGCGAGAGATTGGACTGCGGATCCAGATCGACGACCAGCGTGCGCAGTCCGGCGATCGCGAACGCAGCCCCGAGATTCGCGGTGGAAGTGGTCTTTCCAACTCCCCCCTTCTGGTTGAGCAGCGCGATGACTCTGGGCGCAGTGGCAACAGGAGTTGCGATCGGCTTCGCCGACGTGCGCTTCATGGCCCGAGTGTAACGCTCGGGAGCGTCCATCCCGAGAGATCCAGCGGAATCATGCGCGGAGTTGGGTCGATGCAGAGCGGCACCATGCCCGCCGACTGAAGCCGAGCCCCTCGAGGCGGCGCGTCGCTCCCCGATCCGCTCACTCGGCGCTGCGCACTCAACGAGATGTGGGCCGCAGGACTCCCCTTCGAGGAGAGCCACTCGTCGGGCACGGGGATGCGCGCGCGCCAGCAGTCGGCGAGATGATGCACGCGCGTGCCAGCCTCGACTGACTCGCTGCCCGCCTCGACCTCACCGTTGGACGCCACTAAGACCGAGTGCTGGAACCCGCCATCAATGATGATGGCGATCTCGTCGCGATTGGGGACCGCTCCCTGAGGAGAGCGGCACTCGACGATCAGTTCCCATCCCGCGGGGCGCTTGCGAAGTCCCAAGTAGGTCGACCACTCGGGGGGCGGTCCTCGCAGCGCGCCGCTCCTGATTGCCGCGAGATTGGCCGGCGGCAGAAAAGTCCCGAAACCGGATCCCGGGGGACGCGCGCCGACTCGGCCGGGTCCCACAAGGACTGTCGAAGTTGCAGTTCCCGTGTCAATCGTGAGAGTTCGTGGGGCTCGCGTCTCGATCTCCATCGCACTTCGCTGTGGGCTCTCCGGCGCGAGGTCCGCGGGAGGAAGGAGCCGGGCCAGACCTCGCAGGGCCATCGCCTCTGCAAGCGCCTCATCGATGACGGGCCCCGCGGGCGCCGTCCATGCGGGGCGCTCGATGCGCACGAACTCGATCGCCTCCGGAGCGATGTCGCCGGAGAACGCCGCATCGCGTCGATCCGGCCAGCGAATGGTGACCCTCACGCTCGTGTTGCGAGGATTCGCAATGGCAAGCACCAGCGCTTCACCGACATCCTGCTCGACCCAGATCGCCAGAGGCGACCTCCCCTCAAGCCACGTGCGCGCGCTCTCGGCGAGGATGATCCCATCGACGCGCGGCTCGAGGAGCGTCCGCAGGAGTTGGGCGAGCTCAGATTCATTCGTCTCCCACACCGCGAGACTCCGCGCGCTCCTCTCCCCCGGCAGGCGAGCCCGACCGGCGAGATCGCTGAGCACAGACTCTGCGATCACAGGATCTTGCTCTGCAAGGCGGGCGATGGCCGCGGACCAGAGACCTGCAACCGCTCGCGCGTAGAGAGCATCGGTTCCCTCCATCGCGGGAGTGGGCGCAGTAATGCCAAGCCGGTGCGCCTGAAGGACCGCGCGAAAGTGCTCGTTGGGAGCAGTGACGTCCGGTGTATCCGTCGCGGTCAGGTCGGAGTCGCGCGCGGGAGGCTGTGCTGGCGGAAGCGGATCCATCCAGATCGGCTCGAGCTCCTGTCGTCCGAGCATCACCGAGTCTTCTCCATCAACGGGAAGTGGCGCCAGCAGCGCGATGTCGACATCTCCAGTGGGAACCTCGGTCGCCACGACGACGGCAGGCATCGTCCAGTGCGATTGAGTGGGGTCTCGTGTCGTCACGCGGACAACGGATCCCGCGATCTTTCGTCCGTCCGAGAGCAAGAGGTCGATCGACGATGGCCACGCCACCTCGCGCGAG
>CANETX010000178.1 GCA_947441435.1 Planctomycetaceae bacterium
ACCTTGCAGAGGCGAACGGCCTCAGCCTTGAACTCGGGTGTGAAGATCCGACGCGTCCGTCGTTTGCCTGACTTGTGATGCTTGTCCATGGAGCACTCCTGGCGAGCATTCTCGCCAATCTGGGTGTCCACGAAATCGAGGCAGGCTCACATGGTGCTCGCGTCTCGCTAGCCTTGGGGCATGAGTGCAGATGCGAGTGCGGATCTGTCGGCACTGTTGAGCGTCGATGAGTTTGAGGCAGTCGCGAAGTCGCGCCTCACGGAGATGGCCTATGCGTACTTTGCGGGGGGCTCGGGCAGCGAGTTGACCCTTTCGCGCAATCGCTCGGCGTGGGAGGCGCTGTCCATTTGGTATCGGGTGATGGTCGATGTCTCGTCGCGCTCGACTGCGACGACGCTGCTCGATCATCCGCTGCGGGTTCCGCTGCTTGCCGCGCCGACTGCTTTGCACAAGATGGCGCATCCGGATGGGGAGATTGCCACCGTGCGCGCCTGCGGCAACGCGGGATTGGGGATGGTTCTGAGCAGCCTCGCGACGACCTCGATCGAGGATGTGTGCGCAGCGGCGACCGGGCCGGTGTTCCTCCAGATCTACATCGGGCAGGACCGGGGATTCGTCCGGGAACTCGTCGCGCGCGCAGAGAAGGCGAACTGCGCAGGATTCCAGTTGACCGTCGACGCGCCGGTCTGGGGCATGCGCGAGCGCGAGATGCGCACGGGCTTTCGTGTGCCCGACGGACTCTCCCTTCCCAACCTTGAATCCGGCGGCAGGCAGATTCCTCGCGACCACTCGGGAGTCGGGATCGGCAACGCGCTCGGCTGGACGATCTCGCCGAGCCTGTCGTGGAAGGATCTTGAATGGCTTTGCGAGACGACGGCGCTTCCCGTCCTGTGCAAGGGCGTGTGCCGCGCGGATGATGCGGCGACTGCGCTGCGCGCCGGTGCACGCGGGATCGTCGTGAGCAATCACGGCGGACGGCAACTCGATGGAGCGCCAGCGACCGCAGAGGTGCTCCCGCGTGTGGCCGCTGCGGTCGCGCACCGTGTGCCGGTGATCGTCGATGGGGGAATCCGTCGCGGCGTCGACATCTTCCGCGCACTTGCTCTGGGCGCGACGGCGGTGCAGGTGGGTCGACCGATCCTGTGGGGGCTTGCGGCTGGCGGTGAAGCGGGGGTGACGCGGGTCCTCGAGCTCTTGGCGACCGACTTCGACCGGACGATGGCGCTTGCGGGATGTCCGACGGTTAGCGCGATCACGCGGGATCTGCTCGAACCCTCGCGCTGAGCGCGCGCTAGCGGCTACCCCGTGAAATGGTGGTTTAGTGTCGTTTTTCGACACTGGTTCACCAATTCAAGGGGGGCGCGGTACCCTAACAACGCCCTAACACGCATATGCGCGCCATTCCTGCCAACCTCAGGGAACAGATCGCTGCGCTCACGGCGACGCAGGCGGGCACGCTCGCCGTCGGCGGAGTCGCCGTCGGCGCTGCGGCGAGCCTCCATCAGCTGCCGCTCGGAGTCGTCCATGAATGGATGTCGGTCGAGGAGGAGGCGCCGTCGCGTGATCGCTGGGTCGCTCCGCACGGGATGATCCTCTTCCTGCTCTGGCAGATGCTTGAAGCGGAGGTTGCGTCCACCGCAGCGGGAAGATCGCGCGAACGCCTCGTCGCCTGGATCGGCCGGCGTGCGTGGCCAGCGCCGCGCGCGATGATCGCCGCGCAGGGTTCGCGTGCGATGCTGGCTCGTTCGCTCTTTATTGATACGGAGGCTTCCAGGATTGATACGGAGGCTCGTCGGGTGGATGCGGGAGCGCATCGACTCTGGGCCGCGGAGCAGGCGCTCGCTTGCGATGGAGTCATGGCGGCGATCTGGGATGCGGAGGGGTTCGACATGGTTGCGAGCCGACGCACGCAACTCGCGGCAGCGCGGTCGCGCGATCGCCCTCCGGTCCTTGCGCTCGCCGTGCGGCCGTGGCGAGAGCGCACCATGCTGACGGCGGCGGCGACGCGGTGGGGGGTGCATCCCGTCGCGCAGGGGAGCGCTGAGGCACGCGCCGATGCGCCAGCGTGGCGCGCGGAACTGCTGCGCGGGCGGGGATCTGCCGGATTCGGCGGGGAATCGCGGGTCTTGCAGGCCACCGCACCATGGTCGTGGAGGGGCGGATGAGCGCGCCGCCGCGCACGCCTCGCGTGCCTCGCACGATCATGGCGATCGTCCTTCCTCGGTGGAGCGCCGACTGCGCGCGACGCGAGGCGCGCCGCAGTGGACGGCGATTCCCGCGCTCGGCGGCCACGCTCGTCATCGGCGTCGAGCGCGGCATGCGAGTCGTCGTCGCCTGCTGCCGCAACGCATCGCGCTGCGGCGTGCGCGCGGGACTTTCGCTCGCTCATGCGCGTGCGCTCTGCCCCGAGCCGAGGCTTGAGCAGCTCGAGCGCCCCGACCACGAAGCGACGCTCCTGCGCGCGTGCGCGATCTGGTGCCAGCGGTACGCGCCGATCACGATGATCGAGTTGGCGCCCGGGCCAGCGGCGATCCTCGTGGATCTCTCGGGATGCGATCGCATCTATCCCTGCCTCGCCACGCTGCGAAGGCGCGTCGAGGCGGAACTCGCGCACCTTGGATTCTCCGCGCGCACGGCGATCGCCCCGACTGCGGCGGCGGCGGTGGCACTGGCGCAAGATGGGGCGGCCGCAGCAGCAGCGGCGCTTGCACAGGATGGCACGGCGGATCTCACTCGCTGCTCCCTGCACGCGCTGCGCCTTCTTCCCGAAGCCATCGACGCGCTTGCCCTCGTCAATGTGCACACGATCGGAGAACTCGCCGCACTTCCCCGCGCAGGGGTCGCCGTCCGCTACGGCGCACCGGTGCTGCGCAGGCTCGACGAAGCGCTCGGGGCCGTCACCGAGATCCTCGTCCCGATCCGCACGACGCCGCCACCATCGAGCGAGAGGACCTTCGACGGTCCCGTCACCAATGTCGAGGCGATCGGCCTCGCCGTCGAAGGGCTCGTCGAGGATGTGTGCGCGCAACTGCGCGAGCGCGACCGCGGCGGACGCGAGTTCGAGCTGACCGCGTTCTGCGCCGATGCGCCGACACAGGTCCATCGGCTGACGCTCGGCAGTGCTGGGGCCCGCGTGAAACATCTTTGCAGGATGCTCTTTCCGCATCTCGAACGGATGCCGATGGGAATGGGAGTCGAGTCGCTGCGCCTCGCCGTCCTGCGCATGGGACGGATCGTGGCGAGCGAAGATGTTTCCGAGTGGGTCGACACGCTCACGGCGCGGCTTGGTCCGCGCGCGGTCCTGCGTGCGGGATTCATCGAGGATCATCGGCCTGCGCACTCGACGGCGTGGGTTTCCGTCGCGCGTCATGGCTTCGCTCCGCGGACGGCCCTGCGCGACGCCTCCGTGCGAGCTGTCTCCGCGTGGCGTCCCTCGACCATGTGTGATCCTCCGCAGGCTGTCGCTGTCGACGCGCCGCG
>CANETX010000179.1 GCA_947441435.1 Planctomycetaceae bacterium
GAGGATGAGCAACCGACAATCCTGCGGCGAGGCACCGAAGGTGGCAAGTACTGCGTCCTCTTCGATCCGCTCGATGGGTCGAGCACGCTCGACACCAATGGCGCGGTGGGGACGATCTTCACGATCCTGCGCAACGATCCGTTGGTCGAGAGCGCGGAGGCGACCATCTGCCAACCCGGGCGCAAGCAAGTCGCTGCTGGATACATCCTCTACGGCCCATCGACGGCGTTCGTGATCACCACTGGCCAAGGAGTCGATCTCTTTGAGCTCGATCCGTTCATCGGCTCATTCATCCTCGTGAAGCGCGGGATCCGCATCCCCGCGGCGCGGAAGATCTACTCCGTCAATGAGGCGTACAGCGCGTCATTTCCCGCGGGCTACCAGAAGTACCTCAAGTGGGCGCACGAGAGCGGGTACTCGTCGCGGTACATCGGCAGCCTCTGCGCCGATGCCCACCGGATCCTCCTCACTGGTGGAGTCTTCCTCTACCCGCCAACGCTCTCGCACCCCGATGGGAAATTGCGGCTTCTCTACGAGGCGAACCCGATGGCGATGATCATGGAGCAGGCGGGGGGCAAGTCCTATTGCGGCGCGACCCCCACGATGGACCTGAACCCGCAGAAGTTGCACCAGCGCGTTCCCTTGATCCTCGGCAGCAGCGACGAAGTCGACGCCGTGCTCCGTCACATTGGCTGAGGCCGCTCACTTACGGGCCGAAGTCGAAGATTCGCATCTTTGCAATGCGTGACTTCCATGCGGTCCCGAGCGCGAGATGGTCGGGGTGCGTGACGTACGCCGCATACGCCTCTTTCGAAGCGAACGACACGATGATCCCCGTGTCGTAGTCAGCGTCGACGGTAGGTCGTCCTGTGTCGATGGGGGCTCCGACGCTCAAGGCTTCGACGCCGGGGATGTGCGCAAGAAATTTCAGGCAGTCCGTCTCAAGCGCGTCGCGCTCCGAGTGGTTCGTGAGCGAAATCAGCACCACATGTTCGATGGCGACGGGGGACTTGGTGGCGCAGCCCACCGCGAGGATGAACATCGCGACTGCCACGAGAAATGAAAAGCCCCCGCCGAAGCGCGCATGCGCCGCGGCGGGGGCAATCCTTCGAGGCCCGTCCTGGGTCTCGCAACCTTTCGCAGTGGTCAGCCCTGAGCGTCGGTCACCCTGGGTCAGCCGGGTTCTCCCCGCCGGCAGGGGGCTGGAGTCCACCGTTTCCGTGCGTATCCAGCCAGTGCAAGGAAGATCCATTCACTCGCCAACCGTTTCACTGTCCTCAGGGGCTGAACCACTGCGATTCTCTTGGCGGCTTGGGCACGGTCGGAGTGCGTCCATGTCCAAGCCGCTGTTGTTCCGTTCTGTCTCCATAGATCACACATCAGCAGACACGCTCAACTGCATCCCATGCTGTGTCCACAGTTCCAGCAGCGATAGCAGGTGCCGTTGCGCACCGTGATCGAACCGCACACATCGCACGCCGGCGCATCGCCCATCATCTGGGCATTGGCCTGATCCTGTGCGCTCGTCAGGACGACTCCCTCGCGACGCAGTTCGCCGCGCTCGCCGATGATCGGTCCGTAGGACGAAGTGAGGTCGGCCAAGGGGCTTTCGGGAGCGTGCCCTGACTCGGTGGAGGTGAAGCGCGCCGTGGTCCATGTCGTGGACTCGGCCACGGTCGGCGTCGCGGGCACTGGAGTCGAGCCGTGCGAAACCTCCATGGTGGACACACGCGCGGGAGCGTTGGCGTCCCTGTAGCCATCGATGAACTGCATGCCGAGCCAGCGGAAGATGTAGTCGACGAGGCTCTTCGCGAAGGGAATGTCGCGGTTCGTGGTCATGCCCATCGGCTCGAACCGCTGATGGGCGAACTTGTTGACGAGGCTCTCGACGGGGACGCCGTACTGGAGGGCCACGCTGATCGCCGTGCCGAGCGAGTCCATCAGCCCGCCGATCGTCGAACCTTCCTTCGCCATGGTGATGAAGAGTTCGCCGGGACGGCCATCCTCATAGAGGCCAACGATGAGGTAGCCCTCGTGACCGCCGACGTTGAACTTGTGGGTGATGGAAGCGCGCGTGTCGAGGAGGCGCCGTCGCATCGGCCGTTCGATGATGCGTTCAACGACCCGTTCGACGACTCGCTCGATCTCGATGGTGCGCGTCGCGGTCTCGACGATCGCGATGACCGGGACGCCGACTTCCGAGGACTCTTCGAGGCCTTCGCGGTCCTCTTCTTCCGCATGGTCTGAAGCGTCCGACTTCGTCGACAGCGGCTGGCTCAACTTGCAGCCGTCGCGGTAGAGGGCGTTGGCCTTGAGGCCGAGTTCCCACGAGAGTTGGTAGCAGGCGCCGATCTCGTCGATCGTCGCCTCATGGGGGAGATTGATGGTCTTGGAGATCGCGCCTGAAATGAATGGCTGCGCCGCCGCCATCATGTGGATGTGGCCTTCGGGACGGATGAACCGCGTGCCGGTCTTTCCGCAGCGATTCGCGCAATCGAAGACGCTCAAGTGCTCGGCCTTCAGGTGCGGGGCTCCCTCGATCGTCTGCATCCCGCAGATCACGCGATTAAGCGTCTCGATCTGCAGTCGGTTGAGTCCGAGGGCGCGCAGACCGTTGAACTTGGCGTCGAGCCGCGCGGCGTCGGCGTCGATACCAACCGAAGCGAGGACCGACTTCGGCATCGACCATGCCGTGAAGGCGAAGCCGAGTTCGAAGACCGTCGGGAGCGAGTTCTCGATCTTGACGAGATCGTCCCCCGCGAAGCCGCGCTCGAGCAGCCATCCGCGGAAGGTCCCGCCACTTGAAGTGAGGGCACCTGTCTCGTCGGGGAGTTCTGCGTCGAGACTGAGAGTTCCCATCACATAGGCGAGGATGTCGCCGGACTCCTTGGTGGCGTAGCCCAGCGCCCCGAGCGCAGCGCGCAGGGACTGGTTGGCGATCTTGAAATATCCGCCACCTGCGAGCTTTTTGAACTTGGTGAGGGCGAAGTCGGGCTCGACCCCGGTGGTGTCGCAGTCCATGAGGAGGCCGATCGTGCCTGTCGGCGCGATCACCGTTACCTGTGCGTTGCGGAAGCCAACCGTTTCGCCGAGGGCGATCGCCTCGTCCCACGAGGCAATCGTCCGCTCAAGGAGCGCGGACGCGTTGCTCAGGTTGATCCGTCCGTCGGTGAAGAGGTCGTGGCGGATCGGAACGGGTCGCTTGACGAGTCCTTCGTACTCCGGGCTCATTCGTGAGACGCCGCACGCCGCACGACGGTGGTTGCGGATGACCCGCAGCATCGACTCGCGGTTGTCGTCGAAGCCTTCGAAGGCACCGTGCTCGGCGGCGAGCGCACCGCTCGTCGCATAGGAGCGACCCGTCAGGAGCGCAGTGATCGCGCCGCACACCGCGCGACCCTCGTCGCTGTCGTAGGGAATCCCCGCCTGCATGAGCATCGCCCC
>CANETX010000180.1 GCA_947441435.1 Planctomycetaceae bacterium
CCCGACGACGAAGTAGCACCCGAAAACCGGGGGACTTTCTGCTGAAAGGGGCATCGACGCGGGAGCGTTCCCGTACGGCGTAGTGGGTGTCCCCGCTCACGCACATCTCCCAGACATGCTGCGCGCGAGTCGCTGGGCTGTTGGTCTGTGCGCAGGTGGCTGCAGTGAGCGTCCTTGCGACCCCGACGGTTGCGGCAACGCTTCATGTGCCCGGGGACTATCCGGACATCCAGTCGGCGATCAACGCATCGGTCAACGGCGATGTGATCGAGATCGGGCCGGGGAATTTCATGCCGTCGGCGACCCTCAACACCCTCGGTAAGGCGATCACGCTGCGGGGGACCGTGAACGCCGACGGATCTCTCGCGAGCGCGCTCGATGGTCTGACCGGGAAGCAGATCGCGAAGTGCGTGAGCGGCGAAGGGCCATTGACGCGCTTCGAGAGCCTCAAGTTCAGGCGAGGGAAGGCCGGGAGTGGGGGCGCCATCTCGGTCAGCAGTTGCGGCCCGACAATCGTGAATTGCGTGTTCGACGCAAATGTCGCCACGGCGTATGGCGGGGCGATCTGGATGTACTTGGCCAATCCCGTGGTGAGTGGATGCGTGTTCCAAGGGAATTCGACATCGGGGTCTCCGACCTACGGGGGCGCCATCAGCATGAAGTACTCCGCTCCGATCATCACAGACTGCACATTCACGGGAAACACAGCCCCCGGGGGTGGGGCGATCCACATTGACGCCGATGCCAGCCCCTTGATCGCGCGTTGTCAATTCCGAGGGAATTCATCGACGATCGGCGGCGGCATGTACATCGTCCTCGGCGCGAGCGCGATCGTCACGGACACGGTGTTCTGTGGGAACATCGCCACGGGTGGAGTGTCGAGCCAGATCCGGGGCATCGGCTGGACCGATGGAGGAGGCAATTGCTTCGCCATCTCCTGCACGGACTCGGATGGAGATGGGACTCCGAACGAGTGCGGGTCCGTTGGAGACGGCGTGCACCGCGTGCCGTCCGAGTACGCGACCATCCAGGCGGCGATCGCGGGCGCGGGTGACGGGGACATCGTCGAGATTGACGCGGGGACATTTGCCGCCGCGGCGACGATCGACACGCACGGGAAGCGCCTCACCATCCGTGGCACAACGAACGCCGACGGAACTCCCGCGACGGAGATCAATGGACAGGGAGCAAGGATGGTGATCCAGTGCAGTAACGGCGAGGGGCCGGCAACTGTGTTCGAGCACCTCCGGATCGCCAACGGCCTCGCGACCTACGGCGCCGGGATGTCAGTCATCTACTCGGGTCCGACGCTGCGCCACTGCGTGTTCTCGGGCAACCACGCTGCCACTGCCGGCGGCGCGATGAGGGTTCAAACCGCAAGGCCAGTGGTGACCGCCTGCACCTTCCAAGGCAATGCGGTGGCGAGCTTGTCCGGGACCGGTGGAGCAATCTGGGTTTCCGAGGGTCCGTCGAATCTCACGGTCGAGGACAGTGTGTTCTGCGGCAACACGGCGGTGTCTGGAGCGCACCTGTACATCGCAACGGGCGGGTGGAACGACGCAGGCGGCAACTGCTTCGCGTTCTCCTGCACCGACTCGGACGGCGACGGCTCGCCGAACGAGTGCGGCACGGTCGGGGATGGCGTGCACCTCGTGCCGCAGGAGTACGCGACGGTCACCGCTGCGATCCTCGCCGCCGGCAACGGCGATGTCGTGCAGCTCGCCGCGGGGACCTTTGCCGAAGCGGCAACACTGGATCCCCGTGGCAAGAGACTCACGGTCCGCGGCGCGGTCAACCCCGACGGCACACTGGCGTCGGTCCTTGACGGACTCGGTAACAAGCGGCTCGTGAAACTCACGGGTGGCGAAGGCCCAGCGACGCGGTTCGAGAATCTGAGGATGACGAACGGATTGGCCGGGTACGGAGGAGCCGTCGCCGTTTATGGCGCCTCGAGCCCGACGATCATCAACTGCATCCTTGCCATGAACACTGCGAGCTATGGTGGGGGAGCGCTGTATGTCTCGCCGAGCTCGAACTGCGCTCCCACCATTTCCGACACCGTCTTCTGCAGCAATCAGGCCCCGGCGGCGCACCATGTATTGGGTCACGGCTGGATCGATGGCGGGGACAACTGTTTCGCGAACTCCTGTACCGACACCGACGGCGATGGCCATCCGAACGAGTGCGGCACGGTCGGCGATGGCGTCCACGAGGTGCCAGGCGAGTACACAACCATCGAGGCGGCAATCGCGGCGGCCGGGAGTGGCGATGTGGTCTCGGTCGGGCCCGGGGTCTACTCGCCGGCCATCCCGCTCGACACGATGGGAAAGCGCGTGACCGTTCGAGGGGCAACCGATCCGAGCGGCTCCCCGGCGACGACGCTCGACGGCGTGGGCTTGCGGCAACTGATCCGCTGCACGAACCAGGAAAGCGCCGAGACGAGTTTCGAGAATCTCACGATTCGCAACGGCAGTGGCACAGATGGCGGAGGCGTGTACCTCGTGGGATCGGGTCCGACATTCAGGAACTGCAGGTTCAACAACAGTACTGCGACGCTACGAGGCGGAGGGATGTTCATCACCGATTACGCCACCCCGACTCTGGTTGACTGCGCGTTCGAGTTGAATCAGGCCGATTCCGGCGGCGCGATGTTTGTCCAGACCCACGCCAGCCTGACACTGGTTGCTTGCACCTTCCAATCGAATCAGGCTTACGACGGCGGCGCAATGGTCGTTGACTCGGATTGTGCTTTGACCGTGACCGATTGCGCGTTCAACGCCAACCACGCGACCAGCTCGGGCGGTGGAGGCGGCGCGGCGTACATCGACGGGCACTCGAACGCGTCCATGTCGAACTGTTCGTTCGCTTCCAACACGGCTGTTTGGGGCGGGGGTGCGCTCGTCTTCGACAACGGCTCCGACGATGTGGTGCTGACCGACTGCCTGTTCGAGGGCAATTCCGCAAAATACGGGGGAGCGATGGCATTCGATGCGAGCAACCCGGCGTGTTCGGGATGCACCATCCGGGATAACCAAGCGAGCATCGCGGGCGGGGGGGTCGCTGTATTCGGGTGGGGGACGCCGACCATCGGCGACAGCGTTCTCTGCGGGAATTCAGCGCCGGCCGACCCACAGATCTGGGTCAGCTATGCCGACTGGGTCGACGCGGGCGGCAACTGCTTCAGTTCGAATTGCAGCGACACCGACGGAGGTGGATGGCCGGACGAGTGCCAGTACGCCGAGGGCGACTTCGACCTCGACGGCACGATCGGTGGAGGCGACCTCGCGCTGCTCCTGAGCGTGTGGGGAGCGATCAATCCGCCATGGGGCGACCTCAGCGGCGATGGACTTGTGAGCGGCGCCGATGTCGCGCTGCTATTCGCGAAGTGGGGAGAGTCGCCGTAGCGATCGCGTGCGGCGCG
>CANETX010000181.1 GCA_947441435.1 Planctomycetaceae bacterium
CAGCACAACTTGCCGTTGCTCCGCTCGGGGCTCCGCCCCTCCGCTGCGCAACGGCAAGTGAAGAACGAACGGACATGATGGAAACAACCCGACTCTCATAGCACTGGACCAGAGACTGGGGGCAGGTCACAAACACTGCGGTGTCACGCATTCCTACGCTAAGTCTTTGCGAAGTGGGAAAACTGTCATACAATGTGGTCTGAAGTACGGGGGAAGGTCAAGCTGTATAGAGAGCCGTGAGAGCGGTCGTACGCATGGCAATCTCCTAGCTGTAAGTCCCTCCCGCCGGATTCTCCAGCAATCTGCTCCGGGTTGCGAGCGTGGCAAGCCAGAGCCCAGCACGGCGGCAGAAATGGCCAAACACAGTCGCAGAACGGTCCTATCTCGCGCACGCCACCCAGTAACCACCGCCTCGCTACCCCCCACCCCGCCCGCGATTGAGCAGGGTGGTCCGGACCAAGATGTCGACCGGCCCCTGCCCCGGCTGGTCGAGCCTCGTCTGCATCCTGCAGAGCGCCGCGAACGACGCGGTCCTGAGCGCATCGGAACTCTTCGGCGTGTAGATGAGCAGTTCATGCGTGATCGGCACGCGATCCTTGGCGTCCTTGTCGGTGCCGAAGCCCTTCCACTGCCGGGTGACCTGCGTCTGCGCCGCAATGCCCGAACGGATCTCGTTCGCATCGAAAGGCACCCAGCCCATCTCCGGCAAGTACACCTCTCCCCACATCGCAAGCTTGGGGTCCGCGTTGGGTTGCCCGGAATGGCCCGATGGCGCAAGCCCGATCGTCGGCCGCGCAGGAAGTCCCGCCGCGCGCAAGTACGCGAGCGCTATGCAGGTGAGATCTGCCGGACCGCCGAGTTGTGCAGAGAGCGCGCGCTCCGCCCCCCAAATGAACACGCCGCGCTGGAGGACTCCCGTCGTGCCACCCTCCGTATGCCCCGCATTGCGCAGCGACCGACTCGCGGCGCGGATCACTTCCTTCGCGGCGTACACCGGGGCGATGTCCGCTGGCAACGACTGCCGCAACTGGTTCACCGCCTGAACAATCGCGGGCGCCGTCGACTCGATCCCCGGCGACGGCTGGCGCCATCTCTCGACCTCTGCTGGCCACGCCGCCGGAAACGGGATCTTCGCCGCCGCCGCCTCGTCGAGCAGACACGACCACGACTCGACGACCCATGCCACGTCTGCTTGCACCCGCTCCTCTATCACAGAGGGCAGGGGGATGATCGCCCGCGAATCTCCCCATCGATTCTGGACGACCGTCAAACCCGTCTTCGCCCCCGGGAAAGGCGCAGTATCCACGAGCACTTGCGTGCGGAAAGATCGCGCGTCGGCAAGCGACCACGTGTCGAGCAGCGTCACGGGAACGACGAGCGCCTCGGCGGTGTCATCGCGGCGCGCAATGGCCGGCAGCGTGAGATGCAGACTGATCTCCCAACGGCGTGAATCCGTCCGGCGCAGCGGCGCGAGCGGTGGCCGCCCTTCTGGCGGCGGCGCGACACCCGTTTCGACGAACACTTGCCCCGTCGAAGTGCCCGCGAGGCCGAACGCGAGCATCGCTGCCCACGCGCGACTCGCCGCACGCAGTCTCACTGAATGAGATCCAGCGGCTTCGCGAAGACGAGCGAGTAGATGGTCCCGAAGAACTCAGCAAGGACGAGGTTGAGCAAGATGATCGCCAGGAAGCTCGCGACGAAGGCATTGGTCGCCGCCCGCCCGACTCCCGCGGCACCCGCGGAGCAGGTGAATCCCTTGTAGCACGAGATGAGCCCAATGGCACCGCCGAAGAAGACCGACTTGAGGAGACCCGACGCCGGATCCCACCAATCGACGACGCTCGCCGTGTGGTACCAGTAGTCGACGCTCGCAACCCCGAAGATCTGGCAGGTCACGAACCACGCTCCCCACGCTCCGAGCAGGTCCGAGTAGATCGTGAGGAGGGGGGTCATCACGATGCAGGCGATCACTCGAGGCGCCACGAGAATCCGCAGCGGATCGGCATCCATCGCTCGCATGGCATCGAGCTGTTCGGTGACCGCCATCGTCCCGAGTTCAGCGGCGAGCGCGCAGCCGACGCGCCCGGCAACCATCACCGCTGCGAGGACGGGGCCGATCTGCTTGGTCACCGAAATATTGATGATGCTCCCGAGCCGTGCTTCCTGCCCGAGCGCCGCGAACTGGTCAAACCCCTCGAGCGCGAGGATCATTCCGATGAATGCCCCCGTGATCGCCACCACCGGGATCGACGCCACGCCGACGACGTAGAGCTGCGGCCCCAGCAGCGACAACTTGAGGCAGCGCATCGGGTGCGCAATGATGCGCGATGCGACCGCCGTCATGAAGGTCACGAAGGTCCCGAACCCCGAGATCTTGTCGTAGAGCAGCCAACCGAAGCGGCCGACAAATGGAATCGCTGCAACCACGTGACTACGGTATCACCGCCAACGGCAATGAGCGGTCGATCGATCCGATCGACAGTCGATCGTCATTCGATCCGCCGCCGATCAGTCGCAGGCGCCCCAATTGGAGAGCACGACCGTGACATCGAGACCGTCGATCGTGCCGTCGCCGTTGATGTCGGCTCCGGGCTCGGACGTTCCCCAGCCGGCGAAGATCGCCGTGAGGTCGACGCCATCGACGAATCCGTTGTTGTCAATGTCGCCTGGGCAGGGGACGGCGCACTGATGGTTCGCGGCACCCGGCGTGTCGTCGTGCGCCGCGACGAGGTCGAAGGGACCGATGTTCCAGCAGCCGGTGTTTTCGCACCGCCAGACGTGGCCGGGAACGAAGGTCGTGTCCGGGCCAATCGTGTTCGGCCCGTAGTACCACTCGGTGCCGGTGGGCGGAAGGGTGGTCGTCTTGATCAGCGCGATCGAGTCGAGCACCGAGGACCACGGGGTCACATCGAGCGTGCCGTTGTTGTCGGCGTCAAGGTCCTGCGCGTCCGCGCCGGTGAAGCCGCTGACGAGCATGAAGGTGACGTTGTCGCTGTTCTCGAAGTTGAGGGGATTGGTTCCCGCGAGGACGACATCGATGTTGGCGATCCCCTGCGTGAAGGTCGCCTCGGAGACGGAGAAGTGCCCATCGCTCGGGATGACCTGGCCCGCCAGAGGCACGACCGCTTCGATGACGCCGCTCAGGCCTGCGGTGCTATCACCGATGACGATCACGGTCAGTCCGTCGAGCGCGGCGCCCGGAGTGCCGAGCAACTCGAACCACTCGTCGGTGTCGGTTCCCGTCTGGTCGATTCGGATCTCGCTGAAGCTCACGACGTCACGGTTGCAGGAGGAGCTACCGGTCTGGTTGCACTGCGCAGTCGCAGCCGTGACGCACGCTGCGTCCCATCCAGCCGTGCAGCACAGCGGATCAGTCGCGCAGATGAGGGCGCAGCAAACCGAGTCAGAGCAGTAGGG
>CANETX010000182.1 GCA_947441435.1 Planctomycetaceae bacterium
CCCTCGAGTTGCAGCAGCAGGCACTCGCGCAGATTCCGTGCGGCGAGACCGGTGGGCTCCAGATGCTGCTGCAGTCGCTTGAGCGCCTCTTCGAGCAGCGCCACCGAGGGTGGATCTTCCGCTCCCGCCCCCTCCACGGCGATCGCCTCGAGGGTCCGCGTGAGAAGTCCGTTTTCCCCGATGAAATGAAGGATGTGGCGCCCCGCATCCATGATCGGCCTGGGAGCTTCGCAGAGCGCCCACTGGCCAAGGAGCACTTCCTCGAGGCTCTCGCCGCGCGACGGGAGACTGGCCAGCGCAGCCATCCTGGCATCCGACTCTCCTTCGACTCTCGCCCGCTCGCGCCAGAGATCGGCGGCGTCATCTTCAGCCCGGTCGCGGATGAGTTCCGCGCGGGTGTACGGATCGCCTGGAGATGGAGCCGCCCCCTGGGTCGAAAGACGCTCCCCGCGTCCGGGCGACTGCGTCGTATCGGCTCCGAGCTGCTCGACCACTTCGAGCGCGACGTTCGACTCAAGCTCTGCATCGACCCGCTCCTCGAGCGATTCGAGCGGCATCTGCAGGATCTCCATCGACTGCAGCACACGCGGGGCCAACCTGAGTTGCTGGCCGAGCCGCTGTTGCGCCTGTTGGGAGAGTCCGATCTCCATCACGTCAATGGTACGCGCTTCCCCAGACTTCCTCGTCACGCCAACGGGCGTTCAGAACTTTCGCCGGAGCGTGATCGCGTCCGCGAGCGCCGCTCGGTTGGCGAACTCGATCTGGGATCCAGATGGCAACCCTCGAGCGAGCCGTGTCAGTTCCACTCCCGTGGGTGCCAGCACCTCCGCGATGTAGAGCCCCGTCGTGTCACCTTCCATGTCCGGATTGAGCGCGAGGACGACTTCCCGAACTCGTTCGCCGCGCGCGTTGCGCGACGGATCCTCAACGCGTCCCAGGAGGTCTCGCGCCGTGATGCTGTCGGGGCCGACGCCGTCGAGCGGGTCGAGGCGTCCCATGAGCACATGGTAGACCCCGCGAAACGTCCCAGCCTGCTCAAGATTGGCGAGATCCTTGGGCTGTTCGACGACCATCACCACCGATGCGTCACGCGCAGGATCCGCGCAGATGCGGCACGGGGAGTGGTCGGCGGGATTCCAGCAGATCGGGCAGTGACGGACGCTCTCCTTGACCGCGGTGATGGCGCTCGCCAAGACTGCGGCCTCCTCGTGCGAAGCCTTGAGCACCCAGAACGCGAGTCGCTGCGCAGTTCGCCGTCCGATGCCTGGAAGCACCGCGAACGCATCGATGAGCCGCTGCACGCTCTCGGGATGAGCAGATCGATCTCCTCTCTCTGACATCAGAGACCTTCCTTTGATGGGGCGCGAGGCTTGGGAGTGACGCGCGTCACTGCCGCGTCGAGCAGTTCCGCGGCGCGACGGACGATTGGATCGCGTCGGAGCGCATCGGCATCGGCAACCGTTGCGGGGGTCTGCATCACTTGGCGCGCCGGGGTCGGAGGCGGGAGCGCGGCAGGCGCACTCTCAGTTACTTTTTTTTTTGGGACGGCGACTCTGTTGCTGCAGCCTGTCCCTTGAGCAACGCCGGAGCCGCCGCGAACTGCTGCCACAGGCAGAGCCGGGCGATCATCGCGTCAAAGATGGCCCGGGGAACTGCCGAATTCCGGAGGTTGCGCACCGAAGCATCGCACAAGGCAATCAGGTGGACGAGCGCGGATGGCTCGAAGTGCGCCGCGTGGGCGGCGAGGCGAGTGCGGGTCGCCTCGGGCAGTTCGACGAGATCCGTCCGATCGCCGCACACCAGAAGGAGGAGCGCATCGCGAAGCCACGACGCGAGTGTGTCGATCGCATGGTCGGGGGACATGCCCTGCGACAGAAGCAGTGCGGCCGCTGTAAGCCCCTTGGCCGGATCGCCACCGGCAATTGCCGCGACGAGTCCATCGAGGACTTCCTCGTCGGGGAGCCCAAGCACCTCGCGCGAGATCGCCGTCGTAATGTGCCCTCCCGATGCGGAGACCAGCCGGTCGAGCAGGCTGAGTCCATCGCGCATCGATCCGTTGGCGAGTCGCGCGACCTGCTCGAGGACGCCACGCTCGGCGCTGGCCCCCTCCTGACCGAGCACGGCTTCGAGATGCGCCGCGATGGCCGCCGTCGAGATGGTCTTGAAGTCGAACCGCTGGCAGCGGCTCTGGATGGTCGCGGGCACCCGGAACGGCTCCGTCGTGCAGAGGATGAACTTGACGTGCGCTGGGGGTTCCTCCATCGTCTTGAGGAGTGCGTTGAACGCCGGCGTCGTGAGCATGTGCACTTCGTCGATGATGTAGATCTTGTAGGGACTGCGCGCCGGGGACATTCCCGCGGCGGAGATCAAGTCCCGCGCATCGTCGACGCCGCGGTTCGACGCCCCGTCGATCTCAATCACGTCCATGTCCTCGCCGCGCAGGATCGCGTCGCCGACGGCTTCCTTCTGCGTGAGCGTGTCGACCGCGTTGAGTGCCCGCGCGAAGATGCGAGCCATCGAAGTCTTGCCGACGCCGCGCGTCCCGCAGAAGAGGTACGCATGCGCCGTGCGCCCCTGCGCGATCGCGCTCTTCAGCGTCGTCGCAATCGAAGCCTGCCCCACGACTTCATCGAACGTGCGGCTGCGATACCGACGGGCGAGCACCTGATAGGGGACGCTCGTCGGCGCAGCGCTTTCGACGGGCGCCTTCGCTTTCGGTGTAGGCGCTGGACTGGTCTTCGAACTCATGGTTGGGTCACGGGGAGGACGGTCAGGCGACCAGTGGCACGGACAACGACGCTTATGGCTGCTGCCGTCAGGCCCTGACCAGGTTCACGGGACGCCCGCCCATTGGGCCCGACCGTCCTCCTCATGACCGAGTTCAATCGTAGCAGCCACCCCTACACTTGACGAGGTGACGATCCCGCAGGAAACCCACTCCCCTCGACTCCGGGTCGCGTCGACGGGGCGTTCTGCGGCCTCCCAAAGTGCGAGAGGGAGCAAGTCGCTCCTGATGGCGGTGCGGCTGATCTTTGTCGCCCTGCTGATCGTCATCACCACGGTCACCGTCGCCAGCAGCCGCAGCGTCGAGGAGTTCGGCCCACCGACGGTGGTCGGGTTCATCATGGCTGCGGTCGGGGTCGGCGCGACGGTGCTCCTCCTTGACTTCCTCACCCCCAACAAGCGATTGACCTCGGTCGCAGGGATCTACTTCGGGATTTGCGCGGGGCTCGTCGCTGCGGTCGCCCTCGGAGCCCTCATCGACATGGTCGCGGGGGCGTGGGAAATCTCGACGGGACCCGCGCAACTGTATCTGAGCCTCACCAAGATAATCCTCGGTCTCATTCTGTGCTACCTCGCCGTGTCGATCGTGCTGACGAC
>CANETX010000183.1 GCA_947441435.1 Planctomycetaceae bacterium
GCGGTCCTCCTCAAGCCCAGTCGGCTGGACAAGGATGAGTTCGCGAAGATCCGCGAGCACCCCGAGCGCGGCGCGAACATCTTGTCGGATGTTCCCCAGATGCGCGACATCATTCCCGGCGTGCTCGAGCACCATGAGCGATGGGATGGTGGGGGATATCCCAAGGGGCTCAAGGGAGAGGCGATCTCGAGTCTGGGACGGATCCTTTGTGTCGCCGATTCGTTCGATGCCATGACGAGTGCACGAACCTATCGACCGGCGCGGCCCATTGGCGAGGTCCGCGAAGAAGTGCGCAAGTGCCTCGGCACCCACTTCGACCCCGAGATCGGACAGGCGTTCCTGGCGATCAAGGAGCGCGAACTCGAGTCGCGCATCGCGAAGCCCGTCCCCGCTCCCGTTTCGGCCTGACGGGAATCGCCTACTTCCGCCCGAAGTCTGCGGGATTTTCGCCGCGCCGTCCAACCTGCCACCAGTGGAGAAGTGTGGTCCAACGAGACCGGTCTGTCAGCTCGATCCACGCGAGCGCCTCGGCGACGGCCGCAGCAAATGCGCCATCGCAACTCACGTGGATGTCGATCTTCGACTTGATCTGCCCCTTCGTGAGCCAGCTGATGGCGGTCTTCGAGTCGCTCCAGAGTGACGTGCACACGATCTCTCCGCGCTCGATCCGCTGACAGCCATCGACGATTGCGAGGAACTCGCCGAGATTGTTGTGTCCGCGCTCGAACATTGGGCTGTGGAAGACCTCGCGCCACTTCCCAGACGCCTCGCAGAGCATCCCGCGCCACTCAGTGGGGCCGATGAGGCTCTGGCCGAACTTGGAACAGTCGACGACCAGTTCGCCGGGGTTCCCCTTGGCACGCGAGGTGCTGGGGGCGGCGCGGACGGTGGCCGTGGCCCGCTCCGTATCCGGCCGAGAGCGCGCGGACCCGGACATGGGGCTCGCACTCGCCACGAGCCCGAGCGCACGAGCGATCGCGGGCGCTCCCGATCCTTGGGGGACGATGGAGAGTTTCCCCTTCTTGTTCAGATGGATCTGCAGTTTCCCGAGGGTCTGGGATCCTTCCAGGGTCGCGTCGAGTCGCCCCCAGGTTCCCTCGTCGACTACATGCACCCCTGTCACCAAGAACCCCGCATCGGCGAGTGGCTTCGTCAGGGGTCCAAGCGCCTCGCGCAAGTCTCGCGCGACGCGGCCTGTCACGCCTGTCATGGCCCCGGGTCTCGGGGCGTCGGCCCGAGGAGCACCGAGAGCCACTTCAAGTCGTTGGTGTGGTCGAGGAGGATCTTCGCGAGCATGGTGAGTGGCACCGCGAGCAGCATGCCGACCGGTCCCAAGAGGAAGCCCCAGAACACGAGGGAGAGGAAGACGACAAGCGTCGAGAGCCCGAGGCGCTGGCCCATCCACTTCGGCTCAACAACGCTGCCGATGACCACATTGATCACCGTGTAGATCGTGGCGGCCAGAATCGCCGTAGTCGGCGTCCCCAAGATGAGCGCCAAGAGGATCGCGGGAATTCCCGCGAGCACCGCGCCGAACACCGGGACGAAATTGAGGAGGAACGCGAGCAGGCCGAGCGCAAGTGGAAACGGCACGCCGAGGAACCAGAGCGAGGTGGCGACCAGCACGGCAGTGATGAAGCTCGTGCACGTCTTGACGACGAGGTAGGTCGTCATGTCATCGAGCACGCGGGACCACGGACCCATGGCCCCTTGGTCGATGGAGAAGGCCGCGCGGAGTTTGGCGGGCATGCCCGCCGCCTCGGCGATCAGGAACACCGTGACAAGGAAGACGAACGCACCGTCGCGAATGATTCCCACGAGCGCACCGAGTGTGGTGCCCAAAAAGCCCATGATTTGAGTCGGGTTCGCCAGTGTTGCGAGGTTGACTTGGGAGCTCTCGATGCCGTGGGAGCGCAGCCACGCATCGACCGCGGAGAATTTCGCTTCGAGCGCGATGGTGTAAGTCGGAAGTTCGGCCCGGAAGTTCGCGACCGCAGCCGCGGCGATGGCACCGGTGATCAAAAGTCCCACCAGGACCACCACGAGCACGAGCGTTCCTGCCAACCAGAGTGGTGCCCCTCGTCGCTGAAGTGCAATGATCGGCGGCAACGCCACCGTCGTGATGAAGAGCGCAGCGAGCACGGGGATGACGATCTGGCTCGCGGCGCTCACCCCTGCGCAGACAACCACGAACGCAGCGAGCGTGAGGAGGATGCTCCCTCCTTGACTTCCCGCGCGCCCCTCTGGAGTCGCGTCCATCAATGGAGTTCCCGGATCCTGATGTTCCGGTAGGCGACCTTGTCGCCGTGGCCGAGGAATCCGATGTGACCAGAGAGCCGACGGAGGCCGGGGTGATCGTTGCCGTCAATCGTCCCCTTCGCCGCGGCTTCCGTGATGTCCGCATCGACGATCACCGTGCCATTGAGGATCACTTGGATGCGACCACCCTTGGCGATGATCGTCTGCGCATTCCACTCGCCCACAGGCTTCTGGAACTCGCGCTTCGCAGGGATGACCCCATAGATCGACCCGTGATACTGCCACGGCTTGAGCGACTTGTACTGCTCGGCGGAGTTGTCGAGAACCTGCAATTCCATCCCCAGATAGGCGGCGTCGCCGTCACGCGGAGCACGGATGCCGATCCCATTGTTGGCACCGGGGGTGAGCTTGAATTCCAGCCGCAGTTCGAAGTCCCCCCAGATCGACTCGGTCAGGAGGTTGGTCCCCTTGGGCTGGCAGACGATCGCGCCATCTTCGACTGCGTAGCCCGCCGTATCGCCGATCCATCCGCGCAGCGATGTGCCATCGAAGAGCGCGGTGAAGCCGGTTTCGACAGCGGGGGGCGCCACGACAGCGGGGGCGGCGGGGACCGGAGGTGCGACCGTGGCAGGAACGGGCTCAGATGGCTTCGCGCTTTCGCCCTGCCAGCCACAATCGAGTGCGATCGCCAGAAGGAGCGCGAGCATGAGCCGCAGGATACGCGACCCAATCGCCGTGGACGATATTCTCGCGAGATGCACCTCTCGATCGCCGCGACCTTGTTCGCCCTGTCAACCGTCGGGGTGAGCGCTTTCACCCAGTCCCCAGCGGTTGCGCCCGATCCCCTCAAGATCCCTCAGGTCAAGATGGAACGAGTGTGGTCGGAGGTCGCCCTGCGCCGACCGGTGCAGGTCGTCGCCCGCCCCGATCGCAGCGATCGTCTCTACGTCGTCGAACAAGCGGGACAGGTCATCGAGATCGACTCGACCGATCCAAAGTCCTTGGGGCGGATCGTCCTCGGCATCAAGGAACCCGTGCAGGACAGGAACAATGAGCAGGGGCTCCTTTCGCTCGTGTTTCACCCCAAGTACAAGGA
>CANETX010000184.1 GCA_947441435.1 Planctomycetaceae bacterium
CCGCGCGACCATCTTCCGCGACCCGTCCGCGCGAGCGTGCCGCTGGTGATGCAACTCGCGGATCCGCTTGACGCACTGCGCGGCTCCATCCGCCGCGAGACCTGGCAGGAGGATCTCCGGCGGCGCCCCTTCGAGAGGACGCTCCCCGACGGCACGAGGGCGATCGATCTCGGCGGCTACCGCGCCGGCACGGACTCGGTCGGCGCCCGCGGATTCGAGCGGCAATTCGAGGATGAATTGCGGGGAACGCGCGGGCAGGTCATGCGGCGGCTCGACACCGAGGAGGAGGTGAGGGTCGAGCCGATCCCCGGCCGCGATGTGCGGCTCTCCATCGACGCGCAGTTGGAAGTCCGCGTGCAGGCCGCACTCGATCCGCGGCTGGGGCTCACACGGGTCCAGTCGTGGCAGAGCCACAGCGATGTCTTGCGCATCGGTGACGCGCTTCCGGCCGCCGCAGTCATCATCGAGGTCGCCACGGGCGAGGTGCTCGCGGCCGCGTCGACGCCGACGCCGGAAGTGGTCGCCATGCCCGGGCCGTTCGTGGTCGGCGCCGCGACGGCAAGCCTCAATCGCGCGCTCGACGGCGCATACCCGCCGGGATCGATCGTCAAGCCGCTCGTGTATCTCGCGGGTGTCACCGAAGGGGCGGTCGGCGAAAGCGAGGAGATCCGCTGCGACGGCCACTTCTTCAAGGAGCGCACCGATGTCGCGCGTTGCTGGATCTACCGATCGCAGTACAAGTTCGCGACGCACTCGGGACGGACGGGCGGTCCGCTGGCGATCGAGGACGCGATCGCGCGGAGTTGCAACATCTACTTCTACACGGTCGCATCGAGGCTCGGCGCCGCACGGCTGTGCAACTGGTACACGCGCTTCGGTCTCGGGACGATGGGCGGTCATGTGCCGACCCCCGAGGATGCCGCCGGGCTCGACGCGCACCACGACACCTTCTCGACGGTCGCCCTCGGCATCGGGCAGGGCTCGCTCACGGTCACGCCGCTCGAACTCGCGAGTGCTTATGCGATGCTCGCGCGCGGCGGCTCCGTGCTTTCACCGTCATGGCGGCATGTGCTCGTACCGCATGAGGCGGGTGCGGTGGGCACCGCGCCGACTCCGCGAGCACCGCTGTCGCCAACGGCGGTCTCCCGAGCACTCGAAGGTCTCCGCCGAGTCGTCAGCGAGCCCTATGGAACAGCCAATCACATGGATTACGGCGATGGATCGCGCGATCCGATTCTCGATGTTCCCGCGGTGAAACTGTGGGCCAAGACAGGAACGGCCGAGGCTGCCCCCCTCAAGATCGACCGTGATGGCGACGGCATCGCGGAGGGAACGGGCACCGACGCCGACCATGCGTGGTGTGTGGCGCTCGTGGGTGACGAGTACTCCACATCCCCGCGCTACGCCGTTGCAGTGATCGTCGAGCACGGCGGCGGCGGTGGTCGAACCTCCGGTCCGGTGATGGCCGCCGTCATCCGCGCGCTCGTCAGCGAGGGCTACCTCGCACCGCAATCTCCACTTCCAATCGCGGACGCAGGAGCCGTTCGTTGACGACACTCATGCGAGCGCCCGCCCGCGGGACTGGCGCTGCGCCGAGCCGGCCGATCATCTCTCGGGCGCTCGGCATTTCGTGGGTCACGGTCGGGTGGATTCCCCTCTTGGCGGGGGGAGCGTTGACGCTCATCGGCATCGCCGCGATCGCGACGACGCAGCCGTCGCTGGCCACTCGGCAGGGGATCTACGCGATCGTCGGCGTCGTGCTCGCGGCGGCGATGGTGGTGCCGCTCCCATCGCTCATCGAACGGTGGAGCGTGCGCGTGTTTGGCGCGATGCTCGTGCTCTTGGTGCTGCTCGTCGCACCGGGAGTTCCCGATGCCATCGTGCGACCGCGCAACGGCAGCCGCTGCTGGATCGACCTTGGGCCCATCGACATGCAGCCCGCAGAGTTTGCGAAGGTCGCGTGGATCTTCGCGAGCGCGTGGTGGCTCACGCGCGCGGCGGATGTGAAGAGCCGCCTTGGGATCACGCTGCCGTTGGTGCTCACGGCTGTTCCCGTCGTGCTCATTCTTCTGCAGCCGGATCTCGGAACCGCGCTTCTCTTCTTCCCCACGCTCCTGGCGATGCTGCTGGCGCAGGGGGCGCGGCGGAGCCATCTCATCATCGTCATCGTGACTGCGGCGCTCCTTGCTCCTGCGTCGTATCCGTTCCTCAAGCCTCACCAGCGCGCGCGCATCGACTCGCTGGTGGCGCAGATCATCGGCGACGAGCGGTACACGCGGACCATCGGATTCCAGGGGGATCGCGCGCGGATGCTGATCGGATCGGGGGGAGTTCTCGGCAACGGCGCCGAGCGCGCCGCAGCGCTTGTCAAGTTCAACGCGCTGCCCGAAGAGCACAACGACATGATCTTCGTCGTCGCGACCTGTCGATGGGGGCTCGTGGGCGGCCTCACCATCATCGCCCTCGAAGCGGCGATCGCCTTCGGCGCGTTCTTGATAGCGGCCTCGACCCGATTGCCATTCGGACGACTGGTTGGCGCGGGTGTCGGCGCGATGATGGGCTTTCAGGCCTGCGTGAACATCGGGATGACGATGGGGCTCCTCCCGATCACCGGTCTCACGCTGCCGTTTGTTTCGTCGGGAGGTTCAAGCATCGTGGCGTCATGGATAGCGCTCGGACTTCTCTTCTCGATCGCGGCTCGCGATGCGAAGGCTGGGGGATTGATGGGCGGATCCGCGCGGCGGGTTGCCGCATGAGCGAGGACGCGCCCAACCTTGTCGTCCCTCCTCCACCGGAGGAGTTTCACGCGGCTCTTCGCGACGCGTCGATCGAACTGTCGCCGGAGGATCTCGCGCGCTGCACGCGCTATCTCGAACTTCTGTACGCCGCGAACGCGACGATGAACCTGACGGGAGTGCGCGATCCCGGCGCAGCATGGATGCGTCACATCTTTGATGCCCTGACGCTATTGCCCATCGCGGCAGAGGCGGGGGCCGCGCGGATCGCGGACATCGGCAGCGGTGGAGGGATCCCCGGACTCGTGCTCGCCTGCGTCCTGCCGGAAGCAGAGATGATTCTCATCGAGTCGGTGGGGAAGAAGGCGCGGTTTCTCGATGAGACTGCGCGCGCGCTGGAACTCTCCCGAGTGCGCGTCCGGCAAGAGCGCGCTGAGACGCTCGGAGCCAAGGAGCTGCGCGAGTCACTCGATCTCGTCGTCAGCCGTGCGGTGGCTCGGCTTCCCGCGCTTCTTGAGTATGCGCTGCCCATGGTCCGACC
>CANETX010000185.1 GCA_947441435.1 Planctomycetaceae bacterium
CCGTGGGGGTCTGCGAGCGGTGCGCCGTCGGGCGTGTGACCATCGCCTTCCTTGGCGAGTTCATCGCGCATCGCGGCATCGGTGAAGTGCTCGAGTCTCATCGCAGTGGGATGCACGTGATCGGGTGCGAGCGCCATCTTGCGCATGAGATAGATCTCCCACAGTCGATGCGAGCGAACGAGAGCCTGTCCTTCGAGTCGACCCCAATCCGTCAGGCGCATCGGACCCGAGCCTCGTTCCACAGCTCCATCGCGGACGAGGCCGCGCAGTGCGATCCTCGCGATCCACGGTCGCACCGCTGCTCCGGTGACCAGCAGTTCGCGCAATTCCTGGGCATCAACCGTACGGCCATCCTCCTCCGCGAGTCGCCAGAGAAGTCCTACCGCGTCCTCGCGCGCGATGCGCATGGCGAGCCGCGCTCGGTCGACGAGTCGGCGCACCACCCCGCGCTGCGGGGCGATGAGCAGCGCGATCACGAAGACCCCACCGAGCGCTGCGGCGACCGCTCCCGCCGTCGAGGCGTCGCCACCGCTTGGAAGGAGCATCGGTGCCGCGCTCGCGGCGAGCCAGTGACCCAAGACCGAAGCCGCGACCCCGATCACCATCGCTCCGACGATGACCCCGACAAATCGATCCTGGAAGAGCCGCGCCGCCGCTGCGGGAGTGATCATCATTGCGACGACGAGGATGCTGCCGACCGATTCGAAGGCTGCGACGCAGGTCGCGGCGGCCATGCCAAGGACGATCGCTTCCACGACGCGAGGGCGCAGTCCCAGCGTGCGCGCGAGCGCGGGGTCGAACGCGGTCACGAGGATGGGTTTCCACAGCAGTGCCGCCACGAGAATGTTGGCAAGGCACACTCCGCCCAGCACCAGCGCGGCGCGGGGGATGTCGAGCCCCGCAAGTGTGACCGTGTCGAGCGGTGCGAGTTCAACCGATCCATACAGGACGCACGACGGATCGAGGTCGACCTTGTCCGCGACCTGCACGATGAGGATGAGTCCGACGGCAAACATCGTCGTGAAGACGATGCCCATCGCCGCACCCGCGTCCATCCGCCCGAGGCGCGCGAGCGCTCCCGATCCGAGCGCGACGACGAGGCCTGCGACCGCCGCGCCAAGAAACATCCACAGAGGATCGCGCGTCCCCGAGAGGAGGAATCCCATCGCAATTCCGGGGAGCACCGCGTGGGAGATGGCATCAGAGAGCATCGAGGTGCTGCGCACGACGAGGAAGGCGCCGGGGATCGCGCACGCGATCGCCGTGAGTGCGGCGATGGCGATGATCCATCCATCGACGGCGAGAGTCCACTCGCTCACAGCCTGCCTCCTGCCGCGCGGGCGATGAGGCCGTTGCGTGGGGAGAACACAAGCGCGAGCACGAAAAGGAGCGCCGCGCTCACGACGATGCACGGCCCCGTGGGAAGATCAGGGGCGGCACTGCTGACGAGCGTCCCCGCGACGCCGCTCGCCGCGCCGATCGCCGCCGCCGCAAGAAGCATCGGCGTGAAGCGGTCGGTGAGGAACCGCGCCGCCGCCGCCGGAATGACGAGCAGCGCGAGGATCAGGATGAGGCCGACGGCCTGCAGTCCCGCGACCACCACTCCTGTGACGATGAGCAGCACGAGCGCATCAAGGCGCTTGGCGGATCTCCCCAGCGACATCGCAAACGCCTCATCGAAGCAAAGGAGACGCAGTTCCTTCGCAAGGAGCACGATCACGAGGATGCAGGCGATGGCGACGCCGATCGAGAGTTGAAGGTCTGCGCTCACCATCGACGCGGCGTGGCCGGTGACGAAGTGCGAGAGGCCTGCCTGATTGCCCTCGGCGGAGGCTTGGATGACGGTCAGGAGCATCGCGCCGAGGCCGAAGAACGAACCCAGCACGATCGCCATCGCCGTGTCCTCGCTGGTGCGCGCGAGGCGGCGAATGAGCGCAACGCTGGCGACACCGAGGAGCGCACCCGCCGCAGCGCCGAGCATGAGGACCCATGGCTCCTTGCCGGTGCCGCCGAGGGCCAAGGACGCGAGATATCCAACCGCGATCCCCGGGAGCGTCGCATGACCGAGCGCGTCGGCGACGAGCGCGCGCTTGCGCAGCAGCATCAGCGTTCCAGCGAGCCCGGCCGCCGTTCCCAACAGGGCGGACGCTCCCGCAACGACTTGCGTGTTGTGATCGAGGCCGAACATCGCTAGCCGCGCACCGCTTCCTTGAGACGCGACCCTGCCTCGTCGAGGAGGGTGAGGCGGCCGCCGTACGTCTCGCGGAGCCTGGCGTGGGTCATTACCGTCTCGGTGGGGCCTGCGGCGATGACGCGTGTATTGAGGAGGACGACCCAGTCGAAGTAGTCGCGGGCGGTCTCGAGGTCATGGTGGACGACGACGGCGGTGCGTCCCTCGCTGCTCATCTTCCGAAGGACGGAAACGATCGCCTGCTCGGTCGCGGCATCGACGGAGGCGAAGGGTTCGTCCATCAAGTAGAGCTTCGCCTGCTGGGCAAGCGCGCGCGCGAGAAACACGCGCTGCTGCTGACCGCCCGAGAGTTGACCGATCTGGCGGTGGGCTTCTGCGGCGAGACCCACCGAGGCGAGCGCCTCCCGCGCAATGGAACGTTCCCTCTCCCTGGGGCGGCGAAACAAGCCGAGTCCGCCGTAGGTCCCCATCTCGACGACATCTCGCACGGTGACGGGGAAGTCCCAGTCGACGCTCTCGCGCTGCGGGACATATCCGACGAGCGCGCGCTGCTCGTGGTAGGGCTTGCCGAAGACGGTCACCCGACCAGACGCCAGCGGGAGAAGGCCGAGGCAAGCCTTGAGGAGCGTGCTCTTGCCCGCGCCGTTGGGACCGATGATGCCGACGATCGCCCCAGGGGGAATGTCGAGGTCGATGTCCCAGAGGACGGGCTTGCGGTGGTAGGCGACCGTGAGCGCGTGGATTCCGAGAGGACTCGACGATTTGTGTTCGAGACCGGTCATCGCGCGGCTTCCGGGGCGGGCGGCGTGGCGGGCTCTGCGGCGGGCGGCGTTCCCCCGAGCGCCTTGACCATGGTCGCCGCGTTGGTCGTGATCATCCCGACATAGGTCCCCTCGAATGTGCCCGGCTTGCCCATCGCATCGGAGAAGAGCGATCCGCCGATCGTGACGGCGTGACCGCGGGCCATCGA
>CANETX010000186.1 GCA_947441435.1 Planctomycetaceae bacterium
AACGACGGAATGACCAACGGCGACGACCTCTCCGAAGTGCTCAACGGCTGGACCGGTCGTCCGTGACGCTACCGATCCAGGCCCAAAGGTAACAACTGATGTCCGCTCGCAACTTCATCATCGCGCTTGCCACCACCGTCTCGCTCGCCGCCGCGGCCACCCACGCCGACTTCTACCAATTCAATAGCACGCTCGACAACGGCTACTCGGTGCAGGGCGTGATCGAGACGAGGGCTTCCGCGCCTGCGTCGTTCATTGAGAGCAACCCGAACTTCCCCGACGCGCCGTTCGCCACGCAGTATGTCGAGTGGCTCCACCTGTCGGTGCTCCGCTTCGGCAGCACGATCGCCGAGGGCTTCTCGGTGTCGAGCAGCGTGTCGTACGACCCATTCCTCCGCGTTGGCTTCGATTCGTCGACGCTCAACCTTTCGTCGTTCGACGCGCAGACCCGCGGCGCCGACACGGGCCCGACGCCGTACTACTTCATCTCCAACGGCGTCGATCCGAGCTACAACCCCGTCGAGTACGGGACGACGGCGTTCAACCTGTTCATCTTCGATCCAGGCACATCGTCGGCGACCTATCTCGCCTCGACGATTTCGCTCACGGTGACCGCGATCCCAGCGCCCGCGACAATGCTCGCGTTCGCGCTGCTTCCAGCGGCGCGGCGTCGTCAGCGCTGAACGCCGCGCATGCTCCAACGTGCCGCGCTCGCAAGTTCCCACGGGCGGGCTGAGTGATCGGGCCTTGGTGGAGCAAGGAAAAAACGGAGATTAGATTGCGGATGCTCGCTTCCGAAAATCACTATCGTCTGCGAAGTCGGGACCCAGCTTTGTGAACCTCATGTCTCAATCAAAACAATCCGTATGGCAGCTGATGTTCGTGTTATCACTGCTGCTCGTCTCCATTGCGTCGGCCGAAACACCGGTGTGGCGCTGTGGTTGGTATGCGCAACCGCCACTCCAGTTCCGCGCGCGCCAGGGCGATGTGGAAACGGTGACCGGACTCGACGTGCAGTTGATCCGCGCCATCACGCGCGAAGCGGGACACCTGCTGACGCTTGAAGAGATCCCGTGGGAGCGGCACCAGCAGCTGCTCAAGAGCGGGGACTGCGAGCTCGCGTTTGGCGCGGCGTGGACCGCCGAGCGGGAAAATTTCGTGCGGTTCTCCGCCCCCTATCGCCAGGAGGAGAACGCCCTCTACGTCCGCATCAGCGATATGCAGCGCTATCCGTTCAAGGATGCCGCCGCCTTTCTTGCTCAGGTGCGCAGCGAGGGCCTGCGGCTCGGCGTGGTCAAGGCCACGGCTTACCTACTGCCCGAGGTGGACGCGTTTGTGCGCGATCCGGCCAACGCTCGGTTTCTCGTCGCGAGCGACACTGACGCCGAGAATCTCCAGGCGCTCCTGCACGGCGATGTCGACGCCGCGCTTTCCGAGCGGCTCGCCGCCGCCACGATCACGACCCAGCTCGGCTATGGCATGACCATCACGGAACATCCGGCGCACTTCGGTAAAATGGGCGTGTGCGCGATGTTCAGCCGCGTGTCGACGACGGAAAAAGACGTAGAGGATTTCAACCGTGCCTTGCACGCGGTGCAGGCAAGCGGTGAGTTCGATCGCATCTTGCGCGGCTATCATTTGTCGCCGATGCTCGAGATCGCCGTGGGTGGTCGCTGGTTCTACTGGCTCGACATCATCGGCACGATCGCCTTCGCTCTTTCCGGGGTCATCCTCGCGCACCGCGGGCGCTACAACCTTGTGGGCGCCTTTGTGCTCTCCGCGCTTCCCGCGGTCGGCGGCGGCCTGCTGCGCGACTTGATCACAGGGCGCCAGCCGGTGGCCCTTCTTCGCTCGCCCGTGCCGCTCCTGCTCGTCGCAGGTCTCGTGGTGGTGGGTTATGTAGTTTTCAAACTTGCCGACCGCGCTCCGGAAGGATGGCAACGGTCGGCGAGGTACATGCGCGTTTTCGACACACTCTTCGGCTTCTTCGATGCCGTGGGCCTCGCGGCGTTCACCATCACCGGCGTGCGGGTGGCGGTTGAGATGCAGTGCGATCCGCTTTGGTTGTGGGGGCCGCTGCTTGCGGTGCTCACAGGCGCGGGCGGTGGCGTCCTGCGCGATATTGTTCTCCATTCGGATAACTCGGCTTTGAAGCGCGGTCTTTATGCCGAGGTCGCATTGGTCTGGGGGCTCGCCCTAAGCCTGTTTCTCGGAGTGCAAGTCCGCCAGATCAGCATGGATCAGGTGCGAAATGGCATCCTCGTCGCACTGCTGGGCGCGCTCATCACGCGGCTCATCATTCTCTATCGCGGCTGGGAAAATCCGCTTCAATTTAGCAGCCCGCGCACGCGGATCTTCCGACGGTAAGGGCTTCAGGCGCTGGCCACGACCAAGACCTCTCTCGCCAGACGGGCGACGCCTGTATGGGATATCCGGCTGATTCTGCTCCGCCTGACAAGTCCCCTTCGGCTGGCGCTGCTTCCAGCATTTGCGCGGCGTCGTTGGCGCCGACGGCGCTGAAAGACGCGCATGGACAACGCGATCATGTTCCACCTTGGGCGGACTTGAATTGATCAAGCCTCTGATCATGATCTGAAAAGCTGGGACTTCTCTGCGGTGAAAGTGCTGGGACTTTCACTCAACCACCAACATCTCGCCAGCAAGTCCTGGACCAAATGCGAGTCCGACCCAAGGGCGCGCAATCTTGCGTTCAAGCAATTCACTCAGAATGAAAAGCAAAGTCGCGCTACTCATATTCCCAAAGTTTTGAAGAACACAGCGGCTTGCATCGCCTGATTCGTTCCCAATCGCAAGGGATGCAATGACAGCATCGATGACACGCGGTCCACCTGGATGAATCGCCCATCCTCGAATGTCTTGGACATCGAGCGAATGTTTCGCAAGCGCATTTCGCGCCCATTCGCCAACATGGGATTCAATAATTTCGGGGACACGCGCGCCGAGTGTCATTTCAAATCCATGATCTCCAATATGCCACGCCATTTCACTTGCAGTGTTAGGCATCATGATGCTGTGCGTTCCTGCGATGGATGGATGCGTATGTGGATCTCCCCGTGCAACGATGACCGCAGCAGATCCGTCGCTGAAAAGCGTATTGGCGATC
>CANETX010000187.1 GCA_947441435.1 Planctomycetaceae bacterium
GACTTGAAGTGCGTGAACGCGCATCGGACAGAAGGGGGGAGGGCGACCGACGGGATTTGAACCCGCGACATCCAGGATCACAACCCGGCGCTCTACCAACTGAGCTACGGCCGCCGACGTGGGGGGGAGATAGTAATGGAGTGGAGCGACTTGTGCAGGCAATCCATGCCGCCCGTGTGGTACCTTTTCCGGCTCACCAGAAAGGGAGTCTCATGTCCACAATGACCGCGACGCACGTGTCCGCTACCCACGCCTTTGGGCCCGCGCAGATCTTCGCCAACCTGTCGGTCGGGGTGCTGGTGGAACATGCGCTGGTGCGGGGCGAAGGCAGACTCGCCTCCAACGGAGCCCTCGCGTGCGACACGGGCGAGCGGACCGGGCGGAGTCCCAACGACAAATTCCTCGAGGACTCGCCGGCGATTCACCCGAACATCGACTGGGGCAAGGTGAACCAGCCCATGAGCCCCGAGAACTTCGCGGCGCTTGAGTCCCTGGTGATGGCGACCCTCTCCCGCCGCAAGCACCTGTATCGGTTCGACGGCTACGCCGGAGCCGATCCCGCGTATCGCCTGAAGGTCTCCGTGTTCACGGAAGAGGCGTGGCACAGTCTCTTCGCCAAGACGCTCTTCATCAATGCCGACCCCAAGGACCTCGCCAACTGGGCGCAGGACTGGACGATCATCGACGCCGGGAGCCTGCGGCTCGATGATCCCGCCAAGTACGGCGCCAAGGGTCCGGTGTGCATCGCGCAGAGCCTCGAGAAGAAGACGGTGCTGATCGTCGGGACTCGCTACGCGGGTGAGATCAAGAAGTCCATCTTCTATGCGATGAACTATGACCTTCCCGACCGCAAGGTCTTCCCGATGCACTGTTCGTGCAATGTGGACCGGAAGGATCCGTCGAACGTGGCGCTCTTCTTCGGGCTCTCAGGAACCGGCAAGACCACGCTCTCCGCCGATCCCAACCGCGATCTCGTCGGGGACGACGAGCATGGCTGGAGCGCGCAAGGCGTCTTCAATATCGAAGGCGGCTGCTACGCCAAGTGCATCAAGCTTTCGCGCGAGGGGGAGCCCGAGATCTGGAACGCCATCCGTTTCGGGAGCGTCCTCGAGAACACGGTCGTCGATCCTTCGACCCGCGTTCCCGACTATGACAGCGCCGCGAAGACGGAGAACACGCGGGTCACCTACCCCGTCTCGTACATCGCAAATGCGCGCATTCCGAGCGTCGCAGGTCACCCGAAGAATGTCATCTTCCTGACGGCCGACGCCTTCGGAGTGCTTCCGCCGGTCTCGAAGCTCACGCACGAGCAGGCGATGTACTACTTCCTCAACGGCTACACGTCGAAACTCGCCGGGACAGAAGCAGGAGTCACCGAGCCTCAGCCGAATTTCTCGGCATGCTTCGGCGGTCCCTTCATGCCGCGTCCACCCATGCGCTACGCCGAGATGCTGCGCGACCGGATCGCTTCCCACAACTCGAATGTGTGGCTCCTCAACACGGGTTGGACGGGGGGACCCTACGGCACGGGATCGCGCTTCAAGCTCGCGTACACACGCGCCTTCGTCACTGCGATCCTCGATGGCTCGCTCGCCAAGGCCACATGGGTCACTCACAGCATCTTCGGACTGTCGATGCCGACCGCGGTCGCAGGCGTGCCCACCGAAGTGCTCGATCCGCGGCGAACATGGAAGGACGGCGCGGCCTACGACCTGAAGGCCAAGGAACTCGCCCAGAAGTTCCGGGCCAATGATGCGAAGTTTGCCATGAGCGACGCGGTGCGTGCAGCCGGTCCGATCGCCTGAGGAACCTACGAGCGTGACGACCACGGCCGCCACTCTCTCGTACGAACAGGTCGTCGAGGCGCACGGGCGGATCGCATCCGGCGTCCTCCGCTCGCCTTGCGTGCCCAGCCCGCACCTCTCCGAACTCTGCGGCGCCGAGATCTGGTGCAAACTCGATTACCAGCAGGCCACCGGTTCCTTCAAGGAGCGCGGCGCGCGCAATGCGCTCTCGCAGTTGACCGACTTTCAGCGTGGGCGTGGAGTCGTCGCTGCGAGCGCCGGCAACCACGCTCTTGCGCTCGCCTACCACGGACGGAGCCTCGGCATCTCGGTCACCGTCGTCATGCCCCGTTTCGCTCCCCTCGTGAAGCAGGTTCGCTGCCGCGAGTATGGCGCGCGTGTCGTGCTGCATGGGGACAACATCGCCGATGCCAAGGTGCGTGCCGATGCGTGTGTCGCCGCCGAGGGGTTGACCTACATCAACGGCTTCAACGACCCGGCCATCATCGCGGGTGCGGGAACCTGCGCGCTCGAAGTGTTCGAGCAGATGCCCACGCCGGACGCCATCGTTGTTCCCGTCGGAGGCGGGGGACTGATCGCGGGGACCGCGCTGGTCACCAAGCACTTGCACTCAGCCACGAAGGTCATCGGCGTAGAGGCCGAGCGCTGCCCGAGCATGACCGCCGCGCTCGCTGCGGGCCATCCCGTGCGGGTGTCGGCGCAGCCGTCGCTCGCGGATGGACTCGGAGTCCCCGAGATCGGTGAGACGAGCTTCGCGGTCGCACGCGGAAGGATCGATCAGGTCGTCACCGTCGATGAGCAGTCGATTACTCGCGCCATCCTCAAACTCGCCGAACTCGAGAAGGGTGTTGTCGAGGG
This sequence comes from Planctomycetaceae bacterium, assembly GCA_947441435.1. GTDB lineage: Bacteria > Planctomycetota > Phycisphaerae > Phycisphaerales > SM1A02 > F1-60-MAGs104. Next base: position 2,664 of record CANETX010000187.1, read on the forward strand.
GGCAGGTGCGACACCGCTGGCAGCATTCCTGCAGGGACGGCTCTCGCTGCTTGCGGGCAAGCGAGTGGTTCTCGTGCTCTGCGGGGGCAACATCGACCCGACGACCTTGGCGCGAGTCATCGAACATGGACTGGCACTCGAAGGTCGGCTCATCCAGTTCCTCGCGGTCATCAAGGATCGCCCGGGTGGCCTCGCCGATCTGGCCACAGCCATCGCCTCGACGGGTGCGAGCATCAAGCAGGTCTCTCACGAGCGGGCCTTCGGCGACGCCGATGTCTCCAAGGTGCAGGTGCTCTGCCAAGTCGAGGTGCGCGGAAGCGACCACGCGACGGAACTCTTCGCGGCCCTGCGCTCGAAGGAAATCGAAGTCATCGCCCGCGGCGGGCTCAAGGACATGCAAGGAGCCTGAGCGCGGATGCGCATCGCAGCGATCCA
>CANETX010000188.1 GCA_947441435.1 Planctomycetaceae bacterium
CTCGGCCTCGACTGCCGCTACTGCCACAACACGGTTGAACGAGCGGCGTTTGCCGCAGTTCCTCCCACACAAACGTGCATGAACTGCCACACGCAGATTCAACGCGACAGCCCCAAACTTGCCAAGGTCCGCGACTCCTACGAGTCGGGAAATTCCATTGAGTGGGTGAAGGTCCACAAGCTTCCCGACTACGCGTACTTCAACCACAGCGCCCATGTCAACCGCGGCGTCGGCTGCGTCGAGTGCCACGGCCGCGTCGATCAGATGGAAGTGGTGTACCGCTACTCGCCGATGGCGATGGGCTGGTGCCTCGAGTGCCATCGCGACCCGGTTGACCACCTGCGCCCGGTCTCCCAACTCACCAATCTTGCCTGGGATCAGCGTGTCGAGATGACCGCGAATGAGCGCGCCGCGCTTCAGGCCCTCTACCACATCAGCCCCAGCGAGAACTGCACCACATGTCATCGTTGAAAGATCGCTATTGGCGGAGCGTCGAGGATCTCACCGGGACACCGGAGTTTCGCGACTGGATGCACCGTGAGTTTCCTGAAGGAGCTTCGGAGGTCGTTCCAGGAGACGATCGCCGCCAGTTCCTCAAGGTGATGGGAGCGTCATTCGCCCTCGCGGGTCTTGGCGTTGCGGGATGCCGCCGCTGGCCTGAGACGAACATTGTTCCTGCGGCGAATCAGCCTCCCAATCGCATCCCTGGCGATCCCGTTTACTACGCGACCGCGTGGGAGTTTGCCGGCTGCGCGCAGCCGATGCTGGCCAAGAGTTTCGATGGCCGCCCGATCAAGCTCGAGCCGAATCCCACGCATCCCTTCGGCGGTGCCGGACTCGCCTCGAGCGCGCAGGCGCAGGTTCTCGCGCTCTATGACCCCGATCGCAGCCGCACCGTCCTCTCGCGCGGCACGCGATCGACCTACCCGCAGTTCGCTTCGTTCTTCGCGACGAAGTCCGCGGCGCTGCGCGCGTCGCAGGGCAAGGGACTCGCGATCATCGGCGAATACCGAAGCGGCCCGACGCATGCCGATTTGCTGGCCAAGGTTGCTGCGACGCTGCCGGGCGCGACGGTCGTCGCATGGGAGCCACTCAACCGCGACAACGTGAGCGAAGGAACGGCACTCGCCTTCGGATCGCCTCGGCGCGTGATCAACCGATTCGACAAGGCATCGGTCATCGTCTCACTCGGCGACGACTTCCTCTATTCGACTCCGCTCGCGGCGCAGTGGGCCCATCAGTGGTCCATGGGACGCGCGGTCGAGGCGAAGGATCCGTCCAAGCAGCAGATTACGCGTCTCTACTGCGCTGACGCAGGGCTCTCGCTGACCGGCATGAACGCCGACGAACGGCTCGCGGTGCGTCCGAGCGCCATCGTCTATGTCGCCGCTCTTCTGGCGCAGGCGATCGATGCGGGCCATGGCGACGCCGCACTTCGCGCAGCGATCGATGCGGCGGCCAACTCTCCTGCGGCGCAGGCGCTGAAGCAGGGGAAGGGTGGCGCGTTCGTCGCTGCGATTGTGTCGGATCTCAACCACCACAAGGGCCGCGCGCTCCTGACTGCCGGCGATGATGCCTCGCCACTGACCCATGCGATCATCGTCGCGTGCAATCACGCGCTGGGCAATGTCGGTTCAACCGTCGCGTACCACGCGGAACCGGTCGCGCCGTCAGCCGCGCGATTCGCTGCGCTCGTCGCACAGATGCAAGCGGGCGCGATCGACACGCTGCTCATCCTCGGCGGCAATCCTGTCTACGACGCGCCAAGCGATCTCAACTTCTCTGCCGCGCTCGCCAAGGTTCCGAGCGTCATCCATTCTGGGATGTACGCCAACGAGACGGCGATGCACGCCTCGTGCTCATGGCACATTCCCGAGGCGAGTTTCCTCGAGGCCTGGGGAGATGCACGAAGTTTCGAGGGCACACTCACGATCCAGCAGCCGCTGATCCTTCCGATGGTTGCCGGCGATCAAGGCGGCAAGAGCCAGCTCGAACTTCTCGCTGAACTTCTCGGCGCAGAGGTGCGCGATGGACAGACCATCGTGCGCAAGACGCACGAAGCCTCGAGCGGACTCTCCGGAGTCGCGTTCGACGTGGCGTGGCGCACGTGGCTCGATCAAGGATTCGTTCCCGGCACCGCTTCGGCAGCCGTCGATTCGTCGCTCACGGCAGGATCGATCGCGACGGCGCTGCGCACGCTGCCAGCGTCGGTTTCGAACGCCACTGAACTCTCCTTCCTGCGCGACATGAAGGTGTGGGACGGCCGCTTCTCGAATCTCGCGTGGCTCCAGGAACTCCCCGATCCTGTCACCAAGATCAACTGGGACAACGCCGCACTCATGAGCCAGGCGATGGCTGACACGCTCGGCGTGCGCCGCGGCGACATGTTGAAGCTCTCGCTCACGAACGGCACCTCGACGCGCGCCATCGAGTCGGTGGCGTGGCCGATGCCGGGCTATCCCGAAGGCACAGTCGGACTCGCGCTCGGCTACGGACGCAAAGGCGCCGGCGTCGGCATCATCGCCAGCGAGGCAGGCTTCAATGCCTTCACGCTTCGTACCTCGACGGCCGCTGACTTCGCGACTGGACTCTCCGTCGAACGTACCGGCGCGAAGTACGCCGTCGCGCACACACAGGATCACGGCGCCGTCGACGCGCTCGTCGCCAGCGTCCCCGAAGACGGAATCCAAGAGCGCCTTCCGACGCTCATCCGCGAGGCTCCCGTCGATGTCTATCGAAGTCACCCGGACTTTGCGCGCCACGTGACACATGTCGCGAGTCGACTCTCGCTCTGGGAAGAGACGAATCTCGACGGCGCGCAGTTCCGCTGGGCGATGGCCATCGATCTCGCCAAGTGCACGGGATGCAGCGCGTGCGTCACCGCCTGTCAGGCCGAGAACAACATTCCCGTCGTCGGCAAGGACCAGGTCCTGCGCGGTCGCGAGATGTTCTGGATCCGCGTCGACCGATACTTCCGTGGTCCCGATCCGACCTCGCCCGCGGGCTACGCAGTGCAGCCCGTCACCTGCATGCAGTGCGAGAACGCACCGTGCGAGCAGGTCTGCCCGGTCGCCGCGACTTCGCATGA
>CANETX010000189.1 GCA_947441435.1 Planctomycetaceae bacterium
GCACTCCTCGTGCTGGTGTGGGCGATCACGCAGCGGGAGGATCCGCGTCCGGGCGTCAGCGCGGTACACGTCCATCATCATCTTCGCGCGAGCGCCGATGGCGACGTCGACTCGTGCCGCAGGCTCTGCGCGAGACTTGGGGTCCCGCTGCGGGTCGTGGATGTTTATCCCGATCGGGGTGTGGGCGGCCTCGCGGCACGCGCGCGCCGACTCCGCCATGAAGCCGTAGAGCAGGTGGCGCGAGAGCAAGCGACACCGTGGATCTTGATGGGCCATCAGGCGGATGATGTGCTCGAGACGCTCCTCATGCGCCTGGGGCGGGGGACGCGGGGGCGAGGGCTCGGAGGGATTCCGTGGAGGCGAGCGGGACTCGCTTGGGCGGAGGTGCGAGTCGGTCGACCGCTCCTGGCGCAAAGCCGCGAGTCGCTCGAACGATTCTGCCGTGACTGCGAAGTCGACTTCGTCGTCGATGAGTCCAATCGCTCGGAGCAATCTGCGCGTGGGCACTTGCGCAGCGGAATTCTCGGGGCCTTGGCGAAGCGGTGGCCTTCGATTGCCCTTCATGCCTCTCGCGCTGCGGACGAGGGGCGCTGCGGCCACTGGGCGCTCGGCGAGATCGCCGCGCGTGACGGCTGGACCGCAGAGGTGATCGAGCGCAGTCGATTCCGCGACGCAGGTGTCACCAAGAGCCGCGCCTTGCTGGCGCGGGCCATGGAACTGCGAGGGCTACCGGTTTCGGCAGCGCTCATCCGGGGAGTCGTTGCTGCGGCGTGCGGCGCTGAGACGCGACCGCGACGATTCGCCGACGCAGGTGTCGAAGTCGAAGTCCGCTTCCGCGGGGTGTCGGTGCGCGCGGCCTGCGGTGGGACTACGGCGAAACTTCGGTCGAAGCGTTCTTCGGCACGGGCGGCAGATTCTCAAGGCACGCCTTGAAATCGCTGTCGGTCGCGCAGACGATGCGCCCGGCGACGACGACGAGCACCGTCGGTGGCTTGATGAGGTACGTGTTCCCCGCCGGGAGTCTCATTCGCTCGCAACCTTCGCAGGGCATCTCTCCAAGGGCATCGCCCGAGAGGGGAGTGCTGCCGGGATTCGCGGGAATCTCGATGGCGATGACCTTCGTGTCTGCGATCGGATGGGCGAGGTACTGCTCGAAGACCTCGCGGCAGTGGCTGCACTCGGGGCTATAAAGAATGACGATTGATCGTCCTTCGAGCGTCATCGGAGTGAGCATGGGAAGGAGCCGGGAGAGTCCCGTGTCCGGCATTGATCGTCCCTGCCACTGAACGTAGTCGAGGGAGATGGCGTCGGGTGCCGCGGCCGAGTGCTGTGACCTCGGGGCGAAGTCGAGGCGCGCGGCGACGGCGAAGGACACGACGAGGGCCGCCAGAAGCACGATGCCTCTCCACGCACCGCCCAGCGTCGCCGGTCTTGACTCACTCGATGGCGCTCGGTTCAAGAGCGAGTAGACGGCGAGCGCGACGGCGAGTCCGAGGGCAGGGAGTGCGAGGGGGGCAAGCCCTCCCGGCTGCGTGGGTGGACTTGCAACGATCGAGGCGATCGAGGCGACCGAGCCGAATGCGTAGGCCACGGCAGTTGCGCGGGAGATGGCGGTGCCGAAGCGCCCGCGCGCGCCGAGCAGTGCGAAACTGACCGCGAGGCCAGTCATCACGCCGACCACCAGTCGCGCCGCGGTCGACTCGTCCGTCCCCGCCATCCGGAAGAGATTTCCGAGCCATCGGGGAAACGAGTCAAGCCCGTGATGGTGCCAGTGGGCTCCCGTGGCGAGGAGGAGAAGCGGAAGCGCAATTCGCACGGCGAGAGTTCGCATGGCTCGTCAGGGGGCCAGGCACGCATCGAGTGCTGCGGTGTCCTCATGGTCTGTCGCCATGCGAGTGATGACGCCGTTCTCGAGTCGCAATAGGACCGGCGTCGTCAATACGTACTCGGGTCCCTTGACGAGGGTGCGGAGTTGGCACTCTTCGCAGGGCATCTCGAGGCTCGCGGCGGGATCCGTGTCCGGAATCGCGATTGCGAGGACAGGCGTCGCAAGATGGCCCGTGAAGTGCTCGGTCATCAGCTCATGGCAGTGATCACAGTCCATCCGATAGAGGAGGATGAACCATGTCCCTTGGTTGATTGACTCCGGTGGAGCCGGCGTCATGAGCCGCGCGAATTCCTGAGAGTCAAGCCGCGTGTTGAGCCACGTGGGGAAGTCGGGGATGTAGTAGGGGGCTGCCTTCGCAGGCAATCCCGGCCACGCCGTCGCGGCCGGGACGGCATCGGCAGCCTTGGGTGGGTCGACGGGGGTGAGGTCGATCTCCGAACGCGCGGGACTCATTGCGGCGGCAATGGCACCGATCGCCGTCAGCAGCAGGCACGCCGGCAGTCCGAACATCCTTCCGACCTGCATGGCGCGCGGAGAGCGTCGCGCGAGAATCGAGACGATGAGAAGCACTCCGTCGATGCCGAGCATCACGAGGGGATTGGGCCCTGCGGAACCGAAGCATCCGCAGGATCCCTTGAGGACGCCCTCAAATCCCTTCTCGCGGAAGGCATCCGCGATGACGGAGCCGAGAATCGCGCAGAAGAGAGCGAGCGTTGCGATTGACACGGCCCGGGCGAATCTCGGCATCGTCAGCATCGCAGCCGCGAGCAGAAACTCCCCCGCGACGATGATTCGCATGGCGAGGTCGAGCCACTCGCCGCCCGAGACTCCGAATGCGCCGTCAGTCCCGGTGACGACCGACAGCACCGGCGGCGGAAGCAGTTTCGGATTGAGTTCGACGAGCTTGAAGATGGCCCCCGCGAGGAGCCAAACCGGCACCACGAGTCGGCAGACGTACGAGTAGGCGATCGCGCGGAACATGATCAGAGAGGTCGGTGAGGAGTCGAAGGTGGTTCGCGGCGGAGTTCGAATCTGCTCGGCTCGCTCGGCGGTAGCGGGGGAGTCATGACGGCTCGAGCGACTCGCACAGGAGGTGGAGGATCACCTGATGCGCCTCTTGCACAGCTGCACCATCGACACCGCGGACGACGATTGCGCGATCGCACGCCGTCGCTGCGGCTCCACCGTCTCCGCCGA
>CANETX010000190.1 GCA_947441435.1 Planctomycetaceae bacterium
ATCGACGTGTGGCGGCCGGGTGTCGTCCGCCCTTGGTGCAGAGCGCGCAGGGCGCCGTTGAGGAGAATGTCACTGACGAGCGTGCTCTTTCCGCTCCCGGAGACTCCGGTCACGCATGTGAAGCCCCCCACGGGGAATGCCGCATCGATTCCCTTGAGGTTGTTCTGGGCTGCACCCCGGACGACAATCGCCTTGGACTCGGTGACCTCGCGCCTGATGCTGGGCACGGCGATGGAGCGCGCGCCCGTCAGGTACGCCCCGGTGAGGCTCGCGGGTGCAGCGCAGATGTCAGCGACGGATCCCTGCGCGACGATCATTCCGCCGTGGCGTCCCGGCCCGGGGCCAACATCGACCACATGGTCAGCCGCGCGGATCGTGTCCTCGTCGTGCTCGACGACGAGCACCGTGTTGCCGATCTCGGTGAGATGGCGCAGCGTTCCGATGAGGCGATCATTGTCGCGCTGGTGCAGTCCGATCGTCGGTTCGTCGAGAACGTAGCAGACGCCGACGAGCCCCGACCCGACCTGCGTGGCGAGGCGGATCCTCTGCGCCTCTCCCCCGGAAAGGGTCGCCGCACTGCGGTCGAGCGTCAGATAGCCAAGACCCACGGACGCAAGGAACCCGAGTCGCGCCTTGATCTCCTTGAGGATCGGCGACGCGATGGCTTCGTGAGTCGCTCCGAAAGTGAGGTCCGCCACGAACGCCTGCGCCCGCTCGATCGAGAGCGCGGTGACCTGTGCGATGTTGAGGGTCGCCGATCCCGAGGCGAGAACCACTGCAAGCGCCTCGGGTTTGAGTCTTCGCCCTTGGCATTTCGGACAGGGGGAGACCGCCGTGTACGCCGCAAGCCGCTCGCGAATGAAGTCGCTCTCGGTCTCGCGCAATCGACGGCGGAGGATCGGAAGCACTCCCTCGAAGTTGAAACCGCGCGACTTGGCTTCCTCCGGTGTCGTGCCCTCCATCAGGATCCGCGCGATGTCAGCGGGCAGTTTGCCAAACGCCGTCTCGGCCTCGACCCCCGCCTTGGTGCAGAACTTGCGGACGAACCGGAGATACCACCGGTACATCCGCTTGCCGTCGCGCCGCCAGGGCTCGATTGCCCCTTGAGCGAGCGACCTCGTCCGATCGGGGATGACGAGATCAGCAGCGAACTCGGTCACTGTTCCGAGTCCAGCGCAGTGACCGCACGCGCCGTGAGGCGAGTTGAAGGAGAAGAGCCTCGGCTCAATCTCTTCGAGGGCGCAGGCGGGATGGTCGGGGCAGGCGAACCGCTCGCTGTACCTGACCTCAGTCCACTCGCTCCCTTCGCCTTCGATCAGGATCGTTGTCGATCCGTTGCCCCTGCGGAGTGCCGTCTCGATGCTCTCCGCGAGTCGCTGACGCTCGGGAGCACTCGGGACCAGTCGATCGACGATCGCCTCGATGTCGTGGGTCTCGTAGCGGGCAAGCTTCAGCGGATTCTCGCCACCGGCCTTGAGGGCATCGCGGAGATCGACGATCGTGCCGTCGATGCGTGCCCTCATGAACCCCGCCTTCTGCAACTCCTCTGCGACCTCTTTGTGATGCCCCTTCTTCCCGCGGATCACGCTCGCGGCCACCATGATCCGCTTCCCACTCCACTGATCCAGAATCGCCGAGACGATCTGCGTCGCGCTCGTCGCCTTGATCGGCTTGCCGCACTGCTTTCCCGCGTCGTCAAGGTGCCAGCAGCGCGGATCGCCGCAGCGGGCATAGAGAAGTCGCAGGTAGTCGTAGATCTCCGTCGTCGTCGCCACCGTCGACCTCGGGGTGTGTCCACCCGAGCGCTGCTCGATGGCGATGGTCGGGGGGAGACCATCGACCGACTCCACCTGCGGCTTGCGCATCTGGTCGAGGAACTGCCTCGCGTACGCGGAGAGGCTCTCCATGTACTTGCGCTGGCCTTCCGCGAAGATCGTGTCGAAGGCGAGCGAACTCTTGCCGCTGCCTGAGACCCCCGTGACCACCACCATCGAGTCCCGAGGGATGTCGATGTCGACGCCGCGAAGATTGTGCTCCCGCGCCCCTCGGACGCGGATGGCCGCAGCGGCGGTGGTGGGGGAGGTGCGTTTGGGGGCCATGGGGAGGGAGAAACCCTCGTTGTGGGGGGGCAAACACCACTGTCGCTTGCCAACGAGGAGAGTCGTGCCATCATAGATCGCGGATTTGTGCATCCCTCCGGTCGCGTGGACCGAATTGATGTGAACCCTCGGCTCGCGCATGACTTCCAAGACCATCAAGCCCAGCAATGCTCCAGCGACCGCGTCGCGTCCCGCAATTCGGGCGCTTCGGCATCTGCACCCTCATCCTGCGACCGGTTCCTCCCGGCCTGCCGGGATCCCGAGCGGCACCCCTTCGTCCGATCAAGGACGAGCGACCGACGAAGACCTCGTCGCACGACTGGGGAAGATCCGCCTGCGCGGCGCCGGACAGAACTGATCGAGCGTTACTTCCGCCGGCGACCCTGCCTGCCGCTTGCGCGCCGAGCAGCCGAACCCGGGGGATGATCCTTCGTGCGCTCGCTGGACTCGTCTTCAGCTGTCGCTTCGATGAACTCGCCTTCCATCTGACGGACGCGCGCCGCCTCGTCGCGCAGGTGTGCCGCACGCTCGAACTCCAGATTCTGGGCGGCCTCCGCCATTTCCGACTCCAGCTCATCGAGCAGCTCGAGTCGCGGAATGCTGCGCGGCGCGGCCTTCCGGCGCGCGGGGTCGCGGACGGACGCCAGTTCTCCTTCGAGGGCCGTGCGGTTCGCCTTCACGATCGTCATCGGGATGATTCCGTGGGCGGTGTTGTGGGCGATCTGCTTGGTGCGACGACGCTCGATCTCGTCGATGGCCCGCTGCATCTCGGGCGTCACGCGGTCTGCATAGAGGAGGCACCGTGACTCCGAGTTGCGCGCCGCCCGCCCCATCGTCTGGATGAGACTCGACTCGCTCCTCAGGAATCCCTGACGGTCGGCATCGAGGATGCAGACGAGGGCCACCTCGGGGAGATCGAGCCCCTCGCGCAGCAGATTGACTCCCACGAGCACATCGAAGACTCCTGCGCGCAG
>CANETX010000191.1 GCA_947441435.1 Planctomycetaceae bacterium
GCGAGCGTCGCCTGCGGCATCAAGAGCCCCAGGCCGAGAGCACCACCGAGAGATCCGCCGCGTTGACCTGCCCATCGCCGTCAAAATCGGCGGCGCCGCGGGTTCCCTGGGGCACTGTCCCCCATGACGCCATCACTCGCGTGAGGTCAGGTCCGCCGACCGTGCCGTCACCATCGGTGTCGCCCGGCGCGAGCTGCGTGAACACATACGGCGAACTGTTGTGCGACGCGTTGGCAAGAATCTGCCTCGACATGTTGCTGTCGACGATCAGGAAATGCTCGATCCCGGCTGGTGGGTTCACGGTCACCGACTTGAGCGGCGTGAGAGCGCCGCCGAGCCACCAGACCAGCGGCATCGGCTGGTACATCGCGTCGTGGCCGAGCGCGACGAAGAACGACGGCGTCGGACGGCCCATGACCGACACCGCGAGCATTGCAGTGGCCCCCGCACCAAGATCCGTCCACTGTCCGCCAAGCGACGAACGGAAGATCTTGGTCTGGTTCGAGTGCGTGCCGAGGATCCACGCGCCCAGCGGATCCGCCGTCATCGGATTCCCCGCCATGTGCGTTGCGCGGCTCGCGGAGCCGACCGGGAGTAGCGCGAACGGTGCACCGTTCTGCGCCCACCGCGCCGCGCGACCATTCGACTGTCCGAAGACAGATCCGTCGGGCCCAACCCCGAGTGCCGAGGCGCTCGTCCCCGTCTCGACCGGCGTGAGTTGCTGCGCGACTCCTGTGGCGTCCCAACGAACCGCGACTGTGATGCTCCCGACATAGGCCGATCCCGCCGCGATCCCGCCATAGGAGACCGCGTCGGCGGAGAGTCCCCATCCGCCCCCGAGCGCAAGTTGCTCAAGCGTTCGATCGGGGCGAAGCCGCCAAGCACCCGTCGTCGAGATGCCTCCCCAGCCGACCGCCCAGCCGGCTTCGTTCGAGCCGTTCACGACGGAGGTCGTCGCACTCGATGCGCCGATGATCGCGATCTCTCCTCCGGGAGCGCCGAGCGCGAGCGCAGTCGTGCAGGTGCCGGTCACCGGCGGACACCAGTCGCCGAGCATGAGCGCCGTCGAACCCTCCAGAAACGCGACGGGCTTGGTGAAAGAAAACGTGCCGTAGGGGAGCGTCGCAATCGAGCCATCGGGCATCGCGATGTACGGTCGCGAACCACCTGTAGTCGATCCGCAATTGGCCTCGCAGAGCACGCGCCCGTCAGCGGCGAGCGCAGTCGCCACAACCGGCGCGTACCAGTCCGGATTCGCCGGATTGCACGCGTGGTGAATGTCCGCGACGGGGGTCGCGAGATACCGCGGAGCCTGCGCGGATGCAGCAGCGCTCACAACAAGCACGCCAACAATGACAACGCGGAGCATTGCCTGACTGTAACACCGCCGGGGGCTGTTTCCACCCGGCTAGTTCGGCATTCCCGTGACCAGCGCCTTCGGCGGCTTGGAAATCGTGGTGGTCCACGTGATCGCCCCTGCAACAGGAGGCCCGTCCTTGGCGCGCGCCGCGATGGGGATCACCCACTTGAGGATCCCAAACGGCCGCTCATCCTTCAGGTACTTGGCGTCGGTCGCAAGCGCGGGGGTGCAGGTGGTGATCTCAACCTTGATCTGCTCGTTGTGCGAGACGGGGATGCGGTCGACCACTTCGACAGTCGCGCGCGAGTCGAGCGTGCTCGTCAACTCGATGCGCTCCTGCCAGCGAGTGACCTCTCGCTTGTCGAAGACACCTTCGGTTGTGGTGTCCTTCGAGACGGTTGTCCGCTTGGCTTCGATGCGACGGTCGGTGCCGAGCCAGAACGTCATCTCGCTCCCGGGTGCGAGATCGGGAAGCGACGTGCGGCCGACCGAGTCTGAACCGAGGAACACCGCGACCGGTCCCGTGAGCAGTTGGTACGACGAAGTGTTGGACGCTGTCGCCTTCAGGTAGACGGCCGAATCCACGATGGGCTGCGCGACATGCACGAACGTCGGCTTGAGATCGATCGTCGCGATGCGGAGGTTTCGCGCCTTCTGGGCATCGCTCGGGATCGTCACGCGTCTCGGCAGGGGGAATGTGGCGACCGTCCCCGACTGGACCGCGGAAGCGTCGTCGAATGCCGCGCGGTAGTAGGAGTTCTCCGCGTAGGAGGCGCTGACTGTGGGAGCAGCGGAGGCGACCATCATTGCTGCACCGAAGTGAAGGTCGCTGTCCGACTCAGAGGCGTCCTTGGTGCTCGCACTGGACCTGCGCCGGCCCAGGAACTCGGACTCCGGCGCGACATGCGCGGCCGCCGTGCTTGGAGGCGGCGGGACATAGATGTCGAGCGCGATCGGGTTGACGAAGTTCGGCTGCGCGCGCTGCGTCGGCTGCGCGGTCGAGAGAGTCAGGGCGATGTTGGTCCAGTCCTCGCCCGTCGCCTGCCTGATGTCCGCGTCGTACTCGACGACGAGCGTCGAGGCATCCATGTCAGCCCGCACGTTGTAGCGCGGCATCCATGTCGCGTCGGTGACGAGGTAGCGGAGCGCAACCGACCCAGGCGCGGCGCTCGACTTTCCGACGGTGACGAACGCCGTGCGCTCGACACGGCTCTCACCACCCAAGGCCTGCACCTTCGCCGCGAGCGCCTCGCGCGCACGGTCCGCCTCGCGGGTCGCCTCCTCATTGACCATCCGCTCCTCGATGAGTGTCTTCCGTGCGGCGCTCAGGTACGAGACCTGCGCGGACAGGGCGGCAGTGTCGAGCGACTTGGAGCCAAAGTCCTTCGCACTCTCCGTGGCGGTCTTTGCGGCAATCGAATTGAGCAGCGTGTTCTGATCGGTGATGCGCTGGGCCTCAAGCGCAAGGAGCTCGCGCCTACGCTTCGCCGACTCAAGGTCGGCGATCGCCTGGCGGAGCTGGGGATTCGTCGAGACATCATTCGGCTTCGCCACTGCTTCGAAGCGCACGTCGAGCAGCTTCGATCCGCCGAGCGGCGCGGAGACGGTCGCCTGCACCGATCCCGCGTCGATCGAAGCGGGGAGATTCGCGAACCTGAGTTCAAAGAGCCCTTCGCGCTCGGGAAGGACCGCCACCCGAGTGATCATCGC
>CANETX010000192.1 GCA_947441435.1 Planctomycetaceae bacterium
CAGCGCCTTCAAGAAGGATGGCAAGGACTTCCATGTCTCAGCCGATCTCACCGGGCAGGCGAATCATCTCGGCGTGACGATCCAGGCAGACATCATCAAGCAGAAGTTGCCCGAGAACAACGGCGGCTTCGACGCGCTCAATATGGGCGGCTCCTCCTACGGCAAGTTCGACAAGCGGATCTACACCGATCTGTGCAGCGATCATCCGATCGACCTGTGCCGGTACCAAGTCCTCAACTGCTACTGCGGTCGAGCGGGTCTCATCAATTCGGGCGGGGCGAGTGGGGCGAACGATTTCGCTGACGCAGCGCGCACGGCCGTGATCAACAAGCGTGCCGGCGGAACTGGGCTCATCTCAGGTCGCAAGGCCTTCCAGCGTCCGATGGCCGAGGGAGTCAAGCTCCTCAACACCATCCAGGACATCTATCTCGATCCGAAGGTGACGATCGCCTGAGCGGCTTGGGCCGGAACTGGCGCGGCGAGCACGACGACCGTCGGCTCGACCATCGCCGCAGCGTGTGAAGTCGCGGGAAGTACGGGAGCCTCTTCATTCGTGGTCCACTCGACGCTGAGTTGCGTCCCAGCAGCCAAGGGCACCGGTGGATAAAAGTCCCACGGCTCGGAAAACCGTTCATTCCACCGGGGAATCTCCAAGAGGATCGTGCGTGACCCGTCCGGGGCAGTCGCGATGACTTGGATGCCGAGCGCATTCGATCCCGCGCGCACGAGCACCGCCATGGCGCAGGAAGCATCTTCGATCCGTGCGCCGAGCACCCGCGAGAAGGAGTACGCCTTGACCGGTGTCGCGCCGGGGTCTGCTCCGAAAAAGTCGATCCTGCAGGCCGTGGACTCCGTGCGCCCGCGAGGATCGGCATGCACTTCAAGTACGAGGGTCGCCTGAGCGGGAATCTCGATCGCACAGCCTCGAGGAAGCAGCCACTCTCCTCGCAGTCGCGCGACCGCCCCCGCAGATCCTGAGGCATCGAGGCCGATGTCGCCGGAGGCGTCGTAGCCGGGCGAGGGATCGGCGGCATCGAGCCGCTGCGCGTAGCCCCGCGTGTCCGCAAGCAAGGAGATGGAGTGCACGAGTCCGGGAGAGTCGCAGCGCAGGGCGAGCCCTTGGACGAGAAGCGACTCTGAGTTGCCCAGTTCGACGGCGAAGGCTCGCATCGCCATTCCGGGGGCCGCGCCGACCTCCCACGGCGGGGAATTGACCAGGCACGTCGTCGCCGTCGGTGCGCCGACGCTGGGTTCGGGCGGCAATTCACCCTTCACGATCGCCCCGCGCTCGAGCCACGCAACGAGAGTCGCCCGCTCGTGTTCGTTCAATCGGCGTTCATGCGCCAAGGGCGCACCCATGGGCCCCGGCAGCCACGGGGGCATGAGTCCCTCGCGGACCGCCGCCGCAGCTGTGAGGGCACGTCTTCCCCGAGGGGCCGGGCTCGCAAGATCGACCTGCGAAGGGGAGTCGCTTCGGTGGCACCCGAGGCACTCGCGGACGAATAGATCCTGACCCTCCTCAGGCGTCGAGGCGGTCACCAGTAGGGAGAGCGCGCCAGCGATCGCAGGAGCGATCACTGAGTCCAGTTGGCGAGGATCACGCTCAGGTCGACCGCATTGACGATGCCATCGTCATTGATGTCCGAGGCGGCATCCGCCGTCCCCCAAGCTCCGAGCAGTTGCGTGAGATCGAGTCCGTTGACGAGTCCGTCCGAGTTGAGGTCGCCGGGTGCTGCCATAGGCGCAACCACGATCGATCCAACCATGCCGGAGAAGCAGTGGGGCATGCAGAAGTACGGGACCGTTGTCCCCGCGACAGATGCCGGGACGACCCACTCAAACGACTGGATCGCCGTCGAGAGGTCTCCGTCGAAGAGTCCGTTGAAGTTGCAGTTGGCACCGCTGGTCACGGTGTGCCCGCCGCCATGCCATACCCAGCGGATCGTGTCGCCCACGGATGCGTTGGCCGCGATGGGGCTGAAGGTGAAGGAATTCTGGTTGATGATGACGACCGCCGCGTCGGCATGCGCGACGAACGCGGTGCCAATGACGAGGTGAGCAAGAGCGGTGGAAGCGAGTTTCATGGGGCTACCTGGGTGGGACAGAGGACCGATCTCAAGATGCGGTTGCCGCCGACGACTCGCGACAACGCGACAATACCGCCGGAATGCTGGAAATCAAGACTCCTAGGCGATTTAGGAGGTCGCTGACAGCCGGTGCGCCGCGCGCAGCGGTTTTTCGGCCTTGCGGGCCTCAGTGAGCCGCCGAATCTCCTCGGCATCGGCGTACTCCTCGCCGAATCGGACGAGCCGCAAGCTGTTGGCGATCACAAAGATGTAGGCCGCCGCTTGATAGAAGGGGGTCACCCAGATCTGGATTTGGCCGGTCGCAGCAAGCCCGAGTCCGACGAGCGCCAACACGAGGCTTGCCGCGATGTTCACCGCGATCACGCCGCGCGCCTTTACTGCGAGTTCGAGGAGGAACGGAATGTGGCGCAGATCCTCGTTCATGAGGGCGACACCTGCACTGTTGGTCGCAATGTCGGAGCCTGAGAGTCCCATCGCGACGCCGACATCCGCGCTCGCGAGGATCGGTCCATCGTTGATGCCATCTCCGACGACGAGAACCTTGTGACCTCGCTTCAGGAGATAGCGAAGTTCCTCATGCTTCTCCTCAGGCAGACACTCCGCCTCGATCGTGTCGACGCCGACGGCCTCGCCGACCTGCTTGGCAACGGCGAGACGGTCTCCCGTGAAGATGCAGACGCGCCTGACGCCGAGTTGCCGAAGTCGCGCAACAGTTTCCGGAGCATGGGTCCGCAACTTGTCCTCGAGCCCGACGGCGCCGAGGTACTTCCCGTCCTTGAGGACGTGGACGCTCGACATTCCAGGGATCTTCTCCTCGATCTGGGCAAGTTCGGCGGCGATGGACGGATTCACTTCCCGCAGCCAGTGGGCGCGGCCAGCGTGAATCGTCGAACCGGACGCCGTGGTGGCGATGACACCGCGTCCGTGAATCTCCTCGTACGCCGTGAGAGCCTCC